>JAEEOQ010000023.1 GCA_016284355.1 Lachnospiraceae bacterium
AGGCTGCTACTTCCTTGAAGGCGAAGAGCTTGACAAGGTCAGAAAGACCATTATTATAAACGGTGCACTAAACGCCAAGATCGTAGGACAGCGTCCAGTTACAATAGCCGCTCTTGCAGGAGTTAAGGTTCCGGAAAATACCAAGGTCCTTATCGGCGAGGTTGAAAGCGTTGATATCAGCGAGGAATTTGCACACGAAAAGCTTTCTCCTGTTCTTGCCATGTATAAATCCAAAAATTTTGAAGATGCCTTAGATAAAGCCGAGCATCTTATCGCAGACGGTGGCTACGGTCATACTTCTTCTCTTTTCATAGACGAGGTAGCCGGCAAAGACAAGATCGACACCTTTGCAGCCCGCATGAAAACCGGACGTATCCTTATCAATACTCCTGCTTCTTTTGGCGGTATCGGAGACCTTTACAACTTTAATCTTGCTCCTTCTCTTACCCTTGGCTGCGGCTCGTGGGGTGGAAACTCAGTTTCCGAAAACGTAGGAGTAAAGCACTTGCTTAACGTAAAAACCGTTGCTATAAGGAGGGAAAACATGCTTTGGTTCAGAGCACCTGAAAAGACATACATCAAGAAGGGCTGTCTCCCTGTTGCTCTTGATGAGATCGGAAATGTTTTACATAAAAAGAAGGTATTTATTGTTACTGACAATTTCCTTTACTCAAACGGCTACACCAAACCTATTACCGACAGGCTTGACAGCATGGGCATCCCGCACAGCACATTCTTTAACGTAGCTCCCGATCCAACCCTTGCCTGCGCTAAAGAGGGGGTAGCTCAGATGAACGCATTTGCGCCTGACTGCATTATTGCTGTCGGCGGCGGTTCAGCCATGGATGCAGCCAAGATCATGTGGGTTCTTTACGAGCACCCTGAAGTAGACTTTTTTGACCTTGCCATGAGGTTTATGGATATCAGAAAAAGGATCTATACCTTCCCTAAGATGGGTGAAAAAGCTTACTTTATCGCTATTCCTACCTCAGCCGGAACAGGATCTGAGGTTACTCCGTTTGCAGTTATAACAGATGAGGTAAGCGGAACCAAATATCCGCTTGCAGACTACGAGCTTATGCCTAACATGGCCATTGTTGATGCCGACATGCAGATGACTGCTCCAAAGGGACTTACAAGCGCCTCAGGTATCGATGCTGTTACCCATGCTCTTGAGGCTTATGCTTCTATGATGGCAACGCCTTACACAGACGGCCTTGCTATTCAGGCTCTTAAGGATATCTTCGCTTATCTTCCAAGAGCTTACGATAACGGAAGCAACGACCCTGAGGCCCGCGAGAAAATGGCAAATGCAGCAACTATGGCAGGTATGGCCTTTGCAAATGCCTTCCTTGGCGTATGCCACTCTATGGCACATAAACTCGGAGCTTACCACCACATTGCCCACGGCGTTGCAAATGCTCTCCTTATCAGCTATGTACTTGAATTTAACGCAGAGGAAGTTCCGACTAAGATGGGTACCTTCCCTCAGTACGATCATCCAAAGACTTTAAGACGCTACGCTGAGATAGCAGAAAGCCTGGGTATAAGCGGAAAAGACGATAAAGCCAAGCTTAAAGGTCTTATTAAGAAGATAGAAGAACTTAAAGAGCATATCGGTATCAAGAAATCCATCAAAGATTACGGCATCAGCGAAAAGGACTTTATGGCCACTCTTGATGAAATGGTTGAAAATGCTTACGATGATCAGTGTACGGGAGCAAATCCACGTCATCCTCTTATGAGCGAGATCAAAGAGATGTACCTTAAGGCTTATTACGGAAAATAGGTAAATGTATCAATAGTTTTAGCGCCAGGGCGCAGAAATGGGGTAACATATGAAAACACTTGTTAAAAGAAGCAATAAAAAAATCTATAGAGACGGCGACAAGCTGGTTAAAGTATTTGACAGCACATTTTCAAAGGCAGACGTACTTAACGAAGCCTTAAATCTTGCAAGGATCGAAGAAACAGACATTAACACACCGGAACTTCTTGACGTTGAGAAGACTCCTGAAGGCTGGGCTATTATCACGACTTTTATTGAAGGCAAAACCCTTGAAGAACTTATGAAAGAACACCCTGAAAAGGAAGAGGAATACCTTGAGCAGTTTGTAGATCTTCAGCTTAAGATCTTTACGCAGCGTGCTCCGCACCTTAATAAGCT
>JAEEOQ010000024.1 GCA_016284355.1 Lachnospiraceae bacterium
TGATAAAAATAGCTTTTGCCGTATACGGACCTAAATAATTTGCAAAAGGTCTCTCAGAGACTTTAACAAAATTAGTGTAAAACACTATAATGTCTGCGCCTTCTTCTGCTGCACCTCCAAAAAGATATCCAAGATAGATAGCGCCGATAAAACCAATACCGATAAGCAGAAGATTTGGCTTTTTCTTCGTTGTGCCTTGCACTATCTCCTCCTTTCTGCTGCCTGCTTGCTAACCTTTGACGGCGCATTCATATTCTTAACTTTCTCACTTACAGCCTTTTCAGTTTTTTTTGACGCTGCCGTCACCCTGGGGTCGTCATTCTTACTCGCAGCCTTATCTATTCTTTTAACAAGCTCCCTTTTATCCTTTTCAGAAATAGGCTGCATTTCGACTTCCTTTTCACTTTTTGTCTCTGGTACCGGCTTTTCCGCATCTATTCCTGCTTCCTTAAGCCCCTTATCAAGTACTTCCTCAAGCTTTTGTCCATTCTCCGTCTGCAGGTAGTCTGCAAAAGATGAGATCTTGCCGTTATTCAGTTTCTGTATAAGGGCATTAATCCTTGGAACCGCCTCAGAATGAAATATTATCTCTGAAAGGCCGTCGGTTTTGTTTACATCAGGAAGTACCGAATACACTATTCCATACTTCTTAGCAAGCTTCTTTACCTGCTTCATGTCCTTAGTCTTAAACTGGAACACCTGAAGATCACCGCCCTTAAGAAGCAGTTTTCTCATGCTCGTCTTTCCTACGGACTTTTCATAAGCCACCAGCTTTGCAATTACTTGTGCCATCTTTTTTAGAGCACCAAGTCCGCCTTTACCAGTTTTAAGCGCTATGTTTACACCGTCTATGGCAAGTCTTATTATCTGTATAGCCTGGGTTATTTCATCAGCCACGCTTACTTCCTCCTTTCAAAAAGGTCGCTGCTTATCTACCCGGCAACGACCTTACATGTCTCTTATCTTTATTTTTGTTTTCTTCCTCGCGGCGAAGCTCTCGCTCTCTTTCAAGCTCTTTGGTTACGCTTTCCGCAAGTTTTATATCTTTATTCTTTTCCCTCTTAAGCTTTGATACTCTTGATATCTCCGCCTTGTAATGAGCATCCAGTTCCTTAACAAGATCAAAGCTATAACCCTGATCCGTAAGAGCGGCATTTAGTCTGCTCCAAGCAAGGTGATCTTCAAGAAATATCTCATTTCCTCTCTTATAGGCTGTCTCTCCGGCCTCATATTGCTGCATCTCATTTGCTATATCTATCAGTTCTTCGCATTTTTTCTTAGCTCTGTAGAGTCTGCTTTTTTCAACAGCAATTGTTTCAGCCTCTGTGATCAATAACTCCTTTGCTTCGCTAAGCTCAGTTTCAGATGTAATGTCATGATCACACAGGAAAAGGTACTGTTCTTGCAGCTTTTTCATAAGCCTTATATCATTCTTATATTTGTACGCATTTGAATATGGTCTGCGTTCTATCATGCCAAGTTCATATAGCTTTCTATAATAATCCTTTTGAAGACCGGTGAGTTTTGCTTTTTTTACCCTGGGAATCTTCATAAGAACAAGTCTTTCGGCAGTATCAAAGTCTTCAAGCTTTACTGTACGGATATTCTCAATTTTGATTCTTTCCCGGATACGCTCTTCCGTATAGTCTTCCCCAAGCATCTTAACCCTTCGGAATTTGTTCATACCTCTTGGCTTCACTGCAAAATACTTTCCAGTCTTTATCTCATAGCCCTTTTCTCTCATAAGGGTTTCAAACTCCTCGAAGCTCTCAGACTTGATTATGCTATTATCAATATCCCTCTTTATCATGCCTGACCATACAAACGGACCGTTTTTATGCTCATCCCACATGGATTCTGGCACATCTTCCGAGGCTCTTCCCGAAAGATCAATCTTTGAAATCCCATATTCGCCACAAAGCTCGTTTGTTATGGGCAATATATTCTTTTCCCAGTCGCCCTTTTTGTAGTGATACTTAAGACCTGTTACAAAGCTAACGCTGTTAAACACAATATGGGCATGCACATGCTCAGTATTGTCGTGCACAGCTACCACTGCTTCGTAGTAGTCTCCCAAATACTTCTTAGCAAACTTTACAGCAAATTCCAAAGCCTTATCCGGATCCATCACCTCATCTTCAAAGGAAATGATTATGTGATAGC
>JAEEOQ010000025.1 GCA_016284355.1 Lachnospiraceae bacterium
AAGCATACCTATTGTAAGTTTAAAGGCAAAAAGAAAAAGATTGCAGAAAATACAGCAAATACCGGATACTGTTATGTACCCGGTCCTTACCTTTGGATCTTCTGTTTTTTCACTGTTTTTTACAATTTTTTTTATAAGAAGTTCGATCAATTAAAACGCCCCCTAAGCCTTGGCTTTTATAAATCATCAAAGCCCCAGCATCTCAAGTATCTGTTTTACCCGTACGTCAAATGTATGCTCTGCAGCCACCTTGTTTAAGCCGTTTCTTGCGATTTCTTCACGCTCAGCATCATTTCTTAGGTAGTAGTCAGCCTTTGCTATAAGGTCTTCTTTGCTGTCCCAATATACATAATCTTCGCCTGCCACAAAATGTCTTTCAAAATCCGGCTGATAGTTTGTCATAAGGAAACCGCCGGAACCAAGTATGTCAAAGCAGCGAAGCGGTATACCGCTCCTGATGCTACGGAGCGTGATGTTCAGGTTTATCTTGCTGCACTTAAAAGCAAGTGGCATCTGCTTATAATATACTAAAGGGCCTGCAAATTCCACGCCCTCCGGCACCGCCGCCCTGTTTTCATCGTAGGAATAAAGTCTTACATTAAAATGCTTTCCAAGTAAGGCAAGAAGCTCTCTTCGCTCGACAACTGTGGCCTGCTTGTTTAACATATAATCTGCAATGAGGTACTCATATGTTTCGACGCCATCCGGCCTGATTATAAACTCGCCTGTAGAAAGAATGTCTTTAACCACCTCTGGGGTAAGACTCTCCTTTATGAAATTAAAGCCGTATACATTAAGCTGAGCTCTTATAAGGCCGTCGATAAAGCCCCTCGAGTACTCGCTTATGCCTTCGCTTACCTGACTGTAAAGCCCGCTTTTTCCCGCTTCGCTGTAAAGAGAGCCCACAAAGGAGATGTCGGCGCCGTACTTTTCTGCCGCTTTTCTATCCGGCTCAAGGGCAGATAGTCTTTTTACACCTGCAGCAAGAGGAAGATACTGCAACGTATCTATCCCTGCGTTATGGAATTCTTCAAACTGTGCATTGTCAAAGGTAAGGATAAGATTGCAGGGGTTTATAGCCTGATACGAGTAAAGGTATACTTCAGGGCTGTCGTAAACCCAGGAAACGTACTTTACTCCTGCCCCGGCACAAACTTTTGAAATGATCGGCAAAAAATTAAATGAAAAAACAAAGGCAGGATCGTTATCCTTTATTGCCTTTAATAAAGCAGCCTCAACTTCAGGGTCTCCGCTTTCTTTCTTTCCTCTTGTATATTCATATTTAAACTTTACCACATCTATGGTTTCGCCCTTTTCTCCCCTGTAGTTTGCAAGGGCTTCAAGCATATCCACATTTCCAAAAAACGTCTCGATATAAATGTATAAGACCTTCATACGTTTCTCCTCGTAGGTGTTTATCTAAGGTGATCACTAAGACAATTATATACAATTTGAAGAAGATATGAAAGTGAGAAATTAGCATATATTCATTACTCTTTTGATATATGGACTTTTATGATTAATCTTGCAAATCTCAAAAGCCAAATGATATAATTATATCAACTCGAGAAAGGCATACACTCGAATTAAAGGATGTGATAAAGGTGACTGAAGAAGAGAAAAAAGAAGCAGCATTAAAAAGAATACATGATCTGATCAGTCTGCAAAAGCTATTATGTGGTTCTTTTTCAGAAAGCGAATTTAATGTATTTGTATTTGGTAGCTATCCAACTATTAGGTATATTCCAGGAGAAAGCGATGCTGATATAGCCGTATATACTAACAATCTGGAGACTTACAAAAAAATAGCATTAGTAATAGAGGAGTTTTTTGAAGAACGGGATATCTCCCTAGATTTATTCTTTATTGACATCAGTAACCCGGCACCTTTTTTCTTGGCTCCATTACATGCGCAAATTCAGCTTACGGATTACTATCCTAATGAACTAAAATCTTTTGAACAACAATGCGCAAAAGAACTAGCAAATATTAAGAGGAGTATAGCATGAAACTTGATGAAGGCTTGATAAAAGAGCTCAATCTTAATCCAAACGAAGAACGCGAACCAATTAACGTAATGAGAATGTCAGAACTTCTGGCATTTATAAAAGAAAGCGCAGAACGTATAGTCTCGAAAAGTAATCTGTTTTTTACTACCGAAAGTGCAGATATCCAAGCAGATTGCCTGGATATAGTTGCTGTAAGATTAAACGATTTCGTCCAGGCATTTATAGATGTGATCATTTTTTTGAGAAAAGAAGAAGGTACATATAATGGAAAATCAAAGTCATTGAGATATTGTATTTCCGGATATGATACTCTTTTTAGTGATCAGACAAGCCTTGAAAAGCAGTTTTTAGGAGAATTGTTATTAAGAAATGAAATTACTCATGATTATTTCAATAGAGAAATACATCAGCAAAAATTGATAGCGCTTATGCAAAACTGTGCCGAAGGTTCGCTTGATGTATATAAGCAATTAAGCACCTACATAAAGGAAAGCAATTTGCTCGAAAAGTACGTAAACAAGTCGGAAAAGCACTAGATACCTCTACATGGAGGACATCTTAATGAACGAAACCAAAATAGCCATAATCATGTGCGTCAATAACGACCTGTATTTTGACGAATGCATGTATTATCTTAACAAACTTAATATTCCTGAAGGATTTCAGGTAGATCTTTACGATGTCAGAGATGCCGCGTCCATTTACGCAGGCTACAACGAGGCTATGGAAGCTTCTGATGCCAAATATAAGCTGTATATCCATCAGGACATGTTTCTTCTTGACCCTGATATTTTACAAAAAAGCATCAGTTTTTTTGAAAACCACCCAAAGTGCGGTCTTTTAGGCCTGATAGGCGGCGATAAAAAGCCTGATAACAGACTGTTTTATCTTGCCTGGAACAAAGGTAAGATAATATTTAGTTCAAACGATGTCAACCACATGAAGCTGAATAATTTCAGTTCGGAAGATTCAAAGGTTTTTGCAGTAGACGGCATGTTTATGATGACGCAATACGACCTTCCCTGGAGAAGCGACGTTCTTGACGGATGGGACATGTACGACTTTTCCCAGTCTCTTGAATTTCAAAAGGCGGGCTATGAAGTATGGGTGCCGGGTCAGGAAATGCCCTGGGCACTGCACGATTGCGGAAGACTGTCTGTAGCAAATTACGACAAGCGGCTTGAAAAGTTTCTTTCAGTATACAAAGCCGACTTTGACACAGATGCAATCCTTGCGCAGCCTTTAGTTTACCCCGAAGAAAACAGAAAAAAACAGGCTATGATGATGGAGCTTAAAGAAAACCTTAAAACCCTGCTTACAAATGGGCTTACAAAAGAAGTGCTCGGGGCTCTTTCCTCTGCATTTGATATAAGGTTTTATGATACAGAGCTGCTTTATATAGCTGAAATTGCAAGTAACCCTGTATACAAAGAACTTATAGAAAAGTCTTCATCCTACAAAG
>JAEEOQ010000026.1 GCA_016284355.1 Lachnospiraceae bacterium
CCCGACCCAGCCTACCTGACCGCACATAGATATAACGGAGGCTGTCATAAGGGTGGCGCAAAGCATGGTAACAACCCGAAGAGCCTTTATGTTAACGCCGGTTGAAACGGCTTCTTCTTCTCGAAGGGGAAGAAGATTGAGTTTCCACCTTATAAGATAGATAACGATAAGTCCGAATAAAATGGCGGGAGCGCCGAAAATGAGGTTTTTATAGCCGGCGCCTGATAAAGATCCCATAAGCCAGTATGTTATGGCAGGAAGTTCGCTTTCCTCATCTGCCACAAACTTGATAAGTGAAACAAGAGAAGAAAAAAGTGAGCCGATCATAATACCCGATAAAACTATAGCAGACATGCCTTTGCTTTTGCCTGATCCTGCAAGAAATGTAAGTATAACCGCAACAAGGCCAAAGGTAAAGGAAGTAAGCTGCACGCCCACCATACCAAGGTGAAGTAAAAGAGCAAGAGCTGCTCCAAAGCTCGCTCCGCTTGCTACGCCTAAGGTATCGGGGGTGGCAAGGGGGTTATCAAAAAGGCTTTGAAAAACGCATCCTGCAACAGAAAGCCCCGCGCCTGCAAGAAGAGCAAGAAGGATACGGGGAAGCCTTATCTGGGTAACGGTCATAAGTATAAGCGGCTTTATGTCGGGGTCTTTAAAAAGCGCAGAAAAAACATCCGAAGGCGCAATAAAGATACGCCCCAGCATAAGTGATGCAAGTGCGGTTAAAATCGGCAAAACGATCAGTATTATATTTGATAACAGATGATTTTTTTCTTTCATTACAATTCTCTCTTAAGATGTCTATGCATTGGTATTTTTGGTAATAACGTTTGAATAAGCAGTTTTTGCAGTAACGCCTTTTATCTTGCCGATACGGCCGGAGAGGGTATTGATGTCATCCTGCGGCGCATCTATGGCGATACTTATGATGCTGATGCCTTTTTCTCTGTATGGTATGCCCATTCTTCCTATTATGTATTTACTGTATTCGTGAAGCGCCATGTTTAAGGCTCCGGTTTGCTCCGGATCTTCAACGATTATTGATATAACTGCGACTCTGGTCTCCATGATCTTCCTCCGTTATAAAAAGTAGGTACATCGCGTAAAAAAAGCTGCACCTTTGAAAGATGCAGCTTTAAACACAAGAAACGAAGGCATATAGATACTATAAGCCCGTAAATAATTATTTAGCTGGATCTTTCACCTCAAAAAGCAGGCTTTTTTTGATGTCAGATGATTATATGATAGCAGAAGTTTAAAATAAGTCAATAGAAAATGTTAAAAAATTGTCACTATTTGAGCCATTGTTTTCTTGCTATAAAAGGCTGCGGGTTGTATACTTTAATACATGAAGTGATTTTTTGAGGAAATGTTATGATAACAGTTATTCTTGCAACATATAACGGAGAAAAATACATAAGAGATCAGCTTGATTCCTTATTTAAGGGCACATATAAAGATTTCAGGATCTTTGCCCAGGATGACGGCTCTTTAGACGCTACGGTCAGCATTTTAAAAGAGTACGGGGAAAAATACGATGGTCAGGTCTTTGTCCATGAAAATGAGATAAACAGAAGATCAGCGGGAAACTTTTACACCGGCCTTATAAGAGCTAACGAGGAACTTTCTGCAGATACTGATTATTTTATGTTCTGCGATCAGGACGATGTATGGGACCCTGACAAGATGGAAAAGACCCTTTCTAAAATGCATAAAATGGAAGAAGAATATGGCAAAGATACGCCGCTTCTTGTGTTTACGGATTCAAGACTTACGGATACGGAAGGGAATGTAACTGCCCCTTCATTTCAGGCTTTATCCCATTTTAACAGCAAGGCTCTTGACCTTCCACATCTTCTTATGGAAAACAAGGCGCCGGGATGCACTATGATGATAAATATGCCGCTTTTTGAAGTGATAAGAAACGGTAAGTCTTCTGATTTTGTGCCATCCTCTATGCGTATGCACGACTGGTGGTTTATGATTGCGGCCGCGGCATTTGGACACATCGGCTTTTTAAATGAGGCAACCATGTCTTACAGACAACACGGCGGAAATGTTGTGGGGGGAGAGGATTTTAAGGCTTACGTAAAAGAAAAGGCAGCAAATAAAAGCGGAGCTAAGGAAAGCCTCAAGCTTTGCATAGAGCAGGGAAAAGAGTTTTATGAAACCTATAAAGGAATGAGCAGATATGATGATGTTTTATCTGCCTTTGCAGGCCTTAGCGCCGACGGATTCTTTGAAAAAAGAGCAAAACTTTTAAAATACGGTTTTTTCAAAAGCGGCCTTTTAAGAAATGTTGGTGTGTTCTTGCTGATATAACCACAAAGCATACCAAAGTATGTTTTTATTACTTGACTTTAGCACTATGAATTGCTAAAATATTTGGAAAGCTAACAAAATAAGAGGGTGAGAATTAATGAGGAAAATGGTTTTATCCATACTGGTAGACAACACCTCAGGTGTACTTAGCCGAGTTGCAGGCCTTTTCTCAAGGCGAGGCTATAACATAGACAGCCTTACCGTGGCAGCTACCGAAAACCCGCTGTATTCCAGGATGACAGTAGTTGCAAAGGGCGACGAGCAGATCTTAGAGCAGATTAGCAAGCAGCTTGCAAAGCTTGAAGATGTGCGGGAGATCAAAGAGCTTACCGCAGGAGATTCTGTTTGCCGCGAGCTTGTTATGGTCAAGGTGGAAGCCGGTATTGAAAAGCGTCAGGCCATTATTGCCACATCAAACATATTCAGGGCAAAGGTGGTAGACGTTTCTACAGATTCTATGATGATCGAACTTACGGGTAACCAGTCTAAGGTTGATGCTTTTATCAATCTTCTTGGCGACGTTAAGATACTTGAGATGGTCCGCACCGGTGTTACCGGCCTTACAAGAGGCTTTGGTGATATGGGCGAACTGATTGAGGATTAAATTTAAGTAAATAATTAATATTTTGGAGGGAAAGAAAATGGCAAACATTTATTATCAGCAGGATTGCAATTTATCATTACTTGAAGGGAAGACTATCGCTATTATCGGTTACGGCAGCCAGGGACATGCACATGCCCTTAACCTTAAAGATTCAGGATGTCACGTTATCATCGGACTTTACGAAGGAAGCAAGTCATGGGACAAGGCAGTAAAGCAGGGCTTTGAGGTTTATACGGCAGCTGAAGCTGCAAAGAAGGCCGACATCATCATGATCCTTATCAATGATGAGAAACAGGCAGATCTTTACGAAAAAGACATTAAGCCAAACCTTGAAGCAGGCAACATGCTTATGTTCGCTCATGGTTTCAATATTCATTTCGGATGCATTGTTCCTCCTAAGGATGTGGACGTTACTATGATCGCTCCTAAGGGACCTGGACACACAGTTCGTTCTGAGTACCAGGCTGGAAAGGGCGTTCCTTGCCTTATCGCTGTAGAGCAGGATGCTACAGGAAAGGCTCAGGATCTTGCACTTGCTTATGCGCTTGGTATCGGCGGAGCTAGAGCAGGTGTTCTTGAGACTACTTTCAGAACAGAGACAGAGACAGACCTTTTTGGCGAGCAGGCAGTTCTTTGCGGCGGCGTTTGTGCTCTTATGCAGGCAGGCTTTGAGACACTTTGCGAAGCAGGCTACGATCCTAGAAATGCTTACTTTGAGTGTATCCATGAGATGAAACTTATCGTAGACCTTATTTACCAGTCAGGTTTTGAAGGCATGAGATATTCTATTTCAAATACAGCTGAGTACGGCGACTATATCACCGGACCAAAGCTTATTACAGAAGAGACAAAGAAGACCATGAAGAAGATCCTTTCAGATATTCAGGATGGTTCATTTGCAAAAGAATTCCTTCTTGATATGTCTCCTGCAGGAAAGCAGGTTCACTTTAAGGCTATGCGCAAAAAAGCAGCAGAGCATCCAAGCGAAGCTGTAGGTAAAGAGATCAGAAAGCTTTACAGCTGGAACAACGAAGAAGACAAGCTTATCAACAACTAAGATTTTAATAACCTTAATGAACCGAAAACAGACCCTGTCGGTGTTAAAGCCGATGGGGTCTGTTTTTATTGAAAGGTGATATGAGGTGTGGTATCCTTAATTTACCGAAAAAAAATAGGAGGGGTACTGATATGCCATTTATTGATTCAAAGATAACAGTTAAGCTTACAGATGCACAAAAGGAGACCATAAAGACCGAGCTTGGAAAGGCTCTTCCTGTTCTTCATAAGCCTGAAAGCTACCTTATGGTGGGAATCGAAGATGATTACGATCTCTATTTTGCAGGCAAAAAGCTTGAAAAGGGAGCTTATG
>JAEEOQ010000027.1 GCA_016284355.1 Lachnospiraceae bacterium
TTACAAAAATGATCGCCACAGCCCCGGCTTGAAATGTTCTACATCAATCTAATAAATTTAACAATTTTGTAATGGTACCTGGTACCTATTTGATCACAAGTTTCTGTCCGACAAATATAAGGTTCTTATCTTTGATTTTGTTGTCTTTTGCAATCTTATCAACTGTGGTGCCAAATTTCTTTGCGATCTTCCACAGGCAGTCACCTGCTACAACCTTATATTTCTTTGGAGCGTTCTTTTCTGTTTCTTTCTGTTCGGTAGTTTTTTCTTCGGTCTCAGCTGTTTCTTCAGCTTCCTCAGCTTCTTCCGGTTCTTCTTCCTCTTCGTAAACCTCGCCGGCTTTTACGAGCTTAATTCTTCCCTGTCCGTTAATGTCTTTATACTGAGCAGGAACCTTTCCGTCGCAGTATTCCTGAAGGTATGTAAGAACAACCTGGTAATCCTTCATTACGCAGTCCTGAAGAAGTTTATCGTTAAGGAACATTGTAAGTCCGTCTCCGCCTGACTTAAGCATATAGTTATGAGACGCGATGGTGTATTTCTTTGTAAGTACAAGCGGCTCATACTTGCCTGTCTTAGAATTTAAGACTTTGATGTTTTTAACTCTTCTGTCTCCTTCAACCTTTACAAACTCACCCTTATCGTTGGTAACAACAGGGGTTGGGATTGAAAGATCTGCCACAAATGTAAGTCCTGATACATGCTGGAAACCGCCGTTCTCATTTTCACCGTTCTCGTCCATCTTGCTTACGCTCATTTCAAGAAGATCGGCTATGTGCTGGCCGGTTGTCTCTTTAACGCAGAGCTCATTTCCAAATGGGTGAAGGCTGATAAGTGTTCCCACTGTGATATCTCCTGCAGGAACATTAACACGGATTCCGCCGCCGTTTACCACGCCGATATCTGCTCCGCTGACAAATCTGTAAGCATCAGCTACAAAGTCACCGGTATTTGTCTCCTGCTTTCTGATAAGACGTGTCTCAGTCTCAGGATCGCTTATATAAAGCGGAAAATCTGTAGATCCGGCTTTTTCCTCAAGAGCGCTCTTATACTGCTCTCCAATTTTCTCTATAACCTTAAGAACGTCCGCATCTTTTTCAGATGCAACATCTTCTTTAATAAGCTTTGTGGTGATCTTACCATCTGTAGATAAAGTAAGCTGACCAAATGACTCAAACTTTGTACCGGTCTGTGAAACGACAACCTCATTTCCGCCTTTGTCCTTTAATGTCTCCATCTCGATAACCGAATGAGAATGACCGTCAAGAACAACATCAAGACCTGTGGTATTTGCTACAACCTTAGATACTGTCCAAGGCTCACTTGAAGGATCAACTCCAAGATGGCTGATAGCGATAATGTAGTCAGCGCCGAGCTTCTTTACAGCATCAATATTTTTCTGAACCTCATCATAAAGGTCCTTACCGTTATTTCCCTCACAGAAAGTGTAAATGTACTTTCCTTTCTCATTCTTAAAATACTCAGGAGTTGATTTTGAGAATGTTTCAGGTGTTGTGATACCGATAAATGCAACCTTCTTGTCGCCATAGGTGACAATTTCATATGGATCAAGAACAGGTTCATCTTTTCCAATCTTCTTGAAATTACAGCTTAAATACTTGCAATTAGATGCCTTTATGTCTTCCATAAGAGCAGGAATGGCATAATCAAACTCGTGATTACCAAGTACAGCATAGTCATAGCCGACTGAATTCATAATTTCAACAAGCCAGCTTCCCTTTGAAAGAACACCGATAGCTTCACCCTGAAGATGATCACCGTCATCAACAAGTGTTACGTATTCGTGCGTTTTTTCAAGAGACTTTTTGTACGCTGCAATGTTGGCATAACCAAAACTTTCAGCATCTCCTGTTTTGCAGTGAACGTCGTTGGTGTATAAAACAACGATGTCCTTTGACTTTTCAGCTGCAAAAGCCTTGTTCGCAGGGGCGATTGCAGTGACAGCGAGAATCAATACAAGTAGTAAAGCTCTCAACCTTTTCATAAAGCACCTCCAACAATATAATATAGTTTTTTTCGCGCCCGAACAGGCGCAAGCTAATTATATATCAGATGGCATATAGTTTCAATAATGTTATGATCACTTTAAGACGGGGATAAAGTGTTCATTTATTTTATCAACATATAAACACGCGGGGCCTTTGGCTTTAGCGGTCATCTGTTCCGTCGCACATTTCCTTGAGATTGTTTGAAATTATCTCAAGGGCGCTATACATGTTCTTGCGCATCTCATCAGACAAGCCTGCACCGGCAGTCTGTAATGCGCTGTCTGCTTTCTTCTTAATACCTTCAGCTATCATCTTGCCCTTTGGAGTAAGTTTGATCGGTGCCCGGTAACGGTTCTCTCCGTACTCTTCGACAAATCCTTTTTCCTGAAAGATGGACACGGCTCTTGAAACATCGGCCTTATCCCGCTGCGTCATCTCACATAGCTTAGCAGCCGTTATACCATCTCCTGCCGAATACAGGGTGATCAGATATAAAGCATAGGTTCCTTTCAGACCATGCTCCCGCATCTCTTCAGTGGCTATTTTGTTCCAACAATGGGTAATGCCAAATATTGATACCGTAAACTGCTCAAATCGTGACATGACATCTTCCTTTCAATCAACTTTATCAGCCGGGCGTGTTCTCCTTAAAGAAAGCCACGGCAACAGCTCCGGGTCCGGCGTGAGTTCCTATCACGCTACATATCTGTGACCACTCTAATTTATCTAAGTGCCCCTCCCAGAGCACCTTGCTGTCAGAAATATAATTCTGCAAAAGTTCGTCTGATGTTCCGGTGTATCCAAGCAACACCGGCATATTATATTTTACACCATTCTTGGTGACCTGTTCAACCAGCAAGTTATTGGCTTTCTTTGCTCCGCGAGCTTTGCCAAGCACCACCACTGCGCCGTCTTTTATCGTGATTACCGGCTTGATATTAAGCAGCCCCCCCAGCAATTGCCGCAGTCCTCGAAAGCCTTCCTCCCCGCCACAGATACTCCAAAGTGTCTAGCATAGCAACCAGGCATATATCATTCTTTTTGACCTCAAGTTCTTTAACTATCTCCTTGGCAGACATTCCGCGGTCAGCGCAGATCATGGCATATTCAGTCAGTATCCCCGCCCCTATGGCTACGTTCTTTGAGTCAACCACGTAGATCTCCGGGTAGTCTTCGGCAGCGATGCACGCGCTCTGATAAGTTCCGGAAAGCTCGGAAGAAAGGGCGATCACGATGCTGTCCATTCCCTTGGCTCTTACTTCCTGATACACACGCTCAAAAGCATCCGGAGTTGCCTGGCTTGTTTTAGGCAACAAGTTCCCGCTTTCAAGCTTCCTGTAAAACTCATCTCTGGTAAGCTCGATCCCATCCGCATACTCCTTATCTCCAAAAGAAACCGTAAGCGGAACTACCACAGCTCTGTCCCTGCAACTTTCGGGCAGATCTGTGGTAGAATCTACTATTATCTGTATTTTTTTGTTATTGCTCATATTATTACTCTCCCTTTTCCCTTTTAAATGTTGACACATCAACATCTTGGATAATACACCTCTGTTGTTGATTTGTCAACATGTTATTGGGTTGAAAAGGGGTTGACCGCTTTACCGCCGCCGGATGATCACTTCAAGCCTGGGATAAAGTGGTCATTATAAAATCTGTCTGCTGCATTTTCCCCGTTTAGCCAAACAGCACTAAGACCTGCATTAATAGCGCCGAGGTAGTCATTTTCGTAACTGTCGCCAAACATCACGCTCTTTTCACGCGACAGGCCGTGTTTTTCAATAATAGCGTCATAAAAGGCCTTGTCAGGCTTCATGCAGCCGTAGTCAGAAGAAATGAGGAAATCATCCACCATTTTATCCAGGCCGAAATGGTAGATTTCGTTAAGCGTATATGAACGTTGTGCATTTGAAAGGATATAGACCTTCTTACCTTTCTCCCGCAGCATTTTAAGAAACTCCGGCACCCCGTCAAACAGGCGATAGTAGTCCCTCGAGTCTTCTCTAAAATGATACGAAATTTCAAAGAGCTCACCTTCCGAAAACTTCCTGTTGCCATAAAGCGTAAACAGCTCGTCGTAAACCTTCAAAATGTCGATCTCAGGGTGCAAAAACCGCTTTTCACGCTGCCTGTGCTCCTTGTCCGCATTGAAGAAATCATCTCGAAATCTGCCAAGCTCCGGGTGCTTTACACCCTTCTCATCCAAAAATGCGATCCATTTCTCCCAGGTCTCATCGCAGTGCTCGTCGGTACGAATATCGATCAAAGTCCCGTAAAGGTCAAAAATGTAGTTATCAAAATCAAATAAATTTTCCATAATTTTCTATTTTTCAGCTAATACCTTTCTCGGCTCTCCCCATGCCCCTAGGTCTTCTCCCTTATAGCCGAAGTACCTTTTGCATGTGGTCCTGACAGGTGCTATCATCGCAAGTTTTTCCGCTTCACTCTTTGACTTGTCTGAAAGGCTGTCATCCTGAAGAACATTTCTCATTTTACAGAGCATCACCTCTCCGCCGTCAAGTTCTATAAACTGCTTTACTTCAAGCTCAAAGTTTACAGGAGATGCGGTCAAAACAGGCACATCAAGCACGCGGCCCTTTTCAATACCCAGGGCTACTTTCATCTTTTCTTCTGAGTGTCCGTCAGTGTTTCCAAAATAGTCCGCAAGTGGCAAAAGCTCTTCCGTCACAAGATTTGCAGAAAAAATCCTGTTTCTGTGAATATTATCTTTTGTCATCTTGTTTCCGCCAATACAGCACATGACTCCCATCTCGCCGTCCCAGGTGTAGCTAAACCAGCAGAAAAGCCCGAAGTCGGCATTCCCATTTTCATCGTATGTGCCGTACAAAAACAGAGTCTGCGGGCAATAATCATTGTAGGGTTTTAAGCTCATCTTTCCCATAAGTAACCTCCAATAGTTTTATTAATGTGATCATTAAAGTGATCAAAGTGCTCTTACAGCCACTTTTTTATCTTAAAAAAGATCAAACTGAAAACAACGATCAAAGCGCTGACTGCTATCACCACAGGATAGCCGAGAGGCGAATTAAGCTCCGGCATATATTTAAAGTTCATGCCGTACCAGCCCACAATGAGGGTAAGGGGCATAAAGATAGTGGTCACCACCGTAAGCACCGTCATAATGTGGTTTTGCTTTACGTCAAGCCTTGACTTATATGTATCCCGGATCTGTGCCGTATACTCAAGAAGAGAATTAACGATATCAAAAAGCCTTGAAACCCTGTTTGAAAACAGCTTGAAAAATCTTAAGTTCTCGGACTTAAAGAAATTGTTTTCATTTTCCTCAAATTCCTGCGCCATATCGATGAGATGGTCGTAGTGGACACGAAGATCGCGAAGGTAGTACCTTATATCGTTAAGGCGGTCCATATCGGGATCGTCGTCATTTTCCACGTCCTTTTCAATTTTATCAAGTTCCTTTTCATAGCTCTCAAGAAGCGAAAGATCGCCTTTTACGATCTGCTCAAGGAAGTCGTAAATAAAGCGCTCAAGACTCGGAAAGCGCCATTTCTTGCTGTTTATGATGTGGCGGATAAAAGTTTTCACCGTATCCTCAGGGTCTATAAAGACAATACCCTTTTCATCAAGGGCGAATGCAAACTTCTTGGTATCATTTTCCATATCGGACCTGTCGGGCAAGGCAAATGTGCCGGTTACGGAGTCGTAGTTAACCTCTGCCTTGGTAGAATGGATCTCGAGGATATCAAGGTCGATATCTATGCCCATCTCAAAAGACTCTTTCTCATTTGCCCATTCAGAAGGCGTCAGCACCGCCACGTACTGCGCGCTTCCCTCTCTGCGCTTTTCCGCGCTGCATTCTTTAAGCGTATCTTCAATAAGATAATACATTTTCATTTACCTTCCTGTATGTTTATTAATAACCGCTTTCAGGTACATATGTAATCATTCTATCTCTCTGCTAATGCTTTCCCCATATCAAATGCCTTCTTGCGCTCATGAGGAAATACTGTCTCGCGACGCTCTTTTTTCTTGGCCGGGTCAAACATCGACCATTCCCAGTCAAGCTTGCTGTAATCATCTAGTTGCAGCGTATCGCCGCTCACAAGTACCTCGCAAGGCCCCACAAACATACCCAAAGTCTGCTGATAGCTCTTTAACAACTCAGTATACGCAGTATCCGGCGCATTGCTAGTCATAATAAAAAGAACCGGAACCTCTTTTTCCTTGCAGCAAGGATTTTCGCGGTTGTAAGTGAGACTCTGAAAAACAAGTCTTTCATACAGTGCTCTGAAAGATGCCGTGACATTTGAAAGGTAATTCGGAGAGCCAATGATCAGGCCGTCCGCATCTCTGATTGCATCAAGAACAGGAGTAAGCCCGTCTTTGCAAATGCAGTGACCTTTAAACTTTTCCTTCTTACATCCAAAACATGAGACACAACCGGTATATTTTTCCAGTTTAAACAGATCAAATCTCTGAATCTTTGCACCGGCGCTAACCGCCCCATCAGCCGCTTCCGTAAGCAGTATGTCTGTATTCCATCCTTTACGTGGCCCAGCGTCAACAACTACAATTTTCTTACCCATACTTAATAAACCTCCCTAGTAAATAGTATTTTATATCTGATTTGCGCTAAACTTTGCAATCTCGGTATTTTCCACAAATTCCGTTTTCAGATCGCCAAGTCGTGCAAAATGAGCACTGTTCTTATGAACTTCTATAGCTGCCTCATCCTCCCAGATTTCTGTCAAAATAAGTTCATTCTCTTCCACTCCAAAAGAATACTCATATCTGATGTTTCCTTTTTCAGCCATGCTAAGCTCATCGACTCGTTCCTTCTTTATGGCCTCAAAAAAGTCGTTTCTGCGCCTTGGTTTACATTTGTACCTTACCAGTAAAATAATCATATACTCTTCCTCCTAGCGAACAAAAGGGACAGTCCCTTTTGGTCATTCTGTTCATTATTCCGCATTCCTTCCCGTCAGTTTTTCGCTGAGCGCATACAGTTTCTTTGCAAGTTCCGGGTCTTTTGATCGTTTAGATGATTTTGCAGGTTTACACTTATAAAAATATTCACCTGAAATGTCCTTTACTGACTCGTCCGTTGCCAAAAATATGGCTGTGCGTGCACCTTGTGCCGGGGTCTGAAAGAAAGGTCTAAGCATTCTCGTAATAGTCTTACCAAACCCGGTCTCACGGTTAACGCCCATGTTAGTCGCAACTGCGCCGGGGTGACAACAATTCACAGTAATGCCTTTATCCCTTAACCGCCCGGCAAGTTCCCTTGTAAAAAGCACATTTGCAAGTTTACTCTGCGAATAGGCTTTCACAACATTAAATCCCTTTGTCAGATTGATATCGTCAAAATGAATTTTTCCAACCTTATGCGCTCCGGAGGCCACATTGACAATGCGCGAGCCCTCGCCCATCAGCTCGGCAAGTTCTGTAGTCAAAAGAAAATGGCCAATGTGATTAATCCCGAACTGCATTTCAAGGCCTTCTTTTGTCACCTGTCTGTCTAATGCTATAAAACCGGCATTATTAACAAGGATATCGATCTTTTTGTACTTTTCTTTGACCTTCGCTGCAAAAGAGCGGATAGAATCAAAATCGCCAAGGTCGCAGAGCATCAGTTCAAGCTGACGTTCATTCTTTTCAAGGAGCTTTGCAAGGGCATCTTTTCCTCGCTTTTCGCTCCTGCAAAGCATAACAACCTTGGCTCCTTCATCTGCCAAGGCTTCCACAGTGGCCATCCCCATACCGGAATTAGCTCCTGTCACAATTGCCAGTTTACCATCCAAACTTCCCATAATACTCCCTTTCCAGGCATGACATATGTACCTGGTACATCTGTAAAGTTATCCACAAAAATGACCGCTACAGCCCCGGCTTAAATTGGTCCATGGTTTTCCCGGAATAATAGTTGTCGTTTTTGATGTTATCCATATATCTTTATCCCGTCCTTTAGAACCTCATTTAACAACTCCGCATTATTTAATAACTGCTTCATATCTAACAAATCCACCTTTTTACGCAGTCCTTCGCGAAGTTTCTCAACCAAACCATAAAAAGCAAGCCCCGACACATCAGATGAAATCAAAAGATCAACATCGCTTTTTTCAGTTGCTTTTTCTTTTGCATAGGAGCCAAAAAGGTAACAATATCCAATATTATAATCTATAAATATTTCTTTACAAATCTTGATAATCTCGTCCTTTGTCAGTATACCGTGCTCCTCATCGACCCTACTCATATCCTCTATCTCTCTTATGAAAAGACGATATTTAGGCGTATCAACTTTACTCTCTTCATTTTCATAAGATACATAAGACCTTAAGGAAACTCCTACTTTGTCAGCAACCTCCTGCTGCGTCAGGCCTAAGGCAATTCTTTTTTCTTTCAAAGCAGTCATATTGCACGCCTCCTTTAAGGTGATTATGCAATATTTGCACATCTTTGTCAAGTTAAACATGCAACTTTTGCACTTGTTCCTAAACAAAGCATGCATTTTTTTACATATGTACCAGGTACATATGTAAAGTTATCCACAAAAATGACCGCTACAGCCCCGGCTTAAAGCGGTCAGACATATCTGTATACAACAAAACCCGCCCAAAACAATGGACGGGAATGCAATCAAGTAAAACAGAATAGGTAGGTGACAATCTACATCTCTTTAAAGACCACAAGGGCGTGACGGCTGCCTGTTCCGTCCTCAGATTCTGTTTTCTTCTCTACTACTATATTACTATTATTAGTTATATTTGTCAATGATAACAGGGCTGTCATCTTCGCTATATTCAACCTTCCACGCATGGGAAGTCTCTAAATAATGTGTAAGCGTAGCATCAATCAGTGGGTACATGGTACGATATGCCAAATTACCACTTAATGTTACTCTGATAGCAACATTAACATGATTTGATGAATAATTACGAATAAATGATACACTCTTTTCTTTCGGATGAATGCTGATATAGTCTGGATGAAATATGATTTGCGGTATTTCTTCAAAGCATATCTGATACATAGTATCAGACGAAAAATCATTCTTGTGCTCATCCGTATGTTCAATTCTATCTTTCCAGAAAACTATGGGTGTCTCATACTTTAGTAGGCCATCAAGCCCATGTGTATTTAAAAAATCTACGAATTCCTTACGAATAGTGCCTAAACTTATACATTTTTTTGTATCAAATATTGTTCTGTCTATCTTATTCATTGCGCCAATACATCAATCCCTGTTACTCAGTCTTCTCGTACAAGACATGCATTGACTATATTATCACATTTAATTGGATATCACAAGCTAATATCGAATAAACTTTCTTGTAAATTTCTTATATGTTATCAGTTATTAATAAGTAAATCATCAAAATATATACATATGTACCAGGTACCTCTGTAATGATAACTACCAGGCTAAACCAACGACGTAATCGAAAAAAATCAAAGTCTTTACGAATTTCCGATTAATAGACGACATATGTAAAGTTATCCACAAAAATGATCACTTTGACCCCGGCTTAAAGTGATCCCCCCAGGGAATCTCGAATATCCCTTCTGCAATTTGTCCCCAAACTTGGGGGATTATTTCTGTAAAATCAAATTGTCCCTCAGCACGAGGGATTGTTTCTTGAGCATAAACCTTAACTTAATGGTATTGAGACTGTCCCTGTTGGCCATCAAACTCCGTATGTTCATCAGATCAGGATTCCCTCAAAATGGTCTATTTCATGTTGGATAATCTGGGCAGTGAAGCCCTCGAACTTACCATGCTGGCGTTTAAAATCCCTGTCGAGGTAATCAACTTCAATCTCTTTATATCTTGTGCAGGGTCTTACCCCGTCTAAAGACAAGCAGCCTTCTTCAGTCTCATACTTCCCGGTCTTCTTCGTGATCACCGGGTTTATCATAATGAAGCTAAAAGGCCCCGCCGAAGCAATAATGATCCGCTTTCTTACACCGATCATGTTTGCCGCCATACCAACGCATCTGTCGCTATTTGCTTTTAAAGTATCTGTCAGATCCGTGATCACCTGCCTGTCTGCTTCCGTTGCCGGCTCAGACTTTTGCTGCAGGAAAAACGGATCTCTAACTATCTGCTTTACCATCTTTCACCATTCCTTTACTCTAAAAAATGACCGCTTCAGCCCCGGCTTGAAGCGGTCATCCCTTTTGACGATAATTTACTATAACTATTTGTATTCTTCCGACGCCATATATTCTGCCATCTTTTCTTCAGAAATACCGAGTTTTTCGGCACCAAGCTTAATTTCAATGTATCCTTCTCTTATGAAATTACAGATCTCGATAATGCGTCCCTTCTCAAGTCCCTCAGCAAGGCCTTCGGCATATTTTTGTTTATACTGTTGCTGCAAAGTCATATAATCACTCCTCCACTCAGTATGAGTCACTGCATTTGATACAGCTTCCTCAATTCGCCTGCTAAGCTCGCCTTCAAGAGAATTTCCCTTCAGGTACTCGAAAAATTCCTTGATAGATTCAGGGATATCATCTCTTTCCGATGAAACATTTAGAAAAACTTTTGTGGCCTCGTCCGACAGCACAATGTCCTTATTTTCCATGCAAACATTTTTAAATGTATAGATTGGAAGGTCATTTTCGTCATCCTTAAACGGCCGCTCCATGCAAATGAAAATGATAAAGCTTTTCTTCAGTTCCTTGTACAGTGCCCCGCGCTCAATCAGGTTTAAATCTATCATGCCCTGATAATACCTGCTTCTTTTGGCAATATCGGCCTGAAACGTGGTCTGCATTTCGATATCATAGACCGTATTTTCATCATCATCGACATAAACATCAAGGCGGATGCCTTTTCCATCGGCAGTCACTTCGATGGATTTTTGCGCTTCAGCAAGCTTAACTTCTTTGATCTCAAAACCCAGGATCAGTTCCAGAACGTCTTTGCAAATATCAAGGCGTGTGGTCATAATCTTACAAAACATAAAGTCATCTGTGAAGCGAAGTTCTTCGTATCTCTTTGGTGTCTCCATTTTACCTCTTTCGCAATGCGCCTGCTTCACCAAATGCCCTCGTAGCTTAAGTATACTACAATCGCAAATGCCGGGCAACAACGCATAATTATTTTATAATATTTTTTCGTGTATTCATCTGATCTTTCAGACGGCGGCAAAGATGGGATCTCCGGATCATCCCGTCTTGCGGTTGCCAAGACATGCTTTTTCCGGCGACGCTGGATAATCAGCATGCTATAGAATACAGATTTTTCAATTTCTTCGAAGTGAGACAAATAATAACAGCAACTTTCTTATAAGTCAACAGCCAAAAAATTTTTCGTCACTTTGAATAAAAATGGCTACTCTTTTTTGTTAAGAGTAGCCAACAAATTTCAAGATTACATTGAATTCCAACAATGAAAACATACACAAAATGATCATTTCAACCCCGGCTTAAAGTGGTCAAACTTGTTTGTATAATCTGTACAAACAAGTTTGATTTCTTTTCTCTTTTAAAGCAGTCATCTTTTTCTTGCTTTGTAATCGCAGTCGATTTCGGCTTTCCAGCCGCCACCTGCAAATGCCATTTTAAACTCTGCCGCCTTGCACTTTCTGACTCTTGCAACGGTTTTTTCAAGAACATCATAGTTAATGGCGGTGCCTTGCGGATCACAGTGGTAGTTTGCGGCGCGGTCGCTGCTTATGCCCATGTTTCCTGCGACTTTGACGGCATCAATATTGGCACCGAGGAAAAGGAACTCCCAGTTATACTTCTCCTGCTGGCGCTTGATCATCTTCTTTACGCCGTTAAAAGTGTATCTCCTGCTGGCATTTTCAAGACCATCGGTGGTGATAATGAAAAGCGTCTTTGCGGGCCTGTCTTCATCTCTGGCATACTTATGCACATTACCGATATGATGGATTGCCCCGCCCACAGCATCAAGAAGCGCCGTGCAGCCTCTTACATAATAATCGTCCTCGGTAAGCTTTTTTACATCGCCAATCCGCACCCTGTCGTGAATGACGTCGCACCGGTCGTCAAAAAGAACCGTAGAAACGATAGCCTCGCCCTCTTCCTTCTGCTGTTTTGTGATCATGGAGTTGAATCCGCCAATGGTGTCCGCCTCAAGCCCGCTCATAGACCCGCTTCTGTCAAGAATAAATACAAGTTCCGTTAAATTTTCTCTCATAATAAAGACCTCCGTAATGTGCTTATTTGCTTGTTACTGAGGTCATTATAGCTCGTATTAAGATCTATCCGGTCACTTGCCGGGCGACAAATGAAATCAGGCGTTTTGCGATCCGAGAAGCTGCTCACCATGCTCAAATAGCGCCACATTTATCTCGTATATGTCGTAAACTTCCCTTTCGATAAAATACCTGACAATGAGGTCCTGCTTACTGCAAGGAGATAGCGCCAGGCCGGCCCGCGAAAGCAAGTCCTTTGTATCATCAAGATTCAGCCGGAGGGCAATGGCAAGAGCCAGTGCCGTAGCTTTGCTAGGGTTTTTGGTGGTACCGCATTTAAGCTTTGAGAAAGCCTTACGGTCAAGGTTCGCCCTCTTTTGTACCTCAACGTCGGTGAGCCCTCTGGCGTCTGCAAATGAGAAAACCAGCTCCATGAATGTCTTATCAAGATTATTTACGACGTCATCAAGGCTCCGCGCCATACTCTGCGCCATCATAGGCGCATCTTCCGCAGCGGCAAAAAGGCGTCTGCCAAAAGTGTGATACTCTTCTTCTACCTTCTCCTCGACATAATTGTCGCTAATATACTCGTCGATATCGCCGTAGAACTCAGAAGACAACGCAAAAGCCTTCTCATCAAACACAACAAGATAGATATCCATGTCGCGCGCCGCAAGGAAGGCCTCGATTTCGGAAAGAGCGATCCGCAGAGCAATCCCCTTTGGAAAGCCGTAACTGCCTGAAGCGATCAGCGGAATAGCAAGGCTCTCGATATCATTTTCAAGCGCCACCTCAAAAACGGACTTGTAGCATTTGCGGATGACAGCTTCCTCGCCGCATTCTCCGCCCTGCCAAGGCATGCCGACAGTGTGAATAATGTACCTTGCCGGCAGATCAAACCCACTCGTAATTACAGAGTTCCCGGGTTCGATCGCACCAATCTCCTGCCTTCTTGCAAGGAGCTCCTTTTCCCCCGCAGCTTTATAGACAGCCTTATCAATCCCTGCGCCATACCCCGGCACAGGGCTAGCCGTATTCACTATGGCATCTACGTGCATTTTTGTAATGTCATTGCGTACAATCTGAAATGGCATAACATCCTCCTCCAAGTTTTTACATATGTACCAGGTACCTGTGTAAAAAATTTACACAGGTACCTGGTACATATGTAAAAAGTCCCTTTAGTTATTATACAACTTACCCCTAAAAAATTACAACTTACCCCCTTTTCTGTTTTCAACCCCGGCAAATGGTATTATTCTTTACCCAGATCAAGATAACACCCGAAAAATAAAGGAGATATAAAAAATGAAAGCGTTAGACGTTAAAAACCTGTCGAAAAAATATGGTGACTTTACTGCGGTGGACGGCATTTCTTTTGAGGCCGAGGCAGGGTCACTGCTTGGGTTCCTGGGGGTAAACGGCGCCGGCAAATCCACCACCATCAACATGCTCTCAACCCTGCTTTCCCCCACAGGCGGGGAGGTAACGGTCTGCGGATACAGGCTTGGCAAGGAGGACATGGAGATCAGAAATTCCATCGGCATCGTTTACCAGTCAAACGTGCTTGACGACCTGCTTACGGTAAAGGAAAACCTGGTGATCCGCGCGGGAGCGGCAGGCCTTGGCAACGCCGAGATAAGATCAAGGCTAGCAGACCTTACCACCCTTTTAAAACTGGAGCCGATCCTTTCAAAAAGATACAGACTGCTCTCCGGCGGGCAAAAGCGCCGCTGCGAGATAGCCCTTGCTCTCATGCATTCCCCAAAGATCCTGTTCCTCGACGAGCCAACCACCGGCCTTGACCCGGCCACCAGGATCGACGTGTGGGACACCATCAAAGCCCTTCGCGCATCCGAAGACATGACGGTATTCCTCACCACCCACTACATGGAAGAGGCCGCATCCGCCGACAAGATCATCATCATCGACCACGGCAAAAAGCTTGCGGAAGGCACCCCATTTACGCTAAAAGAAAAATACGCCAAAGACAAGCTAAAGCTCTATTTTGACAGGGAAAATGAGAGCGCCATAACCGAGCTCCTTAAAAATGAGGACATGACGAGGGCCCCATACGGCGCCAAAGTATCCCTCTCCGGTTCCCTTAAAGCATATGACATCTTAAGCAAGGTCCGCGAGAAGATAGGCGGATTTGAAGTGATCCAGGGCAATATGGACGACGTATTCTTAAATGTAACCGGCATGAGCAAGGAGGTAATATAAAATGAGACAGTTCATGGCACTTAGCAAACGCAACATTCACATATATTTCAGAGACTTTTCAACGGTATTCTTTTCCGTGCTTTCAACACTTATCGTGATCGCGCTGATGCTCTTTTTCCTCGGCGACATCAACAATGAGGCCATCCTTCAGGTGGTAAGCGGCATCCCCGGCAGAGACGCCGCAAATGACAGCAAGCTGGTCTCGGAGATCATATTTTACTGGACCGTGGCCGGCATCCTTGCCATCAATGCAGCCAGCGTCGCCCACGCATTTTACGCAAACATGATCAAGGACCGCGCAAATAACAAGCTGAATTCCATAATGGTAATGCCTATAAAAAGAGGCCTTATCGTTTCATCATACGTGTTTTGTGCGTGGCTAACAAGCGTTATCATGGGACTTTTCGCATTTGCCATAACGGACGTGATCGCAGCCTTCAAAGGCTACGCCATCCTCTCCGCAGCCGAGCATTTTAAAGTACTTGCCCTTATACTTGTAAATGCATTCGTGTACTCCGCAATCCTGCTTTTCCTTGCCACCGTAAATAAAAGCGAGAACGGCTGGGGCGCATTCGGCATCGTTATTGGCACCGTGGCAGGCTTCTTTGGCGGCATCTACCTTGCCATCGGTGGCCTTAGCTCGGGCATAGTAAAAGTCATCAAATGCTTCCCGTTCATATACGCCACATCAGCATTCAGAAGCGTAATGCTAAAAGGCATTGAAGACGCGTTCTTTACAGGGCTCCCGGGAGAGGCCAGAAGTCAGACAGACCTTGCCATGGGCACCACACTTACACTATTTGAAAATGAATTGTCGCAAGGGGCAAAAATTGGTATACTAGTAACAGTGGGCATAGTATTTATGGTACTTTGCTCTGTAGTGCTGACGTATGCCAAAAGAAAAGACAGGTAGGAAATGAAGATAACCATAT
>JAEEOQ010000028.1 GCA_016284355.1 Lachnospiraceae bacterium
GACATGGCATTTCTCCTTATATTACTTATGATAAATTTAATATACTATAAGTATTGACAAAAAGGAAGTATATTATTAATATAGTATATATTTTTATAATATAGTTATTTGATTTATTATCTGCATAGATAAATACATCTTGATTTTTTATTATACTAGGGGGATAAGCTATGAACGAAATGATTGAATACAATATGTCAGATGATTTGCAGAAAGATTTATATGGAATCATAGAAAACGCGCAACATTCCGCAATAACATCTGTAAATACCACGTTGGTACTTCGCAATTGGCTTCTTGGAATGCGCATTTCCACAACCAATATGGTTGGAACTCGATCAGAACGCTACGGCGAGAAAATATTATCCAAATTATCAAAAGAACTAACGCAAAAGTATGGCAAGGGTTTTGATAAACGTTCGCTTTATCGATATGTACAGTTCTATAAAGAGTATCCAAAGATTGTGGGGACACTAACCCCAAAATCCAATAACAGTATCGATTCCAAGATTTTGAAGGTATCAACATCGCAATCTAGCGAATGTGCATCGATTGCTAAAGGGAGAAGAATTCTTACATGGTCTCATTATGAACGGCTACTCCAAGTTTCAAATCTTGATGCAAGATCTTGGTATGAGAAAGAAACTTTAAATTAAGTTCTGCATTTATTTAAATTTGCCGAATTTGGTTGAAATGGGTTGTGAAATAGTGTATAGTATCCATAAAGGAGAAGCTTATGTACGCTATATCAACCACAAAAAAATTTATAACCACAGATGAACTTAAGGCCATGGGATATTCCTACTATAAGATCAAGCAATTAGAAGCAGACGGTCTTATTTCCCGTGCCAATAAAAGCACATATGAAAATCTTTCCTATAATGGCGATGAAAACGACTTTCTAAGTGCTAAGGCCTTTGTCCCATCAGGCGTAATATGCCTTATGTCCGCTGCGCGCTATTACGGGCTTACAACCTTTCTGCCCGATACTGTGGATGTTGCCATTGAACGCAAGCAGAAAGTAAGCACCCTCCCCGACTGGCCTGCGATCAAACTCTACTATTTTGACCGGGTTCGGATGGAAGCCGGAGTTACCGAAATTAACGAGTGCAATGAAACATTCCGTATTTTTGACGTAGAAAAAACAGTGGTTGATATTATTTCCTACAGAAATAAGCTTGGCATAGAGGAGACTGCCGAAATACTAAGAAATTATGTTAAACGAAAGGATAGACAGATTGACAAGCTATACAATTATTCAAAGCTCCTTCGCTGCGAGAAAATAGTGCGTACATATCTGGAGGTTCTACTGCATTGAATACAGCTTCGGTTAAAGCAAAGCTTTAAAACTATGCTATAAATACAGGTATTAAAGTATTCCTATATATACATTGTATCTTCTCATTTCTTCCCCCTCGCATTAACCGTAATATCTAGTCCAAGCATATTTGCAAGATAAATAGCTTTCCCAAGTTCGGCTGTATTTTTGCCATTTTCAAGGTCAGAAATAAAACTGATACTAAAGCCTGTGTATTCTGATATATATCGCTGGGTATAACCAAGCTCTTTTCTGCGTGCCTTTAGTGCCTTACCAAAATCTGTCGCACTGTTAACTATCATATCTGCCTCCCATCAAAATGAGCCGTTCGAACAATTTCTGCCTCGGTTTCTGCAAAGTAAGCCGTTCGGCTTTATTTTCCTTCTCTCATTATACAATGAGCCGTTCGGCTAAGTCAAGAATAAAATAACCACGAAAGGCCCATGGCCTCGCGTGGTTAAACCAGCGTTATTGCCTCATTTTCGGGTGTATTTGCTCTGTTTATCGTCTCTACCTTACAAACAGGTATCTTTCGCTGCATTTCCTCATCATACCGCACCTTTACGGTGCCTGATACTTCCACCCACTCCCTGTCTTCGTATTCGTAGGCTTTAGGGTGCGCGCATATTATGCCCACAAATGCCATGTCTGCGGCGCAGCATGTCAGCACCTGTCTTCCTGCCACAAACTCCAGCTCGTTTCCGTCTTTCATTTTATAGACGCAGGCGGTAAAGCGCACTTTCTTGCCCTCATACATGTCGTACCTTTTAAGGGCGTCCATTGTAAATACCGCAAAGCCTTCTTCATCAAGGTCAAGCTCTTCTGCTTCTATATCGTATGGCAGGCTTTCATCGGGGTCAAATACCATATCGCCCTTCGCTCCTCTGAAAACAAAAGCCGCCGCGTTATTTATCACCCTGATATTTCTGGCGTAGGACGCAAGCTTTTCCTTAACTTCATCCGCCTTATAAAATATCACTAGTTCTGCCTGCCTTACCTGCTCTGCAAGAAGAGAGCGCATATTGTCGGAATACAGTTTAAATGTGGATGCGTCAAATACAGCAATCTCCATAACATCGTCCCAATACCACGGAAACTCCAGGCTTTTTCTGTCCCACATTCCGTTAAATTCCACTATCACCCGCTTTGGTCTATGCTTTTTTAATATCTCGCTGATGAAATCTTCGTTAAAGTCTTCCTCATTTTCAATGAGCTCAAGTTCAGCGTCTGCGGTTGCAAGCTCGCTTTCCTCATACTCTACGTCGCCCTCTTCACATAATAAGATCAAAGTCTTCCCGGTTGTCCTGAAAGACTCTTTTCCTATCAGTTCTTTTATAAATGTAGTTTTTCCCGCTTCCAGAAATCCATTTACAAAATAAACGGTTCCCATCCGTCTCACCCGGCCTTCTCAATGCAATCATACAAAAGCTTCACGATCTCGGATTTCTCGTAGCCCTTTCCTATAAAAACCACCTGATTGCAGCGGTCTCCGTATGTTTCGTCCCAGTCATCTTTGGTGTCGGGGAAGTCCTCCACCACTTTCTTAATCTCCTCTTCCGGCCATGCGCAAAGCCACTCGGAAAGCGGGGTTATTGACGCATTTCTTCCTGCCTGCTCAAAAAGCTGCACATGCTTCCAGTCGTCTGAAAACCAGATATAACCCTTAGAGCGAATGAGGGCCTCAGGGTAGTCTTCCACCAGCCTGTTAAATGCCTCGCGGTTAAATGGCTTTCTTTCCTCAAACACAAACGAGGAAATTCCGTACTCATCTACGCAGGCCCTGGCATCCTCATGTTCACAGTTGTTAAGGGCCTTTTGAACCGCGCTGTAGGCCTCCACCTCATCAAAGTCAAAATCCTCTCTGTCAAGGATCACCTCAAGGTCCACCTCGCCGTTTACGCACTCAATCATCTCAGCTTCCTGCTGAAGCCCGCGAAGCCCCTCTTTTACTTCTGCAAGCTGCGCTTCCGTAAGAAGGTCCGTTTTATTAAGGATCATCAGGTTGCAAAACTCGATCTGGTCCATAATAAGGTTGATCACATCCCCGTCTTCCGTGTCCTCATCAGAAGTCAGATTGTGCAAAAACTCCCTGTAGATCCTGTCCACATCCACCACAGATACCACTGTTTTTAAGTAAACTCTTGTATCTTCCGTCATTTCCTCATAATTGATAAATGCCCCGGCGATAGATGAAGGCTCGCTGATACCCGATGCCTCCACAAATATGGCTTCGATGCTCTTATCCGCCGAAAGCCTTTCGATCTCTGCCATAAATTCGTCTCGAAGCGTGCAGCAGATACATCCATTTTGCATCTCTACCATTTCGATCTGACGAACCTGATTGCCGGTCTTGTTTAAAATGGAGGCGTCGATGTTGATGCTCCCCATATCATTTACAATAAGGGCGATCTTGCGGCTTTCCTGCTTTAAAATGTTTTGCATAAGTGTGGTCTTGCCGGAGCCAAGATACCCCGTAATGATCACTATTGGTACTTCTCTTGTAGACATAAATTATCTCCCCTCTTTAACAAATTTGCAACACGGTTGCATATTACACCATAGGCAGAAATTTGTCAACAAAAAAATGACCACTTTAAACCGGAGTTAAAGTGATCATTTCGAATTATTTTCTTTTTATACGTCTGCATTTACTGCATTTTCCAAGTATGACAGTATCGGCCGGATTGATGTCAAGCCCGTATTCCTTAAGCACCCCCACATTGAACATGTCTACAAATGGTTTGTCCAGGTGAAAAATCTTGCCGCACACACTGCACTGGGCATGCATATGTTTGTTGCAATGCTCATGTTCCGCCGAATACTGATAATACCAGGAATCACGGTTCGCCTCTTTAAACTTCAAGACCTCTCCGGTTTCGCAAAGGCGGTCAAGATTACGGTACACCGTCGTCCGGTTGATCTCTGCTTCACCGTTACATACAGCTTCGTAAATCTCTTTTGCCGTATGCCTCTGATCCGCGTGCTCCTTCAGGTATTTGATCATTATTTCTCTTGCTTTTGTTTTGTATGTGCTTTTCATCAGAATCCTCGCTTCTTTGCCTGATGGCGCTCTCAAAAAGAATGCTATTTAATACTCATCTAAAAAGTGGTGTCTCTCGCCGTTTTTCTTATAGGCGATCACTGTATCCACATTTACATTTTCAACGCTCTTAAAAATATTTGACTCGATAAACGGGTTGGTCTTCTTAAGCTCTGCGATCAGCTTCTTTGTCTCAAGGCGCTTTGAAGATGTGGTGCCGTCCTCATGACAGGTAGAGCAGGTATCGGTAAAATGGCAGGCACACTGCAGAAAATGCAGGTCATTGTAATCGCGCCATGCGCAAATGTCGCTCTCCCGTACCAGATACAGCGGCCTAATAAGCTCCATCCCGGGGAAATTCGTGCTGTGAAGCTTTGGCATCATGGTCTGAATCTGCGCCCCGTGGAGCATGCCCATAAGGATAGTCTCGATAACATCATCGTAATGATGCCCAAGGGCGATCTTGTTGCAGCCAAGCTCCTTTGCTTTATTGTAAAGGTAGCCGCGGCGCATTCTTGCGCAAATGTAACAAGGACTCTTATCTATGGTATCTACCGCATCGAAAATGTCGCTTTCAAAAATGGTAACAGGGATCCCAAGCGCTGCCGCATTGCTCTCTATAAGCTCGCGGTTTGCCTT
>JAEEOQ010000029.1 GCA_016284355.1 Lachnospiraceae bacterium
TCCTTGTATTCCACGATACTTACGATATCATGAAGCGTACATCGGATAACAACAAGCTTGATGAATCCGAAGAAGTATACGATTACCTTCTTGTTTCCGTTTGCCCTGTAGAGCTTTCAAAAGCCGGCCTTGGCTACCGCGAAGAAGAACACAGGATCGGCGCAAGAGTAAGAGACTGGGTAGTGGGTGTTCCTGAGATAGGTTTCCTTTTCCCGGCATTTAACGACCACAGCGCAGATATCCATAAGGTTGCTTATTTTATAAAAGACCCTAAGGATTCCCACGCCGAATTTGCCGAAGGGGTACTTGGCTGCGGAAGCAAGCGCACCAATACCGAAAAGCGCGAAGCTTTTAAGAGCATCGTAAAGAAGGTCTTTTCAGATAGCGAAGATAAGGCTGAAGACGTATTTGCAGATATCCAGGAGTCTTTCAGTGTAAGAGTTAACGCAGGGGAAGATGAGGAAAGTTTCCCTGAGCCTATCCTTCTTGATGACGCGGTTATGGATGAGATCCTTGTTGAAAACGGTATTGAGGGTGATGAAGCAAGAAATATCAAAGAGGTCATAAAGACCGAATTTGAAGATGAGATACCTACTCTTGACGTGCTTCTTGATGAAAAACTTGTAAGAGCAAACGCAAAGGAGAAAGAAAAGAAAGAACTTGTAAAAGAAGTCTGCGCTCTTAAGGAAGAGATCAAAAAGAATGAGGAAGAAAAGGCTGAGATAGCAGAGGTTACCACCAAATCAGACCTTGCGGAATTTGAGGTGATTCTTTCGGTTAAGCCTGAGAAAACAGACTCTATCCGCACAGAGATGATAGACGGCAAAAAATGCATCGTTATCCCTATGAGTGAAAACGAGCACGTTAAGATAAACGGCGTAAGGACAGAACTTTAAACTTTACTAAAAAAAGCCATACAAAACAGTAAAAATATACCGGGGCGGCAGGAAATCCTGTCGCCCCGGTTTTTGACAATAATTCAGCTTACATTAAGTTTTTTAACCAATATGAACAAATATTATTTTGGGACTTGATTTATGTAATGATAAGTGCTAAATTATTTTTGCTTTTTGCTAGGATGTTTTTTGTAAAGGATAAACTATGTGGATTGAAATGATAATTAGGCGATTTGCATATTATTGGCCTCTGTTGATTGCTGCTTTTTATTTCGCGTGCATGAATACATGGATCATGCATAAATTGTACAACAAAGAACGTTTGATACGTTTATTTATATCTTTTTTCCTTGTATCCTCTGCCTTTTTATATATCCCGGGGGAATACTTATCAGAGATCACTTATAATAAGGCTATGACGCTACTTAGCTATAATGACATCAATAGTGCTGTTTATGTGGCATGGAAAATTTTTTCTGACTTTCTTATTGTTATTGCGGGAACAATATTATACTCAAAGATAACAAAACTTGAATTCCATATTTCAGTCACATCGTATCTACAATATGCCTGTATAGAAAGACTTTGCTTTGTTTTAGCAATATCACCTATTACCTATCTGGTTATATTTGCCATTAATCAGTTTATAGCGTTCAAGATTAACCGTAAAGACCTTGAATTTATGTCACGAACAAGGATAATTAACTGGAAAAAGCTGAGCATATATTTATATGGCTTATTGTTTATTCTTGATGCTTTTTACTGTGCGTATTATATATTTCCAAATTTAGGAACGGATGAGATAAACTTTCCTACCCTATGGATAGATATTCTGACATTAATCATTACAGGCTTTATGATAGGTATTATAAAGCTTTCATTTAGTGAGGGCAGGCTTGGTGCAAGCAAACTGGAGTATATGCGAAAGTTTGCCGATAGCCAGGAGCATATCATCCAAACTCTTGCTGAACTTTCAGAGGCAAAGTCTGGCGAAACAGGACAGCATGTAAAAAGAGTTTCTGAATATTGCAAGCATATAGCATTGCAGATGGGCGTAAGTGAAGAAACTACTGAATTTTTTAAGATTGCTTCTATGATGCATGATGTAGGAAAGCTTATGATACCAAAGGACATAATTGAAAAGCCGGATGGTCTTACTCCTGATGAATATGAGATAGTTAAAGCACACACGCTATACGGAGAGGAATTACTTTCAAAATCCGATGGTCAGATAATAGAGATGGCAAAGGTTATAGCGTGCCAACATCATGAACGATGGGATGGTACCGGATATCCAAGAGGTCTTAAGGAAGATCAGATAGACTTTTTTGCCCAGATAACCTCCGTAGCAGATGTTTACGACGCATTAAGTAATAAGCGTGCTTACAAACCGGCTTGGAAACCAGAGGAAGCTTTAAATGAAATTCTTAAAAACAAAGGGACTCAGTTCTCACCTGCGGTAGTTGACGCGTTTTCGGCGGTATATGACAAGATAGAGGAAGTCCGCATACGCTATCAAGATTAAATTAAAAAGAGGCTTGTTTGCCTCTTTTTATTATAAACTTTATTGATGGATTTGGCGGGTTTTCTTTGATGGATTTGGCAAAAATATTTTGTTTGTAAAATAGCATAAAAATCTTTTGACATTTGACACATCAGCGAATATAATATGCATGTATGACCGATGCAAAGTTTGCATCCTATGCTCTAAGGCGAGCAGGTCGGTGCCGCATGTGGTGGAGAGCACCACGATTATTAAATAAGGCTTAAAAGGCCTGTTTTTTAAGATGGTTACTTCACAACCAGTGCTGATGCGCTACCTGTCAGGAGCATATAAACATTTGCGTAAAGATTTCGGCGGCTTATCAGTAGATAAGCCGCCTTTATTTTGCTTAAAAAGCGCAATATTTAGTTTTGTTTTAGAAGGAATTGAAAAGAATGGATTTAGCTAGACAAAAGAAGGCGCCTTTATACGACGCCCTTGAAAGATTCAGAAAGTTAAGAGTAGTGCCTTTTGATGTACCGGGGCACAAGAGAGGCAGAGGAAACCCGGAGCTGGTTGACTTCCTTGGCACAAGATGTGTGGAGATCGATGTAAACTCCATGAAGCCTCTTGATAACCTTTGCCACCCTGTTTCCGTAATCAAAGAAGCAGAAGATCTTGCAGCAGATGCCTTTGGCGCTGAACATGCTTTCTTTATGGTGGGCGGTACCACAGGTGCTGTTCAGAATATGGTCCTTACTGCCTGCAAACACGGCGATAAGATTATCATGCCGCGTAATGTACATAAGAGCGCCATCAACGCTCTTGTTCTTTGCGGGGCGGTGCCTGTATACATTGATCCAAAGGTAGACACCAAGCTTGGTATCCCCCTTGGTATGGAAGTGGCTGACGTAAAGAAGGCCATCGATGAGAACCCTGATGCCAAGGCTATCCTTATAAATAACCCGAGCTATTACGGTATCTGCTCGGATCTTAAGACCATTGTTGATATGGCACACGCTGCCGGTATGATGGCTCTTGTAGATGAGGCCCACGGAACTCACCTTTATTTTGGCAAGAACCTGCCTCTTTCAGGTATGGCGGCAGGTGCAGATATGGCGGCTGTCAGCATGCACAAGTCCGGCGGTTCCCTTACCCAGAGTTCCATTCTTCTTTGTGGTAAGAACGTAAATGCCGGATATGTAAGCAACATAATAAACCTTACCCAGACCACATCGGCTTCCTACCTTCTTCTTGGAAGCCTTGATATAAGCAGAAGAAATGTGGCGCTTCGGGGCGAGGAGACTTTTGCAAAGGTTTCTGAGATGGCTGCTTACGCCAGAGAAGAGATAAATGACATTGAAGGCTATTATGCCTTTGGCTCAGAGCTTAAAAACGGCGGCAGCATTTTTGATTTTGACGTAACAAAGCTTGTTGTAAATACAAGAGGTATCGGCCTTACGGGAATCGAGGTTTATGACCTTCTTCGCGAGGAATACGATATACAGATGGAATTTGGCGACCTTAGCAATGTGCTTGCCTATATTTCCATCGGCGACAGGCTTCAAGACATAGAAAGACTTGCGGGGGCTCTTGATGATATTAAGAGACTTTACTCAAAGCCTGTAAGCAACCAGTTTTCAGCTGAGTACATTACTCCTATAGTCAAGGCTACTCCACAGGAGGCCTTTTACGCAGAGAAGGTGCAGCTCCCGCTTGATGCGACGGTTGGCAGGATATGCGCCGAGTCTGTAATGTGCTATCCGCCGGGAATCCCAATTTTGGCGCCGGGTGAGATGATAACAAAGGATATACTTGAGTATATAAAGACAGCTAAAGAGAAGGGCTGCTCTATGCAAGGACCTGAAAGTGATGATATTTCCAGTCTTTATGTTTTAAAATAAAAATGCAAGAAAGGAAGCTTTAAAGTGGCAGAAAGCAGCATGGAATACTGGTTTGAAGAGATGCATACCCATAATGTAAAAATGGCCATAAGGGTCAATCAGCATCTTTACTCCGGAACCAGCGAATACAGAAGAATAGACGTTTTTGACTCTCCTGAGTTTGGAAAATTCCTTGCCTCCGACGGCAATGTCATTTTTTCCGAAAACGAAGAGTTTACCTACGATGAGATGATAGTACATGTGCCTATGGCAGTGCACCCTGATGTTAAGCGCGTGCTGGTTATAGGTGGCGGCGACGGCGGCGTTGCAAGAGAGCTGTCTCATTATAAAGAGATCGAGGTCATCGATATCGCAGAGCCTGACAAGATGTTTGTGGATGTGTGCAGAAAGTACTTTCCTGACAATGCCATAGGCCTTGAGGATGTGCGTGTCCGCATTTACTACGAAGACGGCTTAAGATTCCTTAGAAAATGCAAAGATAAATATGATCTTATAATAAATGATGCCACAGATCCTTTGGGGCACGAAGCGGGCCTCTTTACCAAAGAGTTTTACGGTAACTGTTTTAAGGCACTGCATGATGACGGCATCATGGTTTACCAGCACGGAAGCCCGTTTTTTGACGAGGACGAGGTAAACTGCAGAGCGATGCATAGAAAGGCTTTTAAGTCTTTCCCTATATCAAGAGTATATCAGGCGCATATCCCTACCTGCCCTGCAGGTTATTGGCTTTTCGGATTTGCTTCAAAGAAGTATCATCCGCTGAAAGACTTTAATCCGGAGCGCTGGGAAGAGCGAAATATCAAGACCTGGTATTACACCACCCACCTTCATAGAGGTGCGTTTATGTTACCGAAGTATGTAGAAGATCTTTTACAGGAAGAGGAGCAGAACACTTAACGAAAGCGAGCGAAGAGAAGCTTGAGTTTAGTGAGTAGCCCCACCGGACCCTTAGCGAGTGCAAGCGAGAGCGAAGCAGAGCTTAGTAGTTCGGTGAGAGCAGAACACTTAACGAAAGGAAAGAAAGGATAAAATATGAGCAGATTATTAGTAATAGGTTGCGGCGGAGTGGCACAGGTTGCCATCCAGAAATGCTGCCAGAACAGCAAGGTATTTACAGAACTTTGCATAGCAAGCAGAACAGAGAGCAAGTGCGTGGCACTTAAAGAAAAGATTGAAAAGAGCGGAAGCAGCGTAAAGATCACTACCGCTACCGTAGATGCAGACAGCGTAGAGGCACTTGTAGCACTTATCAGATTCTATAAGCCTGATGCAGTGCTTAACGTAGCACTTCCTTATCAGGATCTTACCATTATGGATGCCTGCCTTGAGTGCAAGGTAGACTACATTGACACAGCAAACTACGAGCCTGAAGATACAGACGAGCCTGTGTGGCGTGCAGCTTACGAAAAGCGCTGCAAGGAAAAGGGCTTTACAGCTTACTTTGATTACAGCTATCAGTGGGCTTATGAGGATAAATTTAAAGAAGCAGGTATTACCGCACTTCTTGGAACCGGCTTTGATCCGGGTGTTACAAGCGTATTTACCGCTTACGCCAAGAAGCACTATTTTGATGAGATAGACACTATTGATATCCTTGACTGTAATGGCGGCGATCACGGTTATCCTTTTGCCACAAACTTTAACCCTGAGATCAATCTTCGCGAGGTTTCAGCAAACGGCAGTTATATGGAAAACGGCAAATGGGTTGAGACAAAGCCTATGGAGATAAAGAGAGAATATGATTTCCCTCAGGTTGGTATGAAAGATATGTATCTTCTTCACCACGAGGAGATCGAGGCTCTCGGTAAGAACTTCCCTGAAGTAAAGAGAATAAGATTCTTTATGACCTTTGGCCAGAGCTACCTTACCCATATGAAATGCCTTGAAAATGTGGGCATGCTTTCTACAAGCCCGATTATGTTTGAAGGAAGAGAGATAGTGCCTATACAGTTCCTTAAGGCTCTTTTACCCGATCCTGCAAGCCTTGGCCCAAGAACAGTCGGAAAGACAAATATCGGCTGTATCTTTACAGGACGCAAGGACGGTAAGGAAAGAAAGATTTATATCTATAACGTATGTGATCATCAGGAATGCTATAAAGAGCTTGGCAGCCAGGCTATAAGCTATACCACAGGCGTACCTGCCATGATCGGTACAGCCCTTGTTGTAACAGGGCAGTGGAAGAAACCGGGCGTATTTACCACAGACGAGTTTGATCCGGACCCATATATGGAGATGCTTAATGAGTACGGCCTCCCATGGGTAGTAGATGAGAATCCGGTTTTGGTTCCTTAGTTGAAAGGCTGTTATATGCGATTTGATGAGCTTTCGACTCCTTCCTATATAGTACAGGAAGAAAAAATTAAATCCAATTTAAATATTTTAAAGAATGTGCAGGAAAAGGCGGGTTGCAAGATCCTTCTTGCTCAAAAAGCATTTTCCATGTACAGGCTTTATCCCCTTATATCTGAGTACCTGTCAGGCTATACGGCATCAGGCCTTTTTGAGGCAAAACTGGCAGCGGAAGAGATGAGCAAAAGCGCCGAAAACCACGTATTTGAGCCTGCTTATAAGCCGTCTGAAATGGAAGAGATTCTTAAAATATGCGACCACGTATATTTTAATTCCATAGCCCAGCTTGAAAAGCACAGAGAAGCCTGGGAAAGATACGAAAAAGAAGGGAAGGTTAAAATTGCCCTTCGCATCAATCCGGAGCATTCTACACAAGTAGGTCATGAAATATACGATCCTTGCGGAAAAGGTTCAAGACTTGGAATAAGAAGAATAGATTTTCCTGAGGAGCTCCCAAAAGGAGTTACGGGACTTCATTTTCATACCCTTTGCGAGCAGGGACTTGAACCTTTGAAAGAAACCTTTGCCGCTGTGGAGGGAAGATTTGGAAAGTATTTAAAGCAGATAAGCTTTATAAACCTTGGAGGCGGACACCACATTACAAAGGATGATTATGATGTGGAGGGCCTAATAGCGTTTATTAAAGATATCAAGGCAAAGTACGGCTTTGAGGTATATCTTGAGCCGGGCGAGGCCATTGCTCTTAACGCAGGAACTCTGATAACTGAGGTGCTTGACGTTGTAAGGACAGGCGACTATATAACTGCCATAGTTGATGCGTCTGCAGCCTGCCATATGCCTGATGTTCTTGAGATGCCATATACACCGCCACTTCTTGATGCAACTGAAGATACAGGCTTTCTTGTAAGGATCGCATCAAGAACCTGCCTTGCAGGAGATGTGATAGGAACCTATGTCATGCCAAGGATCCCTGAAGTTGGCGATATCCTTACCTTTGGAGATATGGCTATTTACAGTATGGTTAAAAACAACACCTTTAACGGCATGGCTTTGCCTGATATAGTACTTGAGCACGCTGATGGTGACTTCGAGCTTGTAAAAAGGTTTTCTTACGAGGATTTTAAAAGCAGATTATGAAATACAGATTTCCGGCAGAATATGAGCCGCATGAGGGAACACTTCTCATCTGGCCTGTAAGGCCAGGCAGCTGGGGGAAAGACCCGAGCGCGGCACAGGAAGCTTTTACAAGGATAATCACAGAACTTCTCGAAGTAGAAGATGTGTATCTCCTTGTAAATGCTGAAAACTCTGATAATGTTAAAAGCAAATTTAATAAATATACAAATGCGGATAATGCCGCTTATCACCGTCTCTTTATCCTTAACATAGAGACTGATGATTCCTGGGCAAGGGATGTGGGGCCGACGGTACTTATTTCTGAAGACAGTAAAGAAAGACTTGCCATAGACTGGCGGTTTAATGCCTGGGGCGGCGAGTTTGACGGACTTTACGCAAGCTGGGATAAGGACGATGCGGTTGCTAAAAGTTTTGCCAAAGAAATCAGCATCCCTTCTGAAAGAAGCAATATAGTTCTTGAAGGCGGCAGTATCCACTCAGACGGCGAAGGAACTCTTATGGTTACAGAAAGCTGTCTCCTTAGCAAAGGCAGAAACCCGGAGCTTAACAAAAAGCAGATTGAAGAGGTTTTGCTTAAGACCCTTAATGCAAAAAAGGTTCTTTGGCTCCCAAGGGGCATTTATAATGACGAGACCAATGAACATGTAGATAACGTGGCGGCTTTTATAGGACCTGCAAAAGTTGTTCTTGCCTGGACAGATAATGAAGAGGACCCGCAGTATGCCATGTCTAAAGCAGATCTTGATTACCTTGATAGCGCGACAGATGCCTGCGGCCGTAAGATAGAAGTGATAAAGCTGCCTATACCGGACACTCCTGTATGCGTTACGGCAGAAGACCTTGATAACTACGTGTTTGAAGAGGGAGAGGACGAAAGGGAAGCAGGAGAGCGCCTTGCGGCAAGTTACGTAAATTTCTATTTTGCTAACGGTAAGATACTTCTTCCGCAG
>JAEEOQ010000030.1 GCA_016284355.1 Lachnospiraceae bacterium
CTGCGTCCGCTTAGGAAATTCCCTGTTTTACATGACCTGTCCGTGGACAGGAGCTCAATATATGAGAACCTGAAAAAAGCCAACGTATATATAGGACAGTACAGGCCCAATAACGGGAAGGATGGGAGAGAGCATATGCTTCAGTATAATGCCGCTAAGTGTCTGAAATGCGGCCGGTGTCTGGAGGTATGTCCCAATTACACGAACGGAAACAACTTCTACGGAGCTGTATTTACGAATGACTGCTACCTTGTCAGCAGCAGAAACAAGGACAATGCAAAGGATATCGGCAAAGCCTATAAAAAGCATGTAGGCAGCGGATGTTCCAAAGCATTGTCCTGTATGGATGTCTGTCCGATGAAGATTGAGACCATAGCCTCTATGGCTAAGCTGAACAGAAGTAAATAAGTTCTTCTGTTTAATTTACACTGTGTACTGTGAAAGATCGTTGTTGATCTCATCTGAGTACTGGTTAAGGTTCTCTGAAATACTTGTAATGTTCTCCGTCTCTGAGCGAAGCTTGTTGCTCTCGGTAACGATCATATCACTTAAGCCGAGTACTTCATTGATGTTGGCTGCCTGCTCCTGGGTGGTAGCTGCATTATTGGATGCAACATCATTGATCTTCTCAATGCCGTTAGCGATCTCATTGATACCGTCAGTCGCCTTCGCAACATCCTCATAAATCTTATTAAACGACTCATTGGCGCCTTCAACACCGCTTACGCAGGCTTCCATATCCTTAGAGCAGATATCTGCCTTCCTGTTGATATCAACGATATTCTTGGTAATATCATCAATAAGTCTTCTGATTGTATCAGTTGCCTCAGATGACTGATTGGCAAGGACACCCACTTCTGTTGCAACAACGGCAAATCCTTTACCTGACTCTCCGGCTCTTGCTGCCTCTATTGAAGCATTAAGCGAAAGGAGATTGGTCTGTGATGTGATATCCATGATGGCATCTGCAAGCTCGTTGATCTTTTCAACTGCTGCAAGGGAGTTCATTGCATCTTGCATTGTGGCAACGGTTTCGTCCATTGTCTGAACGTTTGCTTCTATGTTGCTGTTAACGGTCTCGTTCATCTTCTTGGCGTTTGCAATAAGATCTTCTGAACTCTGCTCGCCGTGTTTAACCTTGTTTCCAACCTCATCAACAAGTTGAACGATCTTTGTGATCTCTTCTTCTACAAGGTCGATGGCATTTGATGTCTGCTCAAGGCCTGCGGAGAAGTGCTGGGTTACAGCGGTGTTTTCGGTAGAAACATCCACAAGCTTTCTTGATGTATTGTCAAGGTTTTCTGAATTGCTGTTAAGGGAATCACTGCTGGTCCTGAGTACGCCGACGGCATCCTTAAGCATTGTGATAACGTCTGATGTGGCATTTGCCAGCTTGCCGATCTCATCGGTGCCCTCTTTGTATCTTTCTATGTCGCCGCCCACATTAAGCTGATAATCTGCAACGCTTGAAAGGGTTCTTTGTACATCTGTAAGAGGCTTAAGGAAAAGCTTAAGTACTACAAGTGTTACAGCTACGATTATAACGAGTACGATAATGGCGATGATCCAGATCTGGCCGGATGCTGCATTTGCCTGTGCGTTAAGGCTTGCTGTATCTGTGGCTACAAAAAGGAGCCATGAGTACTCAGGAAGGAATATATAACTTCCGAGCATCTTTTTGCCGCTCTTTTCACTTGTATAGCTGACAGAACCTTCATTAGGTGTACCGTCACCCGCTGAAAGCTTTGCTGCAAGCTCCTGAATAGGACCGCTTTCAATAGCGGTTGAGATAAGGTCCGGATTAAGATCAAAAATTGCTGTTGATGAGCCGTCCATTGCGTTAACAGAGGCTACGGTAACTTCCTGATCTTTGCTGAGGTTGATGCTTGATAAAAGATCGTTGATCCTGTTCATGTTGAGAGCAAGAGCAACGTATCCTGCCGGGTCGTCATTACTCTTATAGAAGGATTTCATAAAAAGAAGAGTAACGCTGTTGGTAGCAGGAGAAGCAACCGCTGTCATAGCATACTGCGGAGTAGGCGGATTCTGGAAGTATACTTGCTGGATCATGGTCCTTGTTTCCTCGTCATTCTGGTAGCCGATCATCTCAGGCATGTTATGAACAAGGCAGACACCGTCGTAATTCATATAGAGCATACTGTCGAAATTCTTCATAGTAGCCGAAAGATTTTTGGTATACTCTACAGCTTCTGCCTGTGCGGCTGTGTCTGAATTATCTTCTATAAGTTTTGTCATAGAACCTTCGAGGCAATAGGCATCGAGCAGTTTAAACTGCTGATCTGCATACTCGCGAATGGTTTCTGATTTAGAAGTAACAATTCCTGACAGAGTCTCTTTTGAAGAATTCTCCAAAATGTGTGAGATTCTGAGCGAAGAAATGGCTGCTTCACCAAGGACACCAATAGTCGCAATAATTGCAACTATAAGTCCAATTTTAATAAACAAACTGCCTTTCTTGAACAAATTCATGGATATACCTCCTTGAAAATATATAATTCTCTGTTATTGATACATAATTATATTACTTTTTAAACAAAAAATCAAGAATATGTGTATATTTTTAATAAATTCCAAGAAATATGAATGATACAATGCATATATTACAAAAAAATATACAAATACCACCATTTACATGCCGGCCATAGGGTGATATAATTTAGATAAAACAAAACAAATTTAGCAAAAGCTAAAATATGGAGGTTTATATGAAAGGGATCAGGATTATATCAATACTTATGTTAGGAGTGATCATTATGGCTATTGCGGCGTGCAGCAGCAAAGGAAAAGAAGAGAAGGATATTCTTAAGGGAAACCAGACTCTCGGGGTATCGGTACACGACCCTTCTTTAAAGTATTCTGACGGCACTTATTATTTATTCGGAACACATATGTCTGCGGCAAAGGGAGAAAGCCTTACGGCTTTTAAGAGTTTTGCTGATGGAACTAAGCCCGGGAACCCGCTTTTTAAAGGACTTTTTGATGACCTTGAAAACGGAGCCTTTGCATTTACCGGTAAATTTAACGACAAAGAGTGGGCGGTATGGGCACCTGACGTTATTTATAATGAAAACCTTGGCAAATGGGTAATGTATTTTGCCACAAGCCACGACTATCGTACTTCAAGTATCTGTATGGCAACATCAGATAATATTGAAGGACCGTACGAATTTCAAAAGATACTTGTAAGCTCAGGCTTTACAAGGTTAACAGCAGAAAAGACCAATATATATGAGGTTCTTGGAGAGGATGCCAATATATCTGCTTACCTTGAGGGCGGAGAGTACAACAACCTTAAGTACCCGAACTGCATAGACCCTGCCCTTTTCCATTCACCGGAGGGCAAGCTCTATATGGCTTACGGCTCCTGGTCCGGCGGTATCTTTATGTATGAAATGGACGAAACAACCGGGCTTCCAATTTACCCTTCAAAAGAAGAGGCTGAAAATGACAAAAGCGTAGATGCCTATTTTGGAAAGCGCGTAGCCGGAGGCCTTCACAACTCCTGCGAGGGCCCTTATGTTTATTATAATGAGGGAACGGGATATTATTATCTTCTTGTTTCTTACGGCGAGCTTACAAACGAAGGCGGCTATCAGATAAGAGAGTTTCGAAGCAAAGAGCCTATGGGGCCTTATACCGATGCAAAGGGCGAAGAGCTTAAGATGGTGGCAGATCACAGCGCTTACGGTGTTAAGATGGCGGGAAACTATTCCTTCCCGTCTTTAAAGAAAGGCTATATGGCTCCGGGACATTGCTCTGTATTTGAGAATGAGGAGGGAAAGATCTATATCTGCTATCACCAGCGTTTTGAGGGCAGCGGGGAGTACCACGAGCCAAGAGTACACGAAATGTTTATTACGGAAGACGGCTGGCTTACCATGCTTCCTTTTGCCACAACCGAGGAGGAAGTGCTGCTTACAGACATTAAAGAAGGAGATATTGCCGGCGCATACTATATGGTAAACCACGGCCTTGATATAAGCAGTGACATGCATTCTGCGGTAAAAACCGAGCTTAAGAAGGGCGGAAACGTAGTTTCTAAAGAAGCAAGCGGAAACTGGAGCGTACAGGGTAATTCCGTAAGTATTACCTTAGGTGATGTTGCTTACTCGGGAATAGCTGCAGATATGAAGGATGAAGCGGGCAATGATGTAAGATGCCTTTCGCTTGTAGGAGCAAATAATGAGACATTATGGCTTGTAATGTATAAATAAGACGTTATTTATAAGTCACACAAAATATAGAATAATTTAGGAAAAAGTTTAATACAATAAAATATTTTAGAAAAACATAAAATAGTTGTTGACACCCTAAAATTCATATAGTATAATTTACCATAACGAGAGACCAAAGCGACAAAAAATTATACATTTTGCACAAAACATTGTCCGGCCGGCATGTAAGTGTAAAATATTTAATGAAATTGTTTATTTGGGACCGTAGCGTTTAATGTATTATTATTTTAGGGAGGATGTTATGAAAAAAGTATTAAGTCTTTTACTTGTAGCTGCAATGGTTATCGGGATCTTAGCTGCTTGCGGCGGCAAGGAAGCTGCAGAAACTCCTGCAGAAGAGAACAAACAGGAAGAAACGGTCGGTGCAAAGATAGAGGTTAAAGAGGAAGCTCTTAACGATGTTAAGGTTGAGGGAGACTTCGCCGGACAGGACATCAGAGTATTTATCTTCGCACAGGAGCACGAAAAGACAGTTTACCAGTCTCTTATAGATAAGTTCACAGCTCAGACCGGTGCAAACGTTACTTTTGAGGTTACCACTTCAGATGAATATGGTCAGAAGCTTCTTGCTTACAAGGCTGCTGAAGATATGCCTGATGTATTTTATGTAGGACCTGAGGCAGTAGCAGCAAATGTTAACGACGGATACCTTCTTCCACTTGACGACTATGTAGATGCAGCAGTTGTTAACAACCTTTGGGGAACAGTTGCAAGTGCTTACAGATACGACGGCAAGACAGCAGGAAACGGACAGGGTTCTCTTTATGCACTTCCTAAGGATCTTTCAACATTTGCATTTGCATACAACAAAGACATTTTTGATGCAGCAGGCGTTGCTTATCCTGATCCTGCAAACCCATATACATGGGATGAATTCGTAGAAGTATGTAAGAAACTTACTATTGATAAAGACGGCGACGGCGAGATCGATCAGTGGGGATGCGCAAATGCTCTTCAGTGGGCTCTTGATGCATTTATCTACACAAACGGCGGACATTTCCTTAACGAAGACTACACAAAGGTAGTTATCGACGGACAGCCTGAGTTTGTAGACGCTTTCCAGTTCTTTGCAGATCTTACATGCAAGTATGGCGTTACACCTACAGTAGAGCAGGATACAGCTCTTGGCGGATATCAGAGATGGCTTGACGGCCAGATCGGTTTCTACGCTTGCGGTACCTGGGATGTTGGTGCTTTCATGGATAAGAACACATTCCCATATCAGTGGGGACTTTGCGGATGGCCTACAGGTAAGACCGGTGTTTCTATGACAAGAAACGGTTCTGTTGGTTTCGCAGTTTCTAAAGATTCAAAGGTTCCTGAAGCAGCAGCTAAGCTCATCACTCTTTTCTCAACAGATCTTGAGGGACAGAGAGTTCTTTCAGGTGAGACTACAGGCGCTTCACTTCAGATTCCTAACATTATGGACTACGCAAAGGGTGATTTCAAGGCTAAGATCGCTGACGGAACTATCCCTTACGGCGACAATGTAGACGTTATCTTCAATTACATTGAGGGTACAGACAAGTACAGAGGACTTTTCGTTGAGACAAACTACACATACAACGCTGACTGGTGGAGTGAGTTCCTTTCAGGCGGATATGAGTACGTTCTCAAGGGAGAGAAGACTGCTGCAGAATATTGTCACGAAGTACAGCCGGCTATGCAGGCAGCACTTGACAATGCTATCGAGCTTCAGAAAGCAGCAGAAAACTAAATAATACTTAGTTCACAGTAATTGCCCTGTGGCAGCTATCTGCCACAGGGCATATATGATTAAAAAAGGACTATGAGGGTAAATTATTATGAATAAGAAGCCAAAGTTTAAAATGTCAGCCATGGCAAAACGCGAAGAGCGCTGGGGACTTATATTTGTTGCAGCACCCGCGATAGGCTTCGTACTGTTTATGGCCTGGCCGATCATTTTTGCGATCCTTACAAGCCTTACCAAATGGAACGGCTCAAAAGGATTTGCGGGAATGATGAGCAAATACTGTGGGTTAGATAATTACGTTAAATTATTTCAAGACACAAAATTCTGGAAGACGGTTCTTACAACCGTTATTTATCTTATAGGTATTCCTGTGGGAATGATACTGGGACTTATACTTGCTATGGGTATGAACAGAAAGATACCGGGAGTCAGGGTGCTTCGTACCATGTACTACGTTCCCGTTATTTCTTCTCTTGTTGCGGTATCTATACTTTGGGCCTGGGTATATAACTACGATTACGGCCTTTTAAATGTGATAATAAAGACTCTTACCGGCCACCACGGACCGAACTGGCTTGGTGATGAGATTCTCATAAAGGTCTCCATGATAATCTTTATGGTATGGAAGGGACTCGGAACCTCCATTATCCTTTATCTTGCGGGACTTCAGAACATTCCGAGAAGCTACTACGAGGCAGCTATGGTAGACGGAGCAAACGGCTGGCAGAAGTTTAAAAACATCACTTTGCCTCTTCTTTCTCCGGTTACATTTTATATCCTTGTTACTACTCTGATCGGTGGTTTCCAGGTATTTGTAGAGGTTCAGGTTATGACAAACAAGGGCGGCATCGGTTATTCTGCCGCAACCATCGTTTACTACCTTTACGAAAAAGCATTTGAAAGTTATCAGCTCGGTTACGCCAGCGCTATCTCCCTTGTGCTCGCTGTTATAGTATTTATCATTACGGCGCTTAACTTCAAGGTTCAAAAGCACTGGGTTAAAACAATTGATTAGGAGGGTATTATGGCTAGAGAAGATAAAGATATAGTAGCTTCGGCCGTAGTATCGCCGAAGGAAAGGACCATCAACATAGTGGTGTTCATATTGCTGTGCCTTGGTGCGGTAGTTATGGTATTTCCACTTATTTACATGGTCATGACATCGTTTATGACAAAGAACCAGATCCTTTCGGGCAGCCTTAAGGTTATACCGAGCCCATGGGTATTTGGTAAATACGGTGAGGTTTTAAACAAGGCAAACTTTATATCGGGTGTTTTAAACACTGTAAAAGTTGAGATCCCGGTACTTCTTATCGGCGGCTTTACCTCATCCCTTGCGGCTTTCTCATTTGCAAAAATGAAATTCCGCGCAAAGAATGCCATCTTTATGGGCCTTCTTGCTACGATCATGATCCCTTTTGCAGTAATCATGATCCCTCAGTATGTTATGTTTACAAAGATGAAATGGACAGATACACTTCTGCCGCTTATTGTTCCTGCCTGCTTTGGTAATGTGAGCATGATCTTCTTTTTAAGGCAGAACCTTTCATCTATTCCAAACGACCTTATGGATGCCGCAAAGCTTGACGGCTGCGGCTATTTCAGAACTTTTGCCCAGATCTTCTTCCCGCTTATGAAAAGCGCGGTTGGAACCCAGCTTACTCTTTGGTTTATGGGTATCTGGAACGACTATCTTGCTCCTGTTATTTTCCTTCGGAGCGAGGCAAACTGGACTCTTCAGGTTGTTATCAGATCGTTTAATGCATATTACGCTATTCAGAGCGACTACGCCCTTATCATGGCGGCTTCTGTTATAGCAATGATCCCGACTATCGTGCTTTTCTTCTGTTTCCAGAGGGTTATCATCGAGTCGGTTGCAATCAGTGGTATTAAGTAAGGAAGTGAAGATATTATGTCAAATTCGCCTGTAATGAAGTTCTTTAATAAGCTTGCAGACCTTATTCTTTTAAACGCACTCTTTATTATCTGCTGTCTTCCTGTGGTTACCATAGGAGCGGCCATCACAGCCATGTATTATGTTAATATTATTTCCATAAGACAGGGCGACGGGTACGTTTTTAAGAGGTTCTTTGCGAGCTTTAAAGAGAACTTAAAACAGGCGACGATCTTGTGGTTTCTCGCATTGGGGATCCTTTCGGTACTTGCGGCAGATGTGTACTTTTGGCTGCTGCAGGGTACCTTGTTTGCAAAGGTGATGTTTGTAGTAAGCCTTGCTGTTGCCATGGCAGCGGGAATCGTTCTTTTATACCTTTTTCCGTGCCTTGCAAAGCTTCGCGGCTCGGTCTTTGACATCATCAGATATGCCGCATCATTTGCATATGGGTATCTTCCCTATACATTGGTGCTTATAGCGATAACCGCAGGTTTTACATTTGCCAACATAAAGTCGGCAGGCATGAACCTTATCATGCTTTTTGTGGGGTTTGCCACCGTGACATATATCAAATCTTTCTTCATATACAGAGTAATGATGAATCACATACCGGAAAGGTATGACGATTTCATCAAAGACGCAGAATATACGGAGGAAGAACATGACATTTTTTAACAAGACCTGGATAGCGCAGCGTGCGGATCCATACGTATATAAAAAGGACGGAGTTTACTATTTTACGGGCAGCAGACCTGATTATGACGGCATAGGCCTAAGGAGAGCAGCTTCGCTTGATAAGCTTCCGGAGGCAGAAGAAGTCCTTGTATGGAAGAAACATGAGAGCGGGATCATGAGCGCCAATATATGGGCGCCGGAGCTTCATTTCCTCTTTGGCAAATGGTATCTGTACTTTGCCGCAGGAGAAAAAGAAGAGATATTTAAGATAAGACCTTATGTACTTGAGTGCGAGAGCGACGATCCGCTTAAAGGACCGTGGAAAGAGCTTGGAAAGATGCAGGCAGCAGATGATGATGAGTTTTCATTTAACGCATTTTCGCTTGATGCCACCATCTTTGAAAATAAAGGCGAATACTATTATATCTGGGCTGAAAAGGTAGGAGTCGGAAAGCAGATCTCTAATCTTTACATCGGTAAGATGGAAAGCGCAAACAAGCTTAAGACTGTGCAGGTACTTCTTACTACGCCGGACTACGACTGGGAGCGCTACGGCTACTGGGTAAATGAAGGTCCTGCGGTGATTAAGAGAAACGGGAAGATATTTGTGACTTATTCTGCAAGCGACACCGGCATCAATTATTGCATGGGAATGCTTACGGCAGATGAAGATTCAGACCTTCTTGATCCAAAGAACTGGGATAAGAAAAGATACCCGGTATTAAAGAGTGACGAAGAAAAAGGCATATACGGCCCGGGGCACAACTCATTTACAACCGACAGCGAGGGCAATGACATCCTTGTTTATCATGCAAGAACCGAAAAAGAGATAGTCGGAGATCCTCTCTACAACCCAAACAGACACGCTATGCTGATGAAATTTACCTGGGAAAACGGAGAGCCGAAATTTAAGTTTTAGTACGTTGTTTTTTGAGCTTGCGGGTGATATAATCGTTTTAGGTTTTTCCAAAATATTAAGACGTAATAAAGGATCGATATTATGCTGCATATTAAGTCACTTGATGAAGGACTTGAGATTTTCAAGGCTCTCGGGTCTGACATTCGTTTAGAGATAATTAAACTATTAAAAGATAACAACGGTATGAGTATGAATGACCTTGCAAGTAAGCTCGGTATTACAAACGGAGCTCTTACAGGTCATATGAAAAAGCTTGAAGACTGCGGCCTTGTTTCTATTACCACCGAGTCTGCGGGCCACGGCAATCAGAAGCTTTGCTCTGTATTTCTTGACAAGATCCTTATCGATCTTGACCCGCCTGAAGATGAGGCAAATGTTTACCAGACAGAGCTTAAGGTAGGGCATTTTTCAAATTACGAAGTCTTCCCTACCTGCGGTCTTGCGTCTAAGACTGCCCTTATTGGCGAGGTGGACGATACCAGATATTTTGCCCACCCTGACAGGTATAACGCAGACATACTCTGGTTTACAAAGGGTTTTGTGGAATATATTATTCCAAACTTTATCCCGTTTTCGCAGAAAATCGACAAGATCACTATTTCTGCAGAGCTTGGTAGCGAGGCGCCGGGCGTTAATGACGTGTGGCCTTCCGACATTTCCTTTTATATCAACGATACCTTTATCGGGCAGTGGACAAGCCCCGGAGATTTTGGAGACATAAAAGGTATATTTACCCCCGACTGGTGGTTCCCGAACTGGAACCAGTATGGGCTGTTAAAGCTTCTTGTTATCAATAAGACAGGTACATTTATCGACGGACTTCAGATATCGGATGTCAATATAAACGACCTTAATCTTACAGACAAGAGCACCATCCGTCTCAAACTTGCAGTAAATGACGATGCGGAGCATGTGGGCGGGCTCACCATTTTTGGAAAGAATTTTGGAAATTATAATCAGGACATTAATATAAAGATCAATTACAGTCCTATAGCAAATAAGTAAGAATGACCGGCGCAGCACATGCGCCGGGTCTTTTTGCGTCATGGGATAATCTAAAATTTGGAGGAAACAATGTATAGAATTGCTATTTACGGAAAAGGCGGGATCGGAAAATCCACCACAACTTCGGCACTTTCCTGTGCTCTTGCAGAAAAAGGGCTGAAAGTATTTCAGATAGGATGCGACCCGAAGGCAGATTCAACTCTCTACCTTCACGGCGGAGAAAGGATCCCTACGATCCTTGATACATTACGAAAGAAAAAGGATCTTGCTGAGCTGTCAGATCTTTATGTGGAAGGCTATAAGGGCATAATCTGCGCTGAAAGCGGCGGGCCGGTACCGGGGCTTGGCTGCGCAGGACGCGGCATCGCGGCAGCTTTTGAAGCTCTTGATGAAAGAGAGGCTTTTGATGTGTTAAAGCCTGATGTGGTGCTGTATGACGTACTTGGAGATGTGGTCTGCGGCGGCTTTGCAATGCCTATAAGAGAGGGCTACGCAGATCAGGTATATATAGTTACTTCGGGTGAAAACATGGCTATCTATGCGGCAGCTAATATCGCCACAGCGGTAGGCACCTTTAAGGAAAGAGGATATGCAACCCTTGGGGGTATTATCTTAAACAGAAGAAATGTGCCTGATGAAAGAGAAAAGGTAGAGACTCTCTGCAAGGATTTTGAGACAAAGATCGTGGCAGATCTGCCTAGAGATAACGCCATTTCAGATGCAGAAATAGCCGGCCGCCCTGTTATGGAGATGTTCCCTGACAGCGAGTATGCGGCGCAGGTAAGACTTCTTGCAGATTACATTTTAAAAAATGCAAAGGATAATAAGTAATGGAGTATTTTAAGGTAATTAAAGACATATCTTATAAAGACGCGGTAGGAAGCGGCCTTGTTTACTCAAGCCCCTGCCGAGGCGGTTGGAATATAGTTCACTACGGAACACTGGTACCCGGGGGCCACATGATCTTTGTGTGCCCTGTAAGCTGCCTTAGAGGCGTTGTGCTTACCACTGCAGAAATGGGGCCTGACGCCATGAAGCTTCTTTCTACCATAACCGTAGGAGAAGACAACATTTTAAACGGCGACATGGAAGAAGAGCTTAGACGTGGAACCGAAAAGGTTATTGAGTCTCTTTCCGTAAGACCTCGTATGGTGATGATATTTACAAGCTGCATACATCATTTCCTTACGGTAAACTACCAGAGGATATACAAGATATTAAGGGAAGAATACCCTGATATCGATTTTATCGACTGCTATATGGACCCTATCATGCGTAAGAAAACGCCGCCTATGGCAAATCTTAAAAGGCAGATCCTAAGGGTGCTTAAACCTGCAGAAAAGGCAGACGGGCAGGTTAACTTTGTGGGAAACTGCTTCCCTATGGGAAAGTCCTGCGATCTTACAAACTTCCTTACAGAAAACGGCATTAAGATCTACGACCTTTCAACTATAGAAGATTACGATGATTTCCATAAGATGGAGCAGTCAAAGGTGAACTTTACCTTTCACGCCAATGCTGCCTGGGCTGCAAAAGACCTTAAGGTAAGGCTTTCTCAGGAGTGGGTGGCTATGCGTGAAACTTACGACTACGACGCTATAGACGAAGACATGAAAAAGGCTGCTGAAAGTCTTGGGCTTGCGCCTTTATCAATAGAGCATATAGATAAAGAGAGAGAAAAGACGGAAGCGGCTGTTACGGCTCTTAAAGAGCATATAGGAGACACGCCTCTTGCTATAGACGACACTGCGGTAGACAGGCCTCTTGAACTTGCTCTTTACCTATTAAGACATGGTTTTAAGGTTGAGGCTGTTGTTATGGAATCAAAGGCAGATTCTGA
>JAEEOQ010000031.1 GCA_016284355.1 Lachnospiraceae bacterium
TACAAAAAATATGTAAATGTAACAGACAACAGTGACGGTGAGTGCAGCCTTGAGGTAGATACAAAAGGGGTTAACCCTTACGAAGAAGGAAACTACGACATTACATATACGGCAAAGGATCCAAGCGGAAATGTAAGCAAAAAGACTTTTTCAATTGAGATTTATAAATTGCCTGAGGTATCTGATAAGGAGCTTTCAAAGGAAGCGGAGGCTGTACTTGATGAGCTTGAGATAGAAGAAGGCAGCAAGGTTACAAGAGAGAAGCTTCACGACCTTTACAGGTGGCTTAAGACCACTGTTAAATACACCGGAACCTCAGATAAGAGCAGCCTTCCGTATGCGGCCTACGAAGGCTTTAAGACTCATAACGGCGACTGCTATACCTACGCTTCCATGGCCCATGTTTTGTTTACAAAGCTTGGCCTTGATGATATGATAATAACCAGAGACAGTGATAAATTTCATTCATGGAATCTGGTGGAATTTGAAGGAACATGGTACCATTTTGATGCCTGCCCGCTTTCAAAGGGCGAGACTTTTGAGTGTTTCCTGGTGGGAGATGCAGAGCTTGCGGCATTTAGCGAAAGCTACGGCAAAAGAGAGCCGGAGCATGCCGGATACTATGTTTTTGACGGCACATTATACCCTGAAAGGGCGAAATGATTTGGAAAAACTTATAAAACTTCTTACTGAAATGCACCCGGATATAGATTTTAATACCGAGACGGGGCTTGTAAAAAACCACATTTTAAATTCTTTTGATATAATAAGTATAGTAATGGGGATAAGGGATATATACGGGGTAAAGATACCCGGACGCTGCATAACCCCTGAAAATTTTGACAGCGCAGAAAGTATCTTTAATATGATCAAAAACGGAGAGAAACGATGAAAAACGTTAAGTGGATAGCGCTTGCCATATTCAGCATGCTTTTTTATTCCATGATGGGAGTAACTTCCTTCTTTTTCTGTATGGGAGTAACGCTTCTTATCTGGGTTATGGCTCTTTTTACAGATGCGGTAAAAAGGAAGGACATACCTGTATTTATAGGTGTTATTCTGGTCCTTTCAATGTGGACGGTACAAAAGATCAATGTAATTACCGCTATAGGAGTCTCGTTTTACAGCCTTCAGGGAATCGGATATCTTCTCGATGTGCGAAACGGCAAATACAAAGCAGAGTCAAATCCTCTTAAGTTTATTTTGTTTATGGCATTCTTTCCCCTTTCTTTCCAGGGGCCTATATGCAGATACGATGAGCTTATGCCTCGTCTTACCTACGTAAAGACAAGAGAAGAGAGGATGAGTTCAAAGAACTTTTCAAGAGGCCTTGTAAGAACCGTATTTGGCCTTTTTAAAAAGCTTGTTATAGCAGACAGACTTGCAGCTGTCACCACAGTGATTTTTTCAGGCGGGCAGGCAGGGTTTGGAGGCCTTTGGGTAGCCTTTGGTCTTCTTGTTTATACGATAAGGCTTTATAATGATTTTACAGGCGGCATCGACCTTATAATGGGACTTGCTGAGGTTATGGGAGTGGAACTTCCGGAAAACTTCAAAAAGCCGTTTACGGCAAGAACTCTTGCAGAATACTGGACAAAGTGGCATATTACTCTTGCAGGCTGGTTTAAGACTTACGTATTTTACCCACTTTCCGCTGGACTTGTGGCAGCAGGAGTAAAGTCTGCAGGGTTTGTACTGGTGGTTTCAATGAGCGTTACATGGCTCCTTGTGGGCTTATGGCACGGGCTTTCTTTAAAGTTTGCAGCCTGGGGCCTTTTTAATGCATGCATCCTTATTGCTTCAAAGTTCCTTGGAAGCGAAAAGAAACTTGCAGATCCTGAAAAAGGAAAATACTCAGGTGCTGACTACCTTCGTATGGTGCGTACAGTGCTTCTTGTTTCCGGCCTTCGTATATTTGATGTATACGAAAGCCTTACAGCAGCATTTACGGCGCTTACGGGGATAGGCAATATGACAGGCCTTAGCGCAGGCTTTGGCGCATTTGGTCTTACCCTTGCAGATTATATAATAGTAGCGGTTGGGTGTCTTTTTGTAGCGCTTATGATGAAACAGACAAAGACAGCTCATATTGCGGACGGATTTCTTGCAAAGAGCGAGGCCTACAGCATGATATTTACGGTGCTCATGCTTTTTATCACGGTAATTTTTGCAAAATACGGCAG
>JAEEOQ010000032.1 GCA_016284355.1 Lachnospiraceae bacterium
GACTAACCTCATTTGGATTAGTCTCAATGTTAGATTACTACACCGAAAGGTGTGTTACTTGTTAAGTTGATTGAACCGCCGTGTACCGAACGGTACGCACGGTGGTGTGAGAGGTCGGAATTTCTCAATTAAGAGAAATTCCTCCTACTCGATTGTGTAGTAAGAGATAAAAAGGCAAGGAAGAGGTTTATTCTTCCTTGCCTTACCTATTTACAGATCTAATGCCTTGATCTTTGCTGCGATAAGCATTGCGGCCTGCATATGTGATGAAAGGCCCGGGTGGTTTAAGGCACCTGCGGAGTCTTCTGTAAATGCAGGAAGCTGCATATAGTCAACGCGTTTGTCGCCTGTTTCACTTGCAAAGGCTTTGATACCTGTGCAGATCGGTACTTCAAGAGGAGCGCCGCACATACCGTAAAGCCATAAGATATAGGCATCCGGATTATTCTTTCTTACCATCTTTAAAAAGTCAGTAACTGCATCAGTAAATATATTTACGTCCTCTTCGTTAAAGGAGCCGTCTTCGTTTTTCTTCATTTTGTAGGTAATACCTGTAGCAGGGTCTGTAAATGCTGGGTTATCAAAGGAGCCCTGGTCGTTGGTACCAAGGTTTATTACAATAACGTCAGGGCTAAATGTAAAATCATATTTTTCGTGAGCACCTGCATCGATAGCTTTTGCGGAATTAATAGGCCCGCATTTTTGCTCGTATACCCTTGGAAGTACGTTGTATATGTTGTTATCGTATGCACAGTGTACTCCCCAGCCGCTTTGAGAAACGATGTTGACATCTGCATTTAGCATATCGGCTACCATGTATGCGTACTGGCGAGAACAGCTCATAAACATAGGGAGCCAGTCCTTTTCTTCTTTGGCGCCGTAGGTTCCCTCGCCTGTAGTAAGAGAGTCGCCCACAAATTCGATCCTTATGTCGCCTTCTTTAGCAGTCTCAAAGGTACCGTCTGTATAAAGAGTTCTTATAGCCATATACATTTTTGGGTCATCGCCGATTGGCTGAGTCTCGCGAAGTATTTTAACATTTTTAACAGCCTCTGGGTTCATGCCGCGAAACAGGCAAATGTGATTAAGCCCGTTAGAAAGCATGAATCTTCCCATAAATGCACCGTTTATAAGGTAAGCGCACCAGATCTCACGGGTTTCGTATTCAGCGTAAATATCTGCGGAAAGCTCTGCGGCTTTTACATTTACCTCAATTCCTCCCCCGTTCCAAAATATAGGAAGTTCACCGGATATGGTTCCGCATCTTCCAAGGATCTTTTTTTCTTTAAGATCGTTAACATTAATTTCCTGCAATTTCGTATCCCCCTGCTTCTTTATAGATATCTATAGTATAGTATTTCCAGACAAAAATGTAAATTATTTGATTTTTACGTAAAATGAGGCTATAATCTATGTGATCGAATTCATTTTGGAGGTTAATATTTATGGATGAGAAAAAAATACTTGCTGCCTGTGACCATACTCTTCTTGCTCAGGGCGCTACATGGGACGAGATAAAGGCACTTTGCGATGACGGTATGAAGTATCAGGTTGCTTCTGTTTGTATACCACCTTGCTACGTAAAGCAGGCAAGAGAGTATATGGGAGATAAGCTTCCTATTACCACTGTAATAGGTTTTCCAAACGGCAATATGACTACAGCCGTAAAGGTATTTGAGACAAAGGATGCCCTTGCAAACGGCGCTGATGAGATCGATATGGTAATCAATATCGGCGAGCTTAAGGCTAAGAATTATAAATACGTAGAAGATGAGATAAGAGAGATCAAGGCAGCCTGCGGCAGCCACATTCTTAAGGTTATCATCGAGACCTGTCTTCTTACAGATGAAGAAAAGATTAAGATGTGCGAGCTTGTTACAAATGCCGGCGCAGATTTTATAAAGACAAGTACCGGCTTTTCTACAGCGGGCGCTACATTTGATGATATCAAGCTTTTTAGCGAGCACATCGGACCAAATGTTAAGATGAAGGCTGCAGGCGGTATATCTTCTCTTGAAGATGCGCAAAAATTCCTTGATCTTGGCGCATCAAGGCTTGGAACCAGCAGGGTTGTAAAAATCGTTAAAAGTAAATGATCTTGCAGTGTTTTTGGGGATTGCATTATGCAGTCCCCATTTTTTTAAGTCTAAAATCGTACTTTTTTGAAAGTCAATCGTTTATATTTTAAAGATATGTTGCAAAAAATAATACATAATCATAAATAGGGGAATTTTGGAGGTAGAGGCTTGAATACCAAAAAGTCATGGAGAAAACAGTTATTTCGAATAGCACTTGCACTTCTTGTGAGTATCTTTGTCTACATGATCTGGTCTACTGTTAACTATTACAAGTGGACAAAGCAGCAGTATGACGATGAGAACAGGCAGGCTGTATCTGTCTGGAAAAACGACATAACAGGAATACTTAACATGACAAGCAAGCACATAACCGAGCTTCTTATGACTTTAAACAACGAGCATGTTGAAATAAAAACCGGTTCTCCTGATATGAGCTTTAGCGCAAAGATAAAATGCCTTCAGGTGATGGAAGACAAGCTTAAACTTGGAACGGATGTATCCTTTATATTTATTTATGACAGCGAAAAAGGGAAATCTCTTTTTGCTGCCGAGCCTTCTGTTTCAGCAAGAGAAGTTATTCTTGCAAAGGAGTATGTAAACGGTGGCAATGCCAGAGCTACAGGCCTTAGGGAAGAAGAGTGGGATATAGTCACTATTGGTGATAACTCATATACTTTAAGAGCGGTAGCAAACGGAAAGTATGTAGTGGGGGCTATGTGTAACATAAAAGCTCTTGCTCCTATAGACATTATAAAGGTGCTTAACTCAGAGACAGCCTGTTTTCTTGACACAGGAAGCAGTACCTACGCGGTTCTTAAAAGTGAACACATAACGGATTATCCCGGATCAAAGCAAAAAGGCGTCACTTTATATAAAGACAGAGTAAGTGAACTTAAGGCAAACATAGTCTTTGCATCAAGAACCACAGATATTTCCATGATAATAAGCGATTCTATCGTGCTTTTTGTACTTTTTGGGTTTATCTGTATGGCACTTTTTGTGGGAGTAATCATTGTTACCGGGAAAAATATCGTTGCACCTACAAATACACTTTTAAATGCCATAGACAACGTTCAAAAGGGTGATCTTGATTTCCGTATAAAAGAAGAGGCGTCTTCAAAGGAATTTGATGATGTTTTCCTTAATTTTAACATAATGGTTGATGAGATCAAACGCCACAGGATAGAGCGTTATGATAACATCATCCAAAAGAAACAGGACGAGCTTAAGCTTCTAAGAGCCCAGATCCGTCCGCACTTTTTCCTTAACGCCATTACAACTGTCAGTAATATGAGCTATGGCGATGATCAGGAAAAAACCAGGCAATATCTTAAAGAACTTGCTGTTTACCTTCGTTATATGCTTAATTACAGAGATAAATTCGTAAGCCTTGGGCAGGAGTTAAACGAAATAGAAAGCTATGTAAGGATGCAGTCTATAAAGGCTCCCGGTTCTATAGAAGTAGATATAGAAAGCAGCAGCGAGGCAAATAAAACAGAGATACCTTATCTTCTTGTTTTTACCATAGTTGAAAATGCTTTTAAACATGCCATGAGTATGTATGAGACACTTAATCTCCACATTGTGGCAAACCGTATGCCGGAAGGCGACAAGATGCGCACGGTTATAGCGGTAGAAGATAACGGAGCGGGTTTTCCGCCTGATGTACTTGAAAAATTCAGTGACTATGAAAGCATTCCCGAGGCAAAGGATCACATCGGACTTTCAAATGTGTTCCGTACCCTTGCCTTAACATATGACAGGCCTGACCTCATAAAGTTATCAAATACAGACAGAGGGGCAAGAGTCATAATAATTATTCCTGACAGAGAGGAGAAAGAAAATGAAACTGCTGATATGTGATGATGACATTTCCACCATCGACCTTATACAAAATCATCTCGACCTTAAGGAAATGGGAATTACAAAGCTGCTTCGAGCATATAACGGAAAAGTGGCGATCGAGCTTATTGACTCGGAAAAGCCGGAGATGATGCTTTGCGATATCGGTATGCCTCTTTGTAACGGTCTTGAGGTTCTTGAATATGTTCATAACAACAAGATACCTATGGTATTTACTTTTCTTACCTGCTACGAAAGCTTTGAATACGCAAGAGATGCGGTAAGGCTTGGGGCGTTTAACTATCTTACAAAGCCAACTGACCTTAACGAGCTTTATGAATGCATCATAGCTATGAACAATGAGGCTAAGGAACGCTTTGGGCCTAAAGACGACCTTGAAAATGCGGTATGCCCTGAAAGAAATGTGACAAAAGCGGTAAAAGAATACATGAAAGAGCATTTTGCAGAAGAGATAAGACGTGATGATATGGCATCCCTTGTATACGTAACGCCAAACTATCTTTCAAAACTCTTTAATGAAGAAAACGGCATGAGTATGCGAGAGTACTTAAACGATATCCGTATAGAGGAAGCAAAAAAGCTTATCCTTACAACTTCTATGAGTATAAGCGAGATAGCCTGCAGCGTGGGAATGGATAACATTTCGTATTTTTCTACGGTATTTCGCAAGCTTTGCGGCTGCAGCCCTATAGAGTGGAAGGCAAGGAGAACGAGATAATCTATGAGAAATCCTTTTAAGAAAATAACAGATACACTAAAGAGAGACAGGGAGACCATGAAAGGCCTTAGCAGCGCAAAAAAAGCCGAGTTTATATGGGATTATTACAAAGTCCCTATAGCTATAATCGCAACTGTTCTTTTTGTTTGTATCTCCCTTGTTACCACATTTATAACAAGGGGCGGAAACGTGCTTTATGTGGTCATGGTTAATGCGGGGGTACCTGAAAGTGCGGGAGAGGATGCGGTAAGAAGTACCTTTACCGCGCTTCTTGAAAGCTCCGGTGAAAACATGAAAGGAAAGAAGATAAACCTTGAGTGTAATTACAGCCTTTCCTTTGATGAGCCTACTGATTCCGATATAGCTACCCTTCAGGTGCTTTCGGCTCTTTTTGGGATAGGCGACCTTGATCTTTTCGTATCTGATAAAGATGTATACGATAAATTCGCACTAAAGAATGGCTTTAGTGACCTTAGGGCGTATATTCCTTCAGATATCCTTTCCGCAAATGAGGATAAAATATATTATTACACGGATGAAAAAGGAAATACAGCCCCTGTCGGAATCTATGTTAAAGATACGGAAAAGCTTACAGGAGGCGGAACCCCAAAGGGCGAACTTCTTGCCGGGATTGTTTCAAGAGCTGAAAATGCTGAAAGGGCAGGAAAAGTTCTTGAAAGTTTATTGATTGTACAAAATTGAAAATCAAACAGTGTATATTTTTAAAAAAATATCTTTCATAATAGCAAGCAATAAAATGCTTTACATGAGAAAATGAGAATGATGGGAAACTGATTCTCATTAATAATTTTCAAACGGAGGAGAAAATTAATGAAAAAACTAATTGCATTAATTCTCGCTTTTGCTCTTGTCCTTTCTATGACAGCATGCGGCAAGGGTAATGATGGGGCTTCAAGTGACAAGCCTGCAGATTCTGCTTCTTCAAACACAGAAACAAAAGCAGATGCGCAGCCTTCAAACGGCGAAGCTTACGAAGTAACTCTTATGTTCCCTACTCTTCAGAGCATTCCTTCTGAGGACGCTATCCAGAGAGTAGAAGATTTCATCAACGCTTACATCAAAGACAGCCTTGGAATCACAGAATTTAAGCTTGATCTTAAGTTTGCTTCACTTTTTACTTACGCAGACGACATTAACCTTCAGCTTGCAGCAGGCGACAAGATGGATATCATCTATACAGGAAACCTTGCTACAGCAGTTACAAACGGTTATCTTACAGACCTTACACCTTACATTGACAACGAACTTGCAGGTGCTAAGGAAGTTATTAAAGACTGGCTCTCATGCGGAATGACAAACGGCATCGTTTACGCTATTCCTTGCTACAAGGGACAGGTTCTTTCATGGAAGTACATTTACGACAAACAGTATGTTGACGGTATCGGATACGATATGAGCAAGGTTAAATCTTATAAAGACCTTGAGCCGCTTTTTGAGGCTCTTAAGGCTGCTTATCCTAACGAGGTATTTGAGGTATTCTGTAACCAGTATCCTTCACTTACAGCTTTTGCAGCTCACGACTCAATCGTAGGTACTTATTTTGCTACACAGGGCGATTCAACTCAGCTTGTTAACTACTTTAAGACAGACAGCTTCAAAGAGGCTTGCGAGATCGCTTACAGACATCGTCAGCTCGGATACGCTGATCCTGAAGGTTCAGCAAACACACTCAGCCACGATGCAGTAGTTATGTCAGGTTCAAGCAAGGGTGTTATCATGGGTCATGCTTACTCAATCGAGACAATTGAGCAGATGTTTACTATGAACAACTCTTACGGCGGACAGTTTGGTGCTGTTGAGATCGCTAAGTCAGATATGACAACAAACACACTTACATACGGTATTCCTTATACTTCAAAGAACCCATCTGCAGCAGCTAAGATGATGAACCTTATCTGGACAGATGAGACAATCGCAAGTGCACTTATTTACGGTATTGAAGGCGAAGATTACGTATGGAACGATGATCATACATCAATCAAGTATCCTGACGGACTTGGTATTGATACAGTTCCTTACTCAGCACTTTACACATGTGGTGCTTTCGGTAACCAGTTCCTTCTTTACGGATTTGATGGAAATACTTCAAACGATGATAAGGATTTCATGCTTAAGCTTATCAAAGAGGCTTGGTATCCACCTCTCTTTGGTTTTATCCCTTCATCAGCAAACGTTTCTACTCAGGTAGCTGCAGTATCTAACGTTTACAATCAGTATTACAACTCACTTACATACGGTGATGTAAATCCTGACGAATTCCTTCCTCAGTTCCTTGATGCTCTTGATGCAGCAGGTATCAATGAGATCATGGCTGATTATCAGGCTCAGGTTGACGCTTGGGTTGCTCAGAATAAATAATTGATATTTATCTGATCTAAAATAGGATGCAGTCTTTTAGAAGACTGCATCCTATATAAATTAGCAGTAAAAGGAGAAATGTAATGGAAACTGCTATGAATGCAGGTAGCACAAAAGAATTTGACGACCTTCTTAAAAAGAAAAAGAAGTCGAAGAAGAAAGCAGACGCGCTCAGGGTATTCCCGCTGTTTCTTATGATGCTTCCGGGACTTATTTACCTTGTTTGCAACAACTATCTTCCTATGTTCGGTATTCTTATCGCATTTAAAAAGGTTGACTTTTCAATCGGTATTTTAAAGAGCCCATGGGTGGGTCTTAAGAACTTTGAGTTCCTTTTTGCAACAAAAGATGCCACCACAATGATCAGAAACACATTGCTTTACAACATAGTCTGGATCGCACTTGGAACTGTCATTGCTATTTTTATCGCTCTTTGTATGGCAGAGATCGCAAACAGACCTATAGCTAAGGTTATCCAGCCGGTTATCTGTTTCCCTTCGATGGTATCAGCCGTTATCCTTTCATATATCGTATACGGCTTCCTTAGTACCACCTACGGATTCATCAACAACGGCATTTTAGGCGGCGCAAAGATCAACTTTTACGCCACAGCCAAATACTGGCCGCTTATCCTTACCATAGTTCATTTCTGGCAGAGTTCAGGTCAGAGCTCGATTATCTATATGGCCAGCATCGGCGGTATCGATAAAGGACTTTACGAATCGGCCAGAATTGACGGCGCCACAAAGATGAAGCAGATAGTTTACATTACACTTCCTCTTTTACGACCAATGATCATACTTATGCTTCTTATGGCCGTCGGAAAGATCTTTAACTCTGACTTTGGTATGTTCTATCAGGTTCCTCTTAACTCAGGACTGATATACAGTACCACTCAGACCATCGATACCTATGTATACAGAGCGCTCCTTGAGATGAACAACGTCGGTATGTCATCTGCAGCCAGCGTTTTCCAGGCTATACTTGGTTTCATTCTTGTAGTTGTATCAAATGCAGTTGTCAGAAAAGTTGATTCTGACAGTGCGTTATTCTAACTTGGAGGGAAAGACTTATGAAAGAAAAATATAAAGCTCCTACGATCAGGGATGAAAAAGCTTTTCATAATCTGGCCCTCATCCTTATGAGTATACTTGCAATTTACTGCATTGTTCCGTTTTTCCTTATGGTCTCCATATCTCTTTCATCAGAGCAGGCCTTAAGCAGCGGCGGATACTCATTCTGGCCAAAGGAGTTCTCTACAGCAGCCTACTCTTATATGTGGGCAAAGAGGATTACCATCGGCCGTTGTTACGGACTTACGATCCTTGTAACAGTAGTAGGTACCATTGGAAACCTTATCTTAACATCACTTTTTGCATATCCGCTTTCAAGAAAAGATTTTAAGCTTAGAAACTTCTTCGCTTTCCTTGTTTTCTTTACGGTTATGTTTAACGGTGGTATGACAGCAAGCTACATTGTATGGACAAGACTTTTCCACATTAAGAACACCATCTGGGCATATATTTTACCGGGTTCATTAATGGGAGCCATGAATGTACTTATGGTGAGAAACTACTACAATCTTAACATTCCTTATGCTATAATCGAAGCAGCAAGGATTGACGGTGCAAACGATCTTCGTATCTACCTTGGCATAATGCTTCCGCTTTCAAAGCCTGTTATGACCACCATCGGCCTTTTTGCAGCCCTTGGTTACTGGAACAACTGGACCAGCGGACTTTACTACATTTCAGATACAAAATTGTTTACTATCCAGGTTTACCTTAAAAAACTTATGGATAACATCGCATTCCTTAAGACAAGTGATATTGCGGCAGAGTCTGCAACCCTTGCATATAAATCCCTTCCGACAGAAGGAGCCCGTATGGCGATGGCTATCGTAGCCATACTTCCTATGCTCCTTGTATATCCTTTCATCCAGAAAGAGCTGGTTAAAGGTATGGTAGTCGGCGGAGTAAAAGGTTAATTATTTGAATTTTGGCGGAGGCTTTTGATGAACGGTTTTTTTAAATATGACGGGCCCTTTATCAGTATGATGACAAGGGTGGCTAACCTTATGATAGTCAGCATACTCTGGGTCTTAACATGTTTACCTGTTATAACCGTGATCCCGGCCTCCGCTGCTCTTTTTCATACAGTGGTAAAGGTTGTTCGCGGAAAAGGCAAGGGAGTTGTTAAAGACTTTTTTGTAAGCTTTGTCGCAAACCTTAAACAGGGCATTATCTTAAACCTGATATTTGGCGTTATCGGCGCGCTTCTTGCTTACAGTATCTATATAGCTCTTCAGTTTAAGAGCATACCCGGGTTTTTATACCTTGGGTTTGGAATTTTTCTTGCAATAGTCTGGTGCATGACAGTCCTTTATTTAGCACCTGTGCTTTCAAGATTTGAAGGCAGTATAGGGCAGCTTATAAGGATCGCACTTTATCTTCCGACAAAAAATATGCTTCTTACGTTTTTAATGCTTATACTTTTTGCAATTATAGTATTTTTGACAGATTTTTATCCGATAGTTCTTATGTTTACGCCGGGGGTATACGTAGACCTTGTGGCAGGCAGTATAGATAAAAAGATGGCAGCATTTGCGGAAGGGAACTAAGTATGGAAAAACCTGCAATTGAACTTAAAGATGTGGTAAAGGTTTACCCTTTTCCTAAAAAGAGCATATTTAAAAAGAAAAATGAAGAAAGTGAAAAAATACGCGAAAATGCGGTAAAAGCAGGTATCCCTACCACAAATGAAGGATACCTTATTTTGCGTAAATTAAATCTTAAGGTAGAGCAGGGCGAATTTGTAGTGATAAAAGGCGAGTCGGGGTGCGGCAAGACCACACTTCTTCGCATTATCGCAGGGCTTGAAGATGTTTCGGCAGGGCAGGTTTTTATAGAAGGAGAGGACGTAAGCGACCTTCCGCCTGAAGACAGGAGCGTAGCTATGGTATTTCAAAACTATTCTCTTTACCCTCATCTTTCTGTTGAAGAAAACCTTGCTTTTCCTCTTCAGACTCTTCATATACCAAGAGATGAGATAAACGAGCAGGTGAAAAGGATGATAGAACTTCTTTCGCTTAAAGGATTTGAAAAAAATACCCCCGGAGAACTTTCCGGAGGTCAGTGCCAGCGTGTAGCTATAGGAAGGGCTCTTATAAGAAAGCCTAAGGTTTTCCTTCTTGACGAGCCTTTTTCAAATCTTGATCCGCTCCTTAGAAATACGCTTAGAGCAGAAATGATACGTATCCACGAAGAACTTAAATGCGCTTTTATATATGTTACCCACAATGAGGAAGATATAGAAAATCTGCACTGCAGGGTTCTTACCTTGAAAGATGGGGTGCTAGTGTAAAAGGAAGTTCTGCTCTTTGCCAAAAAAGCAAAAAAAGAATTCAAAGATGCTTTTTGGCAAATCCAGAACAAAGATCCCCCTAAGCATTTATTGCTTACGCATAAATGCTAAGGGGCGAGTCTTTTGAGCTTCCAGCATCTGTGGCACATGGCAACGTAGCTGTCGTTGCCGCCAAGAAGTACCTGCTCGCCCTTTGTGATGATGCGGCCGTTTTCATCGATACGGGCATTTACTGTGGCTTTGCGACCGCAGGCACACATGGTTTTTATCTCGCTTATGGAATCTGCGATCTCCATAAGCCTTTTTGAGCCCGGAAAGAATTTGGTCTGGAAATCTGTACGAAGTCCAAAGGCAAGTACCGGGATATCTTCTTCGTCTACTATACTTCTAAGTTCATCTATCTGGGCCTCAGTAAAAAACTGGGCTTCATCTGCGATTATAACACCGAAGTTTCCGCTTTTGTCGTATTCATCTTTTATATTCTGACTCGGAGTGATAATAGTGGCTTCTTCCGAAAGACCAATACGGCTCCTTATTATATTTGCTCCGTCTCTTGTATCAGTACTTGGTTTTATGAGCCAGACATTAAACCCAAGCTCTTCGTAATTAAATTTGGTAATAAGGGCCTGAGCTGTCTTACTTGAACCCATAGCGCCGTATTTAAAATATAATTTAGCCATAAACAGCCTCCGAAAACAGAATATTTTGTGTCACTTTTTTAATTATAGCACAATATATAGAACTAATAAAGTCTTGATGAAAGTTATTTGAGATGATATAATATGCGAGGTGAGTTATGGCTCACATATTAAAATTTATTTTCTTTCATAGGAGGAAAGCATAATGAAGAAAGTATTATCATTAGCTCTTGCTCTTGCACTTGTTCTCGGACTTTGTGCATGTGGCGGAAGCAGCAAGTCAGGCAGCAAAGAGATCCCTGACGAGATGACATCAAAGGACGGAAAATATCAGATCGCCCTTGTAACAGATGTCGGACAGCTTAAAGACGGTTCTTTCAACGAAGGAACATGGAATGGTGTTAAAGGCTATGCTTCAGAGAACGGTAAGAGCTATAAGTATTATCAGCCTGCTAACGGTTCTGAGGCTACAGATGATGACCGTTACAACGCTATGGCAGCTGCTTGTGAAGCAGGTGCTGAGATTGTAGTTGCCCCTGGTTTCCTTCAGGAAGCAGCTCTTACAAAGGCAGCTCAGAACTATCCTGATACAAAGTTCGTCTTCATCGATGGATGGGATCTTGAACTTGACAACGTAGCAGCTGTTGCTTACAAAGAGCAGGAGTGCGGTTACTTTGCAGGATATGCTACTGTTAAAGACGGATTTACACACCTTGGTTTCTGCGGCGGTGGCGGCGGAACAAACCCTGCTGTTAACAAATACGGCTACGGTTTCCTTCAGGGTGCAAACGCAGCAGCATCAGAGCTTGGTGTTAACGTAGATGTTAACTACACATTCCTTTACGGCGCTAGCTACTCACCATCTTCAGAGCTTCAGACTCTTGCAAGTGGTTGGTATGAGAACGGTACAGAGGTTATCTTCGCTTGTGGCGGTACACTTTGCCAGTCAGTATTCGCAGCTGCAGCAGCTAACGATGCTTACTCAATCGGTGTTGACGTAGACCAGGCTAAAGATTCAGCTACAGTTCTTACTTCAGCTATGAAAGAGCTTGCTAACTCTGTTAAGCAGATGGCTGCTAAGTACTACGAAGGAAAGTGGAACGAGATCGGTAACACTTGCCAGGTACTTGGCGCAGCAGAAGGAGATACAGGTCTTCCTACAGCTGATACATCTTGGAGATTTAAGAACTTCAAGGTAGATGAGTACAAGAAGATGTTCGACGATGTAGTAGCAGGAAAGCTTACTATCAACGACGACTTCGAGAACTTCAACCAGGCTTACAGCAACCTTACTGTAAACGTAGTTGAATAATCAAAACACATATTATTAATTCAAGATCAATGTTTAGATAATAAACATTAAAAGAAGAGCATGTCATGCGGTACTCATGATATGCTCTTTTTTTATTTAAAGTTCTGTTCTTTTTTGGGTGCGTATATTATTTTTTCTTTATATTTCTATTAATTTTTGATATAATAAACTGTGCGCTTATGAGACTTTATTGAGGCGTATTTAAGTATACAGTAAGAAAGAGAGGTCCTATCATGGGGGATACCAGCGAATACGTAATAGAAATGCTTAATATTACCAAAGAATTCCCCGGTATAAAGGCAAACGACGACATTACGCTCCAGCTTCGCCACGGAGAGATCCACGCCCTTCTTGGAGAGAACGGCGCGGGCAAATCTACTCTTATGAGTGTTCTGTTTGGCCTTTACCAGCCGGAAAAGGGATGTATCAAAAAGGATGGGAAAGTTGTACAGATCAACAATCCTAACGATGCAACCGCTCTTCATATAGGTATGGTTCACCAGCATTTTAAGCTTATCGATGTATTTACCGTCCTTGACAATATTATACTTGGTGCGGAAGATACAAAGTTCGGTTTTCTTCAGAAAAAAGAAGCGAGAAAGAAAGTTGCAGAACTTTCTAAAAAATATGGTCTTGAGGTAAATCTTGACGCAAAGGTAGAGGATATTTCCGTTGGTATGCAGCAGCGTACCGAGATCCTTAAGATGCTTTACCGCGACAATGAGATCCTTATTTTCGATGAGCCTACGGCAGTTCTTACTCCGCAGGAGATCGAAGAACTTATGAAGATCATGAAAAACCTTGCTAAAGAGGGTAAATCCATCCTCTTTATCTCTCATAAATTAAATGAGATCATGGAAGTGGCAGACAGAGTTACCGTTCTTCGTAAGGGTAAGTATGTGGCTACTGTTAATACTGCAGATACAAACAAACAGGAACTTTCAAACATGATGGTTGGACGTCCTGTTCAGCTTGAGGTTCAAAAAGAAGAGGCTCATCCTACAGAAGTTATCCTTGATATCGAGGGCATGTGCGTTGCTTCCCATCATCAGAATAATAAAAATGCGGTAAATAACGTTTCTATGAAGGTTCGCCGCGGTGAGATCGTCTGCGTTGCCGGTATCGATGGCAACGGTCAGACAGAGTTTATCCATGGTCTTACAGGTCTTGATAAGATCACGGCAGGTAAAGTGATCCTTGATGGCAGAGACATTACAAACCTTTCTATCCATGAAAAAAGCCGCGATATGGCACATATCCCTGAGGATCGCCATAAACACGGCCTTGTACTTGATTTCTCTCTTGAGAATAACATGGTATTGCAAAGATTTAACGATAAAGAGTTCCAGAATCACGGTTTTATAAATTTTGATGCAGTAAGAAAGTACTCAGACAGACTTATCGAGCAGTATGATGTTCGTAGCGGACAGGGCTCCGTTACCATAGCAAGAAGTATGTCAGGCGGTAATCAGCAAAAGGCTATTATCGCAAGAGAGCTTGACCGTAACAAAGATCTTGTGGTTGCCGTGCAGCCTACCCGTGGTCTTGATGTTGGTGCTATCGAGTACATTCACTCTCAGCTTGTAAAACAGCGTGATGAAGGAAAAGCGGTACTTCTTGTTTCTCTTGAACTTGATGAGGTTATGAGTCTTTCAGACCGTATCCTTGTTATGTACGAGGGCGAGATAGTAGGAGAGTTTGATCCTAAGAAAGTATCCGTATCTGAGCTTGGTCTTTATATGGCAGGCGCAAAAAGAATGAATAAGGAGGATATGACGGCATGAAAAGCTTTTTAGCCAAAGATTCAACCAAAAAAGTTTTGTCCTCGCTTATTTCTATCCTTATAGGACTTGTATTTGGTTCTATCGTCGTTTTTATAGTCGGTATCAGTAAAGATACTATTTCCTTTAAAGGAGCCTGGGAAGGCGTACGTATCATACTTTTTGGTATGTTTGTTACAGGACGTGATTCCGTAGGTGCTCTTACTTCAGGTTTTAACGGTGTAAACTGGGGTGATATGCTTTACCGCTCCACACCGCTTATTATGACAGGTCTTTCTGTTGCGGTAGCTTTTAAGACCGGCCTTTTTAACATCGGTGCTTCAGGTCAGTTCCTTATGGGAACCCTTGCAAGCCTTGTAGTTGCGTTATCAATCCCTACAGGCAGTGTTCCATCCTTTATTGTCTGGATCCTTGCTTTCCTTGCAGCACTTCTTGCCGGTGCTCTTTGGGGTGCTATCCCGGGTCTTGTAAAAGCCGTATTTAACATCAATGAGGTTATCGCCTGTATCATGACAAACTGGATCGCGGCAAACCTTGTTACCTGGTTCTTTGACGGCAGCGTTTTCTGTAACAGCGAAGAATACGGAAAGATGGGTTACATTTACAAAACCTCACACAACGGAGTTTCAACCTTTAAGATGGGACTTGATAAGATATTCAAGGGTTCGCAGATAAATGCGGGTATCATCATTGCAATCCTTTTTGCCATTGCCATGTATATCCTTATGAACAAGACAACCCTTGGTTACCAGCTTAAAGCCTGCGGTTCAAACAGACACGCAGCAAAATATGCCGGCATCAAAGATAAGAGAAACATAGTCCTTTCAATGGCGATCTCCGGAGCTCTTGCAGCCGGCGGCGCAGCTTTATATCACCTTTCCGGAAATACAGAGTTTTTCTGGAGTACATACCAGGCTCTTCCTGCAGAAGGTTTTAACGGTATCCCTGTTGCCCTTCTTGCATTAAACAATCCTATAGGTGTTATTTTTGCTGCAGCATTTATGGCTATACTTAAGGTTATCGGACAGATCCTTCCAAAGTATACAGCTTATAACGAATACATAACCGATGTTATCATCGCCGTTATCGTTTATCTTTCAGCATTTTCACTTGTTATAAGACTTTGGCTTGATAAAAAGCTTAAAGCAAAAGAAGCAGATGGCATGCCAAATGCAAATGCTGAAACTGTGACAGGATCAAAGACTGAAGAAAAGGAGGCGCAGTAGAAATGGTATTTCTTCTTCAACAGACATTTATTTACATGGTGCCTCTTATGATAGTTGCTCTTGCGGGTGTATTTGCAGAGCGAAGCGGTACCATCAACCTTGCTCTTGAAGGAACCATGATCTTCGGAGCTTTTACCGGTGTTTTATTTGTTCGTATTATGCAGATGGCAGGCGTATTTGACGAAGCCTTCGCAGGCGGTAAGATCTGGACCTTACAGGGCTTTGAGGTTCTTGCTATGGTAGTGGCAGGTATTATGGGAGCACTTTTTTCCATTCTCCTTGCTTTTGCGGCCATAAAGCTTAAAGCAGATCAGACCATCGGCGGTACAGCTCTTAACATGCTTGCTCCCGCACTTGTTCTTTTCCTTGTTCGTATCCTCGTAAACCAGAATACTATCATGATGGCAAGCGGAGATTCAGCAAGCTGGTTTATGCTTAAGAAAAGCAGCTTTGGTATAGATAAGAGAACTGAGATCGGCTTTTTTGGAGACCTTTTTATCAATAAGGTTTACCTTGCAACATATATCTGTATCCTGCTTTATATCATTCTTTCCGTTATCCTTTATTTTACAAAGTTCGGACTGAGACTCCGTTCTTGCGGCGAGAATCCGCAGGCCTCAGACTCACTTGGTATCAATGTTATCAAGATGAGATACATTGGCGTTATCATCTCAGGTTTCCTTTCGGGTATGGGTGGTTTTGTATATGCTCTTACCACATCAAACTGCTCTGCAAACGGTGATGTAGCGGGCTTTGGTTTCCTTGCTCTTGCCGTTATGATCTTTGGTAACTGGAAACCGCTTAATATAGCGGGCGGAGCATTCCTTTTCGGTCTTTTTAAATGTATCGCGGCTTGTTATTCAACCCTCGATATAAATGGCGACGGAATCTTCTGGCTTGCCGAGACCGGAATAAGCTCACATGTATACAGACTTCTTCCTTACGTTATCACTCTTCTTGTTCTTGCATTTACTAGTAAGAAGAGCAGGGCACCTAAGGCAGAGGGTATACCGTACGATAAGAGTACAAGATAATCTGCACAAAAGCGGGCAGCTTACCACTGCCCGTTTTTTAACATAAGGGGATTTAATATGACAAAAAATATGACTGAAGGGAAGCCTTATAAAGTTCTGCTGGGGTTTATACTCCCTACGATCTTTGGACTTCTTTTTCAACAGATGTATAATATTGTGGATTCAGCTATAGTAGGAAAACTGCTTGGCCTTGACAGCCTTGCGGCAGTAGGAGCCACAGGCTCTATTATTTTCCTTATTATAGGCTTTACAAACGGAATATGCAGTGGATTTTCTATCCCTATTGCCCAGCGTTTTGGTGCAAAAGATGAGGAAGGACTTCGTAAGTTTGTGGGTAATTCAGCAGTCCTTGCAATTGGGATCGGAGCTATAGTTACCTTACTTGCCTGCATTTTCTGTAAAGGTATACTTATAGCCATGGGAACACCGTCTGATATCATAGACCTTTCCTATAGCTACCTTATAGTGATCTTTGCAGGAATCCCGGCTACAATCCTTTACAACCTGCTTTCAGGCTATATAAAGGCTCTTGGCGATGCTAAGACTCCTGTTTATTTTCTTATATTTGCCTCGGTTTTAAATATCGGACTTGACCTTTTATTTATTACCGTATTTAAAGTTGGTGTAAGAGGTGCGGCTCTTGCCACTATTATCAGCCAGTTTGTAAGCGGTATTTCCTGTCTGTTTTTCATTATGAAAAAGTTTGAGATACTAAGGCTTGCTAAGTCTGACTTTAACCTTAACAAGGGCTTTGTAAACAAGCTTCTTATACTTGGAGTGCCAATGGGGCTTCAATACTCCATTACTGCCATCGGAAGCGTTATGCTTCAAACTTCTGTTAATACTCTTGGTTCTGCAAGCGTAGGCGCCATCACGGCAGGCAGCAAGATCCAGATGCTTATGGCAACGCCTTTTGATGCTTCGGGCATGGCTATGGCCACATACGGCGGGCAAAACGTTGGCGCAGGTAAGCTTGACAGACTGGGGAAAGGTCTTCGTGACTGCGTTATCATCAATGTGATCTATTGTGTTTTTGCATTCTTCTTTATCTTGTTCTTTGCAAAAGGACTTTTGCTTGTATTTGTAAATAAAGAAGAAGCAGAAGTTATAGACATGGCATACAGATTTTTACGTATTAACTCGGCGCTTTACATTTTCCTTGCTCTTGTTAATATCGTAAGATTTTACATTCAGGGAATGGGACATTCTGCTTTTGCTATTCTTGCAGGTGTTATGGAAATGATCGGAAGAACTTTTGTAGGACTTGTGATCGTACCTGCTTTCGGGTTTGTGGGAGCCTGCTTTGGAAATCCTCTTGCGTGGTTTGCGGCAGATGTTTTCCTTATACCTGCGTACTTTATTGTGGTTAATAAGATCAAAAGACTTCACAGAACTTAATATGACATATGTACTCTGTATATATGTCAAGTTGACACGCGAATAATTGATATGTTAGAATAACTCTATATTATATAAAATAGGAGATGATTTTTTGGACCCCAGTCAGGCGATAAGCATAGCCTTGCTTATTGTACTAGTATTACTATCTGCGTTCTTTTCATCGGCTGAGACAGCTCTTACTACTGTCAATAAGATCCGTATAAGAAATCTTGCAAATGATAATGTCAAGAACGCTAAAAAAGTTGCTTTGCTTATAGAAGATCAGAGCAAGCTGCTTTCTACCATCCTTATAGGAAACAATATAGTTAACCTTTCGGCATCAGCTCTTACCACAGTGCTTGTTACAGATCTTACAAGCAGCAAGTGGGTAGGACTTGCTACAGGTATACTTACGGTTATTATCCTCATTTTCGGAGAGATAATGCCAAAGACCATTGCTACAGTAAAAGCTGAAAAGGTTGCGCTTAGGTATGCCGGTGTTATTTATGTGCTTACAAAGGTTTTTCATCCGATAGCATATATTCTTAATTTTATCGCCGGTATCTTTATGAAGATCGTACACATTGACCCTAAGGATGCTCAGACTCAGATAACTGAAGATGAGTTACTTACCTATGTGGAGGTAAGCCACGAAGAGGGCGTTATTGAAAATGAAGAAAAAGAAATGATCAATAACGTGGTTGATTTTGGTGACGCTCTTGCAAAAGACGTTATGGTTCCTCGTACCGAGATGAAAGCAGTTCCCGATGATATATCATATAACGACCTTTTTGAAGCCTTTAAGGGAGATAAGTACTCAAGACTCCCTGTTTATAAAGAGACAAGAGATAATGTGGTCGGTATAGTTTATATCAAGGACCTTATGTTTTACCAGGGCAATAAGAAAGACTTTAATGTTGCCGAGCTTATGAGAGAAGCTCACTTTACCTACGAATTCAAACACACCAGCGAGCTTCTGGCTGAGATGAGAGCGGGTTCGTTTTCACTTGCCATTGTTCTTGATGAATACGGTTCTACAGCAGGTATCGTAACCCTTGAAGATCTTCTTGAAGAGATCGTGGGCGAGATCAGAGACGAATACGATTCAGACGAGGTAGACGATATTCAGGTAGTATCTGATAATGAGTTTATAGTAGAAGGTACTACAAAGCTTGAAGACTTTAACGAGTATTTTGGAACCGAGTACGAGTCAGATGATTTTGACTCCATTGCAGGTTACGTTATAAATCTTATAGGCGCACTTCCGCAGGAAGGACAGTCTATAAAAGACGGCAAATTTACATTTACTGTTACCGCTATCGATATCAACAGAGTCGATAAGATAAAGGTGGTTGTAGATGAGCCTGAAGAAACTACTGA
>JAEEOQ010000033.1 GCA_016284355.1 Lachnospiraceae bacterium
TCATTTATCTTAACGTAAAGATGGATAATAACAGCATCTGATGAAGATAAAGGGTTAATGTAAATTGCAGTTTTAGAAGTATTATCTATGGTAAGTAATGAATTTAAGTTTCCGGACAGATAATCTTCCGAAAATGTCCCATCAGAATTTTCAATATACTTTGCAACATAAGACTCGTGGGCATTTGCCGCATCTTCTTTTAAGGGATGGCTTGTAACACTTTTTATATCAAACCATGACATATCAAGAGGCGTGCCACCGGATGATAAGGCACCATCAGAAACTATCCTTATAGCTTCAGAAAGATCGTCCTTTATAATAAGATTTGTATAATTGACCTCATTTCTGTTTGCAATGATCTGAAAATGAAAATAGGCATTTTTTGTTGAATCATCAAAAAACGCGTCTGCATATTTTTCAACAACATTATTGATAAGCTTTTGCTTTGCTGTATCAGAATAATCGTAAGTTTCTCCGGAATTATGAATTGCTATGACCGAAGTCTGAGCATATTCATGCTCTTCATTACTTGCAAAAAATGTTTTAGCCTTAGTCGTGTAAGATATTCTAAGGTCAGAAAGCTTTAATCCGGCAGGACTTGCAAGATCGGCTGAGCTTTTGACCTTTACTGTGATCACGCCAAGATCATCTTTTTTTTCTATAATAAGATCGTCAGGAACATCATTACCTGCCTTTGTTTTAAGGCTAAAAGAACCCGGCACATAGTCCTGATCTGAGGTGTTGGTATTTATAGTAATATCTGCCTGATCAAATTCCGTCTTACAGGAAGGCGTAACTGACCATTTAAGTAAACCGGTCTTCGCATCAGCACCGGTACCCACTTCATCGATAAAAGCTGTAAGAAATACGGTATCTACAGTAGTACCGTCATATTTTGTATAAGAGCCGTAACCGCCACCGCCAAGAGGATAGCCAACTTCAACAAAAGCCTGATTTTGTATCACATCAAAAGGATTTGTTCCTTTTTTATTTGCACTTGCAACACGTGTTTTATCAATCTTTGTTCTAAAAACGATCTTATAGCTTTCCTTAAAAGGAGAAGCAAATTCTATAGATGCATTTGTAGATGTATGAGCATCAGTAAGTCTTATGGTATTACCGTTAAGATTTCCTTCTTTCACGCTGTTATTTAAGGTAATGGATGAATTTGTATCATTACCGTCTTCATCTCTTAAGGTAACTGTAACGCCGTATTCTTCATCGATCTTAAGCTCATTTGATAAAGGATCGATAACCGTAGCCCTATAAACATTTGAATGCTTATCATTTAAAATAAGGATCCATTCAACTGTATTACCATCTATCTGGTTACCCTGCTTTCCAATACCGCAAACCGGAACTTCAACATTTGCATGTGTTGTTTCCTCTACTGCGCTTCCGCCAGACATTTTAACATTGTTTGTTGCACTCGTAGCCTGATTTCCGTTAACCATTCTTCTTGTTGCATCATTAAGTATATTTTCGGTAAATGCTGTATTAATGACTATAGCATACGGCGCAACCGCGCCGTCAGGAAATGTATAAGAAACTTTTGTTATGGCGCCTTCTGTGGTTACTGCCACGCTAAGATCTTCTCCGTTTGCGTTCTTTACGCTTAAAAGATCAAATTCATTTGAATTAAAAGTATCTTCTATAACAACATCTTTTAAAGAATTCCCAGCACTTACGCTTGCTGCACCTGCAGTAACCGTCCAGGAAACAGTGTTATCGTCTTTATTTACAACGCCTGCTTTTTCTACTCCGCGTACCTGCGTTATAACCTGAGGAAAAAGAATATGAGCTTCTTTACTATCTCCAAGTACGGGTAAAATCGGAACTTCGCTTCTGCTTACACTGCTAAGTTCACTTGAATTTACACTGAAGTTAAATGCTATTCCGCCTTCAACCTCAAAAAGCGGTTCAGCCGCATTACTGTTTATGGCATCAGAAAAAGTCAGGATAATATTCTCTCCGACAACAGACCTTGTTAAGAGTATTGTACCGTCTCCCGAAACAATATTCTCTGAAATCCCGGTAAAATCAGGATCAAGTTCATTTGAAACAGGTATCTTTATATAGTCTCCGCCTTTGATCGTTCTATCATCAGGCTCTACTATCTTAAAATTCAATGTAAAACTTATCTTTGAGATCATACCTGCAGGAATGTCAGGGTTCATTTCATAAACAACGGCACCGGAGCTTGTAACGCCTGAATCTAATTTATAAACCGATCCGTTAGTAAGCTCATAAGTCAGGTTTTTAACAGAATAAGACATATCTTTTGATAAAGACACATCACTTGCGTTTGTATTCTCTGCTTTTACCGTAATCACATCTGTACTTGTATGAACTGAAGTAAAAATGATACAAAAAACAAGGATAAGTCCAAGTTTTTTTACAAAAGAACTTTTTTTACTTAAATAACTCATTTTTCTTTTTCCTCCCTATTCAAATTAGTATTCCTCTATATCTGTAAGCGCAAAAATAACAAGATATCTTTTTGTATTATCCTTTTCACAGGTTGATAAAGTTAAGAGTTTCATATCTGTATTTAGCGGAATATCGCTGTTAACATGAGAGTCTGAAATATCTTTTATCAAACCTATTTGTGTAATATAATCCTGAAATACAAAAGGATCGGCAAAATCCTCGTAATAATCAAGTATCAGTTTATCGTCTTCAGGAAACGCGGCAAAGATCTTATATTTAAGAAGTCTGTCAGGCATATAGATAAAGAGTTCATCATGCTCTTTAAAGTAATCTTCTTCCTTGTAGTTATGAAGAGGGGCAAACATGGTGCCATCGTTCATGTTATGACCGTAAAGGATCGTATCGGGGTCAGTAAAGTCCTTATTGTTTCTCTTTTGTGAGTATACGCATGCAGGATATCCGGAAGATTTATCAAGATTATGCATAAGATAAAAATCTTCGCTTTCATTTTCTGCGCTTTGCAAAACCGGGTAACTTATACGTGTCCCTGGAATATACATCCATGCATATATGTCTTCATTTATTTTACTAAGTTCATTAAAATCAACATTAATACTATCAGGTCTTGAAAACTTTCCTGTGATTATCTCTTCTTCTTTTTGCTGCTCTTTATATTCAGCATTTATAAGAGTCTCATTATCGTAAAATCCGCTGCTACGGCTCATATTTTCATAGGTCTTTTCATGCTGCTTTATTGATTTGGCCTCTTTATATTCGTTTCCAAGGGAAACAAAAAGGGCTAACACACAAAAACAGCCAATGACCATGAAAAGAAGCCTTGTTTTTCTTCTGTTCATATTCATCAGCAATCCTTATCCGGGGAATCAGTATGTTTCCCGGTCACTATTTTCATTTGTTTTAAACACGCAACATGTAGATTGTAACACCAGATCTGTCAAAAAACAATGTCGATTTAAACACTAAAACGATTTTCGTATGTTTGCACAAAAAAAGACGCCATCTTTTCGGATAGCGTCAGAAAAATGTCTATAGTAATCGTTAATGAATTCACTTTAGGATTATTCTATACCCAATTTATTGTCTATATCATCTTTAACATAATCAAGCTTACCCATCTTAATTACGGCTTCTTCCATACATTTTTTATAAATGTTCTGTTTGTCGGTATCTCCGCTTTCTTTATACATACGATAAAGGGCAGCATATTTTGTATAATCTGCTATTCCTACACATTCTTTATACTCAGGATGTTTTTCTTCGTCCTGAAAGTTATTATAGGAATCGTAGATTCTGCCATATACTCTTATGGCATTTCCCGTTTCTGCATCTTCAAGTATGAAGTCCGGCCTTGGAAGATAATCATCTGAAAGCATTGAATGTGCCAGGGAAGATACAATGAGCGCAATAAGGGTTGCCCATATAAATCCAACGATTCTTGCAATAATGACAGCCTTTTTACCGGAAATATTTACGCCTGTCTTTTTAATTACCTGCTTTTTCACTATTAAGCGCCTCCTCTATCACCATTGCTCTTTGTGCATCTGTCAGATCTTTAAGTCCTTCTATGGTCTCATCTGAAAGCCCCAGGAAAGTCTTAAACATAAGATTAAGCTCTTTTATGACCTTTGATATTTTTTCTTTAGAATAGCTGTCTTCTTCGCTTAAATTATCATAAAGTCTATACAGCATCTTTGTATATTCAGAAATAGAACCGGAATCAGCTATTGACGATGGTTCTTTGTCATATAAAGCTTCAAGCGTATATCTGAAAATATCAGAATAGATCTCACATGCTCTCATAGTGTTGTTATATTTTTCAAGAGGAGTATCATAACCTCTTAAACCGTATTTTTTCTTAAGATCGGCAAGCCCAAGAAAATCTTCTTTTTCTATTAGTTCCTCAACCTGCCCCACATATTTGGCACTGTTTTTAATATGCTGATTTCTTTCAAAATTGTATTTGACTTTTTCACTAAATACGTTTATAAGAACCAGGACGGCAACAAGAACAAAAGTTATGGAGATAACTGTTATAAGGAAAGTCTTGTTATTAAATTTCTTTGTGTTGTCTATAACTTCTTTTCTTGTATCAGCATAGTCCTTTGCAAAACGCTTCATATCTTCCCTGTGCTTTTTTGCAACAGGATTTTTTGCCCCGCAGTAAGGGCAAAAAGCGTGATCTATTTCAAGATTTGCTCCGCATTTCTTACACTTCATTAATATTCCCCTACTTTCTCTTTTGCAAAATCGTTGCACTCAGAATACTGAGCATATCTGTTATTTACAGCACTTTCTATAAGCATATCAAGCTCACTTGATTTTATATCAAGCTCTTTGCAAAGATATTCATAGTGATCTTTCCAGATATTTTCAAGTTCTGCCTTGTCCTCATCGGTATATGAGTTAACGTAATAGCCGGCAAAAGCACTTATGTAAAAATCTTCCGCTTCATATAAAGCTTCTCCGTAATCATAATAAAATTTTTCTTTTGCAGTCTTGAATTTATCAACGTATGCTTTCGATTCAACAATATGGGCATAAGCTTCACAAAAGTGATAATGCTCCCACTTATGTAACTCGATCTCATCATGATCATCAAGGCTTTCAAGATAATTAACAATTGCCTCATAATCCTTTTTTTCATAAAAATCGTTAATAACTGCAACATTATCTTTATAATGGATCATAAGCTCGATCTTTTTATCAACCTCATCTCTTCTTGAGGCGTATTTTTCGTATTTTTTCTTAATTATACTTGAATAAGAAATAAGAAATACAACTGCTGATATAAGAAAAACAACTGCAAATACCTTAAACCCTTCTTTAATAAGAGATAAATAACTGCCTTTTGCAAAATCATCCACTTTATCAAGATGATCTCTTATTCCTTCCAGTTTTTCGCCGTATTCTTTTTCGGCGCCCACAGGATTAAGAGTGCCGCAATAAGGGCATTTGGGCTCATCCTCATTAAAGGAAGCTCCGCAGGATTCGCATGTTACAAGTTCTTTGCTCATTACAATTCTCCCAAAAAACAAAAAATAGCACTTGTTAACACAAGCAATGCTTATGATAACAAGTGCAAAAAATTATGTCAATATAAAAAGACTAATGAGAAGGTGCTTTCTTTCTGACAAAAAAATCGTTAAGATTCTTTATAAGTTCAGCCTTTTCAATGGTTTTAAGGAAGTACCCCTCAGGTTTAAGCGAAAGAACCTTCATAACACTTTCTTTATCCCCTTTTCCGGTAAGAAACATAACAGGGATATTTGCATTTTCAGGATCGTTTCTTAGCATTTCAAGTACCTGTGGGCCGCTTGTAACAGGCATTTCATAATCAAGAAGTATAAGATCGACTTTATTTTTGGCAAGCCATTTAATGGCCTGAATGCCGGAATTCACTAAAGAAACCTTGTAAGAATCCTTAAGCCAGTCTCTTACAACTCCAAGAAACGATGCGTCATCATCTACCACAAGAAGGCTCTTTTTAAACTCACCGGACTCGGTCTTAGTAATATAATCCTTAACACAAGAAACAAGCTCTTCGTTATTTACAGGTCGCCTAAAAGATCTGTAAATAAGGTCACCGCGCATATGGTCAATGATAAAGGCTATATCATCATGAGTTCCTATAGGTATCATCATATTACCCGTATCTGCCATTTTATCCATGATAAAGTGCAAAAGGGTTTCACTTGGCCTTTCATCCTCTTCCATATACATAATGACAAGAGCGGTATTTTCCCAGTTGTTGTTTATATCATTGACTGTCCAGGGCACAAAGTTACACTCTGTGCCGCTTTCGGTAATTTTTTTGCAGACGACTTTGGTCAAAAATGTAGGTTTTTCTCCGATAACCATAACCCGAAGATCTGTCATCTGTTTGTCCTCCGTTTACTTAAGTATTAATTCTTCCATCTCGCCCCATGCAAAGCCCTTAAGAAGTTTTAAGAGGCGATCAAAAAGTTCTTTATCTTTATCAGGTAAAGCATAGTTATTTAGCTCATTTAAAATTTCTTCCACCGAATCATAATCCATCTGAGGGATAAGCTCTCTTAGCGCCTCATATGCTTCTTTTAGCGTATCTTCAGGCACAGGCTGTTTGTCGCCGGATGATTTTTCTTCTTTATGAATATTTTTAAGCTTATCTTTAAATGCCTTGTAAACCTCAAGTAATACTCCGGCATTTGCATCTATAAATGCCTTATTTTCTGAATTACCCGCATCTTCAAGACTCTGGCACATATCAGATAAACTTAATGCGCCTATGATCCTTGCAGAACTCTTAAGAGCGTGTACTTTAATGGTATAAAGTTTTATATCATCTTCATTATACGCTTTTTCTATTACAGATGCATTATCTTCTATCGTATCATAAAAAAGTTCAAGAGAGTTGATATACGAAGAAACTCCTCCCGAATGTTTTATACCCTCAGGTACAGAAATTCCTTCCGTATCATAAAGCCACTTAAGATCATCAGGAAGATCTGTCGGTTCTTCTGTAACTTCAGGCGTCTCAGGCTTTAGCATGATATCTTCAGGAAGATGCATCATTATGGCTCTCTCTAAGGCTCTCGTATCTATAGGTTTTGCAAGATAACCCGTAAAGCCTTTTTCTTTATAAAACTCCTCTCCGTTTACAGCTGCATTTGCAGTTAATGCATAAACCGGAAGATCAGGATAATTTGCACGGATCTTTGCAAGAGTTTCAATTCCGTCCATACCGGGCATCATATGGTCAAGAAGCACAACATTAAAGGTACTTAGTTTAAGCTTTTCAAGGCATTCTTCACCGCTTTCTGCCGTGGTAACAAAAACCTTGGTAGGCTTTAAAAGGCCTTTTATGACGTTAAGGTTCATCGGATTATCATCTACCACAAGTATATCCGCATCCGGAGCGATAAACTGCGGTACATAAGGGCCTTTAACGTTTTCTTCAACCTCTTCCTTAAATACACCGATCTCTTTAGGATCAACTATCTTTTGTGATACTGTAAGTATAAACTCGGAGCCTTCTCCGTACTCACTCTCACATACCAGATTCCCGCCCATAAGATGCGCAAACTGTCTTGATATGTCAAGCCCAAGACCTGTACCTTGTATACCTGAGTTCTTTTCCTCATCAAGACGCTCATAAGCATTAAAGAGCTTATCAAGATCTTCTTTCTTTATGCCTATTCCCGTATCTTTAACAGAAATTCTTAAATCACACTTTTCACTGTCTTTTTCTGTTACAGTAACTTTAAGAGTAAATCCGCCTTCAACAGTATATTTTACTGCATTTGTAAGAAGGTTAAGTACTATCTGCTTGATCTTTCCTTCATCACCGTAAAGGATAGATGGCAAGCTTTCATCAATCTCAACATTAAAGAAAAGCCTCTTTGACTCGCTTCTTACCCTGATCATGGTAATTATGGCACGAAGGGTAGCTGCAATATCATATTCCTGCTCCACAAGATGCATTTTTCCTGACTCTATCTTAGAGATATCAAGAATATCATTGATAAGTGAAAGCAGGGATTCTGATGCGCTTCTGATATCAAGGGCATAGTTTATAACGGAAAGAAAATAAGGCTTTGGAACACCGTCTGCATTTTCTCTTAATATCATTTCATCCATGCCCATAATGGTATTTATTGGCGTGCGGATCTCATGAGACATATTGGCAAGGAACCTTGATTTTGCGAGGTTTGCACGCTCTGCCTCAGCTTTGGCATCCTGAATCTGTACATATTGCTTTCTTATGATGGTTCCTGCCATAACTCTCCAGACGATAAGGCCGACGCCTGCAGCAAGAAGGGCTATAAGAAGGACTCTGACTGCTATAAGTTCAAAAAATCTCGGCTCTTTTTTGATATGAAAAGCTTCATCAGAAAGCACTTTTCCGCTTCCCCTGTCAAGGATCTGGATATGAAGCACATAGCTTCCGTAACGAAGGCCTGTATATTCAAGAGCCGAAAGCCTGTTAAGCTCTGATGTAATACCTGTGTTGTCTACATCAGACAAAAAAACGTGTACAGTGGGGTTTGTTACGGTGTAATCAAGTATGGCAGGGATGATCTGTATACGTTTACATTCAGAAGAAATAACATAGGCCCCGCTTGCGTCCTTTCCCGCCGATACGTCATCGCAAAGTATGTTCTTTACCGTAGTAATTATCTTTGTGTTTCTTTCAAAGTATTTTTCGATATTTACTCTTGAAACGCCGGACTGCCCTGCTATATAAAGGTTTCCTTCATTATCAAGAGCGCTGTAACCGTGTCCTATAGGAAGGCTTGTAAGTCCATTTGCAAGTGTATAAAGTCTGTATTCACTTATCGTATCTGCAAGCATATCATCACATCTTACAGAATAAACGCCATCAGAAGATAGGACCCAGTAATTGTCGTTTTTATCTGAAAGGATATCAAAGTTATTGTTATAAGGAAACGTGGAAACCTGCTTAATAATAAGGTCTTTCATGTATGCTATGGAATTTGAAGATATGATCCACATCACTCCTTTATTATCATCTCTTCTTATCCTCATGATTACATCGCTTGATAAGCCTTCTTCAGAGCCGATCCTTGTAACGTCATCATCACTTATGATATAAAGGCCATCTCCGTCGGTTCCCGCGTAAATCTCGCCGTTAAAACCTTCGCAAACCGTAAGGATCACAGTATTATTAAGGCCGTCAGTTGTCCCGTAAACTTTTATAATTTCGTCATTTTTAATTACAACAATGCCGTTATTAGTGCCTGCAAGTATACTTCCGTCACTTTTTTCGTATACATTACGCACTTCATTGCTTGGCATGCCGTTATTTTTATTAAATGCAGTAATATTGCCATCTTTATCATATTTAACAAGGCCAAGTCCGTATGTAAATGTACAGATCCAAAGGTTATCTTTACTGTCTGCAAAAATACATCTTATCCTGGCATCACCAAGATAACTTACAAGCTCGTTATAAACACGTTTATGGCCGGGAGCAATAATCTTAAGGCCCTTATCTGTACCAACATAAAGATTGTCTTTATAAAGACAGGTTACGTTAACAACTTCATCAGGTATTCCCGACACCTTGGTATAGTCAAGGAAATTGTTTGCAATTACTTTGCAGACACCTTGTCTTGAGGAAGCTATCCAGATATTTCCCTGATAGTCTGATGTTATCATGGAAATGGAATCATTTACGGGAAGGTTCTTAATAAGTACAAACTTGCCGTCAGGTTCAAAATAACCCACAGCAGATTCGCCGCAGATAAAGATCCTGCCAACTTCATATGAAAGCCACTGGGCAGCTTCAATATTACCCGCAAAAAATTTATTCATTGATCCCACTTTATCGCCAAATGCGCCGCGGTACACTATGTTGCTGTCTGTTCCAAGGTATAAGATTCCTGCTTCATTCGGGTCACAAAGGATCGCAGTTATCTTGCTGATGCCAAGCTCGGCGCTTTCATAAATCTTCGTAACCTTGTTAAACTCAATGGAAAAGATTTTTCCGCTCTTTGTAAGACCGTAAACATTTCCCTGTGCATCTGATACCAGATTTAATATGATCTCGTTGTTTATTCTTTTATCATCAACATTATATAGAGTAAGCCCGTTATCAACGTATGAAACGCCTGATGTAGAGCCAATATATACAAGTCCGTCCTTACCTTGTGTAAAAGTTCTGATAGATGAAGAAGGAAGTCCGTCATTTTTGGTAATGTGCCTTGTTTCATCGCCGTCTATCACTACTACACCGTTATCGTTGGTTCCTACAAATACTCTTCCAAGGCTGTCTTCAAAAAGGCCTCTTCCGTTTGTAAGACCGCCATTTGCAGAAAGTCTTTCAAAGGAATTACCGTCGTATCTTATAATACCGCTGTATCCGCCAATAAGTACGTATCCGCTTGAAAGGCCAAGAATACAGTTTGCCTCAGATGTTGGAAGTCCGTTTTTAGCATCATAAAGAACAGACATGTAACCAACTTCAGGAAGCTGTCCTGTAATTGCATATCCTCCGCCCACATTTCCGTTTTCAGAATTTAGCGTCGCATTGTCATTACTTTTTGCAGTCTCCCCAAATGCTTTAGCACTGACGTATATTCCCGAAAGCAACGTCACTATACAGCAAAATATTATTGTTTTTCTTATTATCTTCTTTAGAAGCATAATAAAACCTCCGTAAAGACAGATCATTTATTTATAATTTTAGCCGATCTGGTATTTTTGCATTGTCTTTTTAATCTCAGGTACCGAATCAAGAAAAACCTCAACTATAAGCGGGTCAAACTGTTTTCCCGAACCGTCTTTTATGATCTCAAGGGCCTTTTCAAGAGGGAACCCCGGCTTATAAACTCTTGGCGAAGTCAGAGCATCAAACACGTCTGCCACAGCCATTATCCTTGCTGAAAGAGGTATGACTTTTCCGCTGAGCCCTTCAGGATACCCTTTTCCGTCCCATCTTTCATGATGGTACGCCGCCATGTTTCTGGCCTCTTTAAGGTAGTTCTCTCCCTCAACTGTACTAATAGCATTTTCAAGGATCTTTCTTCCTGCCGTGGTGTGAGTTTTCATGATCTCATACTCTTCATCCGTAAGTTTGCCCGGCTTATTAAGAACGGCATCAGGAACATTGATCTTACCTATGTCATGAAGAGGCGCTGATTTTTCAACATCATTTGCGTACTTGTCGGTGATCCTGTCTGCATAATATCCCTTTTCTTTTAGGCCTTTTAATATAATGCGAACGTAGGCAGCAGTTTTTTGTATGTGGGCCCCGGTATCCTTGTCTCTACTTTCTACAAGATCTGCCATTGTGATAATGAGGCCACGTTGCATTTTTTCATTTGATCTTGCAAGAAGTCTTATGCTTCGCATCTGATCTGCAGTACCTTTTGCCATCTCGCAAACCGATCTGTAAAGATTTTCTACCTCGTCATTTGTGCAGATATCAAGTTTGTCAAGCTTTCTTACGCTTTTATCAATTTTCTTTTGATCCTCTATCCCGCGCATAAACCCATCAATATATTTTTCAAGAGCGCTGATGGGATAAATAATAAAATTACCTGACATCCAGATACCAAAAGCAACAATAAGGGCAAAGAAGCCTGAAAAAATAAGCAAAGCCCTTACCACAAAGTTTTTAAGGTAATCAGATATCCTTGAAAATGAAATATCGGCTCCCACATATGCCACGCATTTGCCGTTGGAGTTATACAAAGGTTCATAGGCCGTAAGCAGGTATCCAAATCGGCTTTCTGCTTCCTGAACTTCTATTCTTTCTCCTTTTAACAGGGCAGGAACCAGGGGCAGATAACTTTCGTCAAATTCAATTCTCTCACCTATCTGTCCGCCTTCCTGAAAATAATCATCTGTATCAAAAACTGCATAGCAGGCATCTTCTCTGATCTGATAAACATAAATATATTCTAGATCCGTATATGAATCTTTAAGTTTACATAAAAGATCGTTAGTCTCTTTATATCCCGGCAGATCACAGTTAGGTGCAGTCTTACCGGACCTTAGATAGTTTTGTATCTGATCTGCATCAATAAGCTCCGCCGCAAAAGAAGCCGCATTAGCAACAGTTTTTCTTCCGTCATCTACCGATGCGTCATAATTCATTTTTATACTCAAAAAACCAAGGACAAGAGTAATGGCAAATGATGCCGATAAAAGAAGAAAAGAAAGCCTTAATCTTATAGATTCCTTCCCCTTTTCTTTCTTTGCATTTGCCTTTTTTAGATCTTCTGCTTTTAACGGGGTCTGTCTGAAAGAGCAATTAAAGAAAGATTGTCTCACATTTTCCGGTATAAAGTGAAAAGCCAAAGCAGAAATAAGTACAGAGATCCCTTTATCAACGATATTAAGGGCTATTATCAGGCCAAGAGACCATATGAAAAATGATGTATCATTCCTGTTTCCCGAAAAATAAACAGCAAGTTCTGCTACATAATCAAACTGAGGTCCTTTAAAAAGCATCCACTGAAAAATCGTTCCAAGGCTTCCGGAAATAACGCCTATTGTAAGGGCAAGAAGAATAATGTTGCTTTTTTTATGAAGATCTTTTTTAACATAATAACTGCTGCAAATAGCCACAAGAACACTTATAAGTGTAAAAAACATGGCATCAGGATTAAAAGCAGGTGAACAGATAAGGTTGGTGGCAACTGCGGTTATGACTCCCGGAAATGCTCCGCCAAGCATAGAAATAAAGATAGTGCCTATGGTATCAAGATACATAGGCAGTTTAAACCTGTATGCAAGATAAGCAAAGGCAACATTGAGCAAGGTACACCCAATTGTTGCCAATGCCATATATATTCTGTATTTTTCCCTGGTTTTTAAGTTGGTTTCCATTGTTTTAGTTGACTTTAAAGCTGCCTACTGCTCCTGAAAGCTCATCAGAAATACCTGATGCTCTTTCAGCCTCTGTGTTGATACCGCCAATACTGTCAGATACATCAAAAGCTTTTGCCGCTGCATCTTTGATTGCAGCCGAAGAATCCTTTACGGAATCATTAACGGTTCCGGTATGGCTCTTAATCTCATTGATCTTCATTTGAGCATCTTTACTCATAGATTCAAAAGCAGACATTATCTCATCCACGTGACTTGCGGAATTCTTGTAGCTTTCACTGTTTTCAACAAGTTTTTCATAGCTTTGAAGAACATTTTCATTAATAAATTCAATCATCTTCTTAGCTTCGTCTGCAAGATCGCTAACAGCAGAAATAACTTCAGCAGATACCTTCTGGATCTCTCCTGCCGCAACTGCTGAATCTGCAGCAAGGTTTCCGATCTCTGAAGCAACAACCGCAAATCCTTTTCCTGATTCGCCGGCTCTTGCAGCTTCTATACTTGCGTTAAGTGCAAGAAGCTTGGTCTGATCCGTAATATTAAGGATATTTTCAGTAAGGACATTGATATCTTTAACAGCTTCGCTCTTTTCGATCTTTTCCTGAACGGATCTTTGCATCTCATTTACAGAGATCTTCGCCTGTTCCTGAGCTTTTCTTGCAGCGTTACCTGTTTCAACCGCTACATTATGACTTTCATGAGCATAGTCAGAGCCGCTTTGAACCTCATGCACGATATCGCCAAATACTTCATTGATATCTCCTACAAGACCATTTATGTTATTCATGGCATTTGTGGTATCTGCCATAGTAGTTGAAAGATCTTTAAGGGCGCCGCTTACGGTTCCGGTATCTCCTTTGGCTGTTCCAAGTTTATCAAAGATCACTCCTGTGGCTTTTTCAAGCTCTCCTACATTTTCGGTGATCCTTATCATGATCTCTCTTATGTATGCAACAAGTTTGTTTACATTTTCTCCGATAACTTCAAACTCATCGCCGCTATGTATCTCAATCTTCTTTGTGAGGTCTCCGCCGCCTCCCGCAAGTTCTTCAACTTTAGAATTAAGCGTTCCAAAGCCTTTTGCGAGATTACTTCTAACGATTAAAAGGATACAGATTCCAACTATAAACGAAACAGAACAGATAATAATGATAAGTCTTAAGATACCTGCTTCCTGTTCTTTTACCCAGTTAAAGCTGGTATCGACTCCCACAACACCCACAACCTCTTTACCGTCAAAAATAGGGGCATAAGCTGTATAATGGGTTCCCCAGGCATCTGTATAAGGTTCAGGTTCCACAGTAATGGTTCCGTGAAAAGCCTGTATCTGTGTATCTTCGTAAGATTCAAACTCATCTCCGGAATCAGAAGCATCTTCAAGTGAAGTATCTACAAGGTATATACAATGATCGCCCATATCATTAAGCGTATAAACATACTCTACGCCGCTGCTGTCTCTAAAGTTTGCAAGAGTTTTATAAACATTTTCATATGCTTCACTTTCTGTATCTCCTACGGCAATCTGCCTGTAAATCGATCCGTCTACATTAGCAGCAACAGAAGAAGAAATGTTTTTTAAATTTTCTTTTGTCAGAGAAACTAAAAGTCCGGATGATCTTTGGTAAAACAAAACGCCAATTAAACCGTCTGATATCAGAAGAAGCAATGAGATGTAAATAAAAATTTTGGTTGACATCGAGATACGTCTAACTTTCATTGTAATACCCCCTGTAATTTTGTTCATTTTATTCATTATAGCATAGTTATCTATTAATTTAAAGCATTAAAGTAAGGAATTTCACAGTATTTCAGCAACATTTAAGCAATCTGTGTTTCATATTCCATCCCGTTTTCTCTTATATATGCTCTTGCATCATCTATGGACATAGGTTTTCCAAAGAAATACCCTTGTGCTCTGTCGCATCCGGCTTTTTTTAGAAACTCAAAATGCTCTGCTTTTTCTACACCCTCGCAAAGCGGCGAAAGTCCCATGCCTCTTGATCCTACGATAATATATTCAAGGAGCATTTTTGTCTTAGGGTTTTTATCAAAGCTCTTTAAAAACACAAGATCAAGTTTTAGTACATCAAAATCGTAATCACCAATGGTGTTAAGTGAAGAATAGCCACTGCCAAAGTCATCAAGCCAGATCTTATAGCCAAGTTCTCTCATTTTTTCGCACTCAAACTTTATATAACTTCCGTTTTCGTTAAGTGCGCTTTCTGTGATCTCAATGTCTATCATATTTCTCGGAACATTGTTTTTGGCTCTTTCTTCTTCCAAAATTCCGAATATATCGCAAAGTTCAAAATCAAGTCTTGAGATATTAACTGAAACCGGAACCACAGGTTCTCCTGCTTCAATAAGCCTTTTGTGATCTTCGCAAACCTTTTTGATCACATAAATATCAAGCTGATGAATAAGGTGGAACTGCTCGAGTGTTTCAATAAATTCACCCGGGTTCATCATTCCAATATTTGGATCCATCCACCTTACAAGTGCTTCACATCCGCATATCTTTCCTGTCTTTACTCTTATAACAGGCTGATAAAACACCTTGATATATTCTTTTTCAATTGCTTCTTCGATATGATCCAACACGTATTGCTGTTTGCGAAGTTTATCTATTAGCATATCATCGTAAATGCAGTAATATACATCATAGCGATACTTTATGCTGTTACATGCAAGTCTCGCATGGTCGCAGGCAAGCCCTACATCAAATATCTTAGTTCCCGGATAATAAAGACCTGCTCTAATCCTTACGCGTTTGCTCGGATCTTCATTACTAAGCATCTTCTTATAGACCTGCTCCACTTTTTTTACCGCATCCCCTCTGTTTCCCTCATAACAGATAAAAAAGTGGTCATTTGAAAACCTGGAAATCATATGTCCTTCAAAGATATCCGATAAATGCTTTGAAAGAGTGCATAAAAGCTCATCTCCTGCAGTAAAACCGTGCAACTCGTTATAAAGTTTAAAATTAGAGATATCAAAATGGATTATGGATAGATCTGCTTTTCTGTTTTCAGTAGAATTCATAAGTTTACCAACATGCTGATAGAAAAAAGACATATTAAATAAACCGGTAAGTATGTCGGTTTCAAGGCTCGCCGAAAGAACCTCTGCCTCAGCATAGGAATTTTTGCTTCGATTGTAAAATTCATTCTGGTCTACATCCACAATAAATACATAAAAAAAACTTTTTCCGTTATTTGTATGAAGAAGATGTCCAAAGTCTTCAACAAACTTTTCTTCTCCGGTTTTGGTCCTTATTCGATACCGCACATAATCATGCCTTTTTTCTCCGAAAAAGGTCTGTGCTTTTATCTGATTTTCTATTTTATAAAGGTCATCAGGATGGACCATACCTTTAAAGGTGCCACCTACATGATCTAAAAAATCATTAAAATCTGCGCATCCATACATCTTTATTACATTTGGCTCGGCAAAAATGATCTTTTCATCGCCACTCGCCTCGTAAATAAAGAAACCACCCGGCAGACCTGTAGGCATGGCACCTCCAAAACCGGTAGAAAGCATATAATCATCCATAATCGTACCTCCTTTATAAAAAACAAGGTCCTATGATGATTATACTGCTAATCATATCATATTTTCAAGACAAATTTATGATTCTTCATTAAACGTGAAGAATCGTTTCGCGTTTACAAATAGGTATAGAAGGCTTTTTTGCCAACTGCAAAACTGCCAACCTTGTCAAAAACACCGGCTTCAATAGCAGGGTTTACAGTGGCTGCTCTAACAGCCCACTCTTTTGGAACGCCCATCTTTATTGCTTCCCTTAAGCAATCATGAAGATTTGAAGCGCTACCTGCTAAGGTTCCGTCTGCAAGAGTTGCTCTGTTTCCCTTTTTAAAGACCTTTTGGCCGCCAAGCTCATACTCTCCGTCTTCCATGCCTGTAGCTTCGCAGCTGTCTGAGATAAGGATCACACGAGAAGGGCCAAAAGTTTTAAAGGTATTCCTTACTACTGCAGGATGAATATGTATGCCATCAGTTATAAGCTCGGCAAATACTCTTTCATCGTCCATCGCAGCTCCGATCACTCCCGGAGCTCTGTGGTTATATGCAGGCATGGCATTATAAAGGTGAGTTACATGTGTGGCACCTGCATTAAAGGCATTAATTGCTGTATCGTAATCTGCCGTGGTGTGGGCAACTGTATATTTATATTCTCTGCCTGCGTTTTTTATACAGTCCATTGCTCCGTCGCTTTCAGGCGCAATAGCTACAAAGCGAACTCTTCCTCCGCTTGCCGCATTAAGCCTTTTAATCATGTCATCATCAGGCTTTGCAATGTAGTCAGGATTTTGCGCGCCTCTTTTTTCGTAAGAGATAAACGGGCCTTCAAGATAGACTCCCCCAATTGTCTCATCTTTTTCGGCCACATCTTTTATACACGTACAAACCCTTGTAAGTCTTTCTTCATCAAAGGTCATGGTAGTTGGAAAATAAGTAAAAATACCGTTTTCCCTCTGGTAGGCAAGCATCTTTTTTAGGCCTTCCGGGTCTGCGTCGCATGTATCATGACCTACGCATCCGTGGGAATGAATATCCACAAGGCCCGGAATTATATATTTATCCTTCTCCGTATCGCTTAGTTCCGATTCCTTAAGTTCCTTTAATGAAACAATGATGCCGTTTTCCGTTACCATTTCTCCCGGCACAAACTTATAATCTTCCGTATATAAGTATCCTCTTACTGTTTCCATATTTGTCTCCCTTACAGGTCAAGATATTTATCAAAGTTATCTCCAAGTGCTGCCTCATCACCAACAAGGATCACGTCGTTATGAAGCTGAAGTACTGACGCAGGTACATTTGGTGTTATAGGACCAAAGAAAGCCTCTTTTACAATATTTCTCTTATTTTCACCTGTTACCATAAGAAGCACCTTCTTTGACTGCATAATACTCTTAATTCCCATGGTGATAGCCTGTTTTGGAACATCATCAATTGATGCAAAGAATCTGGAATTTGCATCAATGGTGCTCTTTGAAAGATCAACAACATGGGTTTCTTTATCAAAAGCTGCTCCCGGCTCATTAAAACCGATATGACCGTTAAGACCAAGGCCAAGAAGCTGCATATCTACTCCGCCCATGCTCTTAATGATCTTATTATAGTCTTTGCAAGCTTTTTCTGTATCTTTTTCAGTTCCGCAAGGGAGATTTGTATTCTCTTTTTTAATATTTATATGGTTAAAGAAATGACTGTCCATAAAATATCTGTAGCTCTGATCGTTGCTGCCATCAAGTCCCACATACTCATCAAGGTTAACGGTTCTTACCTTTTTGAAATCTATATCACCCTTTTTGTACCACTCTATAAGCTGCTTATAAAGCCCCTCAGGAGTAGCACCTGTGGCAAGACCAAGCACACAGTCAGGTTTCATTATTACCTGCGCTGATAAAATATTAGCCGCAACTCTAGAGGCATGATCGTAATCTCTTGTCTTATAAACTCTCATCTTTGTTTGTCTCCTTATTTCTGTAATCGTTTGCGCTGATACCGGTCATTTTCTTAAAAACTCTTGAAAAATGTGCAAGATCAAGAAATCCTACTTCAAGAGCTATGTCATAAATCCTGTAAGAAGGATCTTTTAACAGTTCTTTTGCTTTCTCGATCCTTATTCCATTTAAAACTTCAGAAAAATTCTTGCCGGTATGTTTGTTAAGAAGCTTGCTAAGGTGCCATTGACTCACAAATATATGGTCTGCAACATCAACAAGTTTTAATTTTTCTTTGTAATTATCCTTAATATAAGTTAGGGCATTATTTACAATAAAGGAACTTGCAGGGTTTTCAAGTATATCGCCGGGTTCATCCTGCTTTTTGTCATCTTCCTCATAAGGTATACTGTATCTTGCGTAATACTCACGAAGTTTTGCTGTCATGGCAGTTATGGCTTCTTCTATTTCCTCATGTTTTGAAGGCTTAAGAAGAAACCTTGACACTCCAAGTGATATAGCGGTCTTTGCATAATCAAAATCTCGGTACCCTGTTAGTATTGATATCTGCATATGAGGAAATTCGGACTTTACGGCAGCTATCATATTAAGGCCGTCCATATTTGGCATAGCAATATCTGAGATCAGAATATCCGGCTTTTCTTTTCTTATAAGGTCAAGCCCCTGCAGACCGTCGTATGCAAAGCCTACAACCTTTGCATCCCATTTTGCCCAGTCTACGGTTTTTGACAGACCCTCAACAATAATAGGCTCATCATCAATAATAGCTACTTTAAACATTCGATCACTTCCCCTATAGCTTCATCTATGTCTTTGTTGCCTTTTACAATATCAGGCATTTTTTCAAATATCGGTGCTCTGCTTTCAGCAGGCACATAGTCCTGAACAGCCTCTGAAACTCCCGTGGCATGTTCAGCCATATAAATGGCACTTTTAACGAGCCCGGAAACATCATCTTTTTCTAGTTTTACACCGCTTTTAAGAGCCGTGGCAGAAACATAGGCAAATCTTGAGACCATGTCATCTGTTGTCATGAACTCTACAAAACTAACGGCTGCATCTCGTTTATTAGGGTCCTCCCAAGCTTTTCTTGTGATGTAGTAACCGCTTGAAAGACCTCCAATGATATCTGTGGTTTTTCTGTCATTTTTTCCGGGCACAAAAGTAACGATAAAATCATCCACATTTGACGTTGCATTTTCAATGGCAGAAACCCTCCAGGAACCGTCAAGAAGAAAGGCTGCTCTCCCTTCAAGGAAATCACGCATGGTCTCATCATCTGATGCCGAAAGAGTATTTTCCGGAAAAAATCCTTTCTCATACATCTTTTTAATATCAGACAATCCTTTAGACCAGGCTATGCCTGCCCTGTCATATATACCTCTTGGAACTGTCGAGTGATTTTCCGGGTCTCCATAATTATATATACAAAACTCAAACCAGTAATGAGGCACATTTGCAAGAGATGCGGCAATAGGAATAAAGCCGGCATTTTTTATCTTTTCGCAGGTATCCATAAATGTATCCCAGTCCGTATTTTCATCAGGAACCGGAACACCTGCGGCCTCGCATACTTTTTGGTTTACAAAAAGGCCTTCCCAGTATCCGTTTACAGGTATGGAATAAATCATGCCATCAACAGGACTTGGCTGAATAAGGCTTTCTTTCATATTTGCTGCATATTCGGGGTAAACCTTTCTTATCTCATCTATAGATACCACTCTGTTGTTTTTAACAAGATTTGCAGCATCTTCGCCCGAAAAATAAAAAAGAACATCTGCTTCCGCGCCTGCAAGGAAATCCATTGAAACTCTTGTCTTAAAGGTTTCATCGGAAGTAACGGAACTGTCTTTTACAGTATATCCGGTCTTTACTTCCCACTCTTTTACCGCTTCTTTATAGTTAGTCGCATTGCCGTCGCTTCCTGCATACATAGTCATAACCGATAGTTCAAGCGATGCTTCATTCTTTGATACAGGACCTGTCTTTAAGCTTTCAAATCCGCAGGAAGAAAACAAAAGAGTGATAAAAACAGGTAAGATAAGAATAACAGGCTTTATCTTTTTCATACTCTCTCGCCTCCTTTTCTAATAGTAAGAAGGCTTTCTGTGCAATCACCGTTATTATATACTTTAAGACCGCTTAAGTCTCCGTACATAAGCTTTAAACGTTTGTTAACATTTCTGATGCCGATATTAACATGATGTTTTTCTTCGGTTTCAGAATCAGAAAGCAGTTCCGCAACTTTCTTAACATCATCTTCACTCATATTACCGGTATTTGTAACCTTGATATAAATAAAATCATCATCTGAATAAATGTTAAGACTGATGGTACTTTCCGTCGTGGCATTAATTCCGTGTTCTACTGCATTTTCAATAACAGGCTGTATAATAAGCCTTGGAACCTCTGTTTTAAGAAGGCTCTCATCCACATTTTTTTCTATCTTAAGCCTGCTTCCCATACGCTCTCCGATAATGTAAAGGTATGCATCTACATACTCTATCTCTTCAGAAAGGGATATGGTCTGTACGTTCTTTCGGTTTAATGTAGAATTAAGCATGGTAGAAAGAGCTTCTATCATGTTACTTACTTTATAAACTTTGTTAAGTCTTGCCTCCCAGTTAATGATCTCAAGAGTATTATTTAAAAAGTGAGGATTTATCTGAGATTGCAAAGCTTTTATATTGGCATCACGAAGTGCGATCTCCTCCAGGTATATCTTAAGAAACTGATTTTTAAGCTCGTCACTCATGGCATTGAATGACTCATTAAGGTATTCAAATTCCCTGCTTCCCGCATCACTGCTTTCAATATGATAACCGTAATTTCCTGCTGTTATCTCCTTTGCAGAAAGAACAAGTTTTTCAACAGGACCTGACACTCTTTTTCTAAGATATACAAATACAGTCACTATAAGCGGAATAAGTGAAAGTAACACTATCAAAAGGACATAATAAGTAGTCCTTATCTCGCCAAATAGCATATTACTGTCAAGCTTGACAACATATGAAAGGAAACTGCCGTTATAGTTCTCTGTAAGATAAACATAATAGTCTTTTCCGCTCTTTTCAATAACCGGGCCTTCTGTAACCTCTTTAAGGATAAAAGTTTCAGGAAGCTCTATACTCCTTCCGCTAATCTTTTCGCCGTTTAAAAAAACGTAGCCTCCACTGTAAGCTCTTACAGTACTTAATGCATCAAAAATCTTTTCTTTATTAAGCTCCATTACGATCATCGCAAACGGCTTATACCGGTCATTAAGAAGATTACGCATAAGATACAGGGAATTACCGCCTTTGTAGAGTTTTACCCTTGAATCTAAATTTCTTGAAATATAAAGAGCGTCTTTTAAATAATTATTCTTAAAATGAATAACGTTATCATATGAACTTCCTGAACTGTACGTAGAATAAAAAAGCTCCGGGTCATCTGTAAAAAAGACCATGGTAGTTTCAAAATTTGCATTAAAACGATACTGCTGAGCAAGGTAGATCGTCATTTGATCATAAAGTGTCTGCTTTTCGCCTGTTTTAACATACCCTTCGTAGTTTTCGGATATTACGTTAAAGTATGTGGCATTTCTTGATGCATTAACACATTCATCAAGTCTTGTATCTATACTGTAAACCGCTTTATTCATAGAAAGTGCAAGGGCGCTTTGTACCTGATCCCGCATTTTACCTGAGACCAAAAAATACACAACAAAAGAAGCCATCAAAATCGGCACCAGCCAGATAGAGATGAGCAATAAAATCATACTCCATTTTAAGTCAAGCTTCTTCACGTAAATTTCGTCCTTGTATAAAAATATCTAATGTGATTTTAGCATATGGCAGTCAAAAAACAAAGTGTTAAACGCTCTAAGAAGCCTGCCGGAAAGAAACCTTTCCGGCAAGCCCCTATGGAAGAAAACACAAATATGAGTTTATTTGTTTGCAAGGAATTCAGTAAGCTGTCTGTTAGCTTCATCAACGATTGTCTGCATTCCGTTTGCATCAAGTTTCTCAAGGAATTTTGGAAGAACCTCATCAGGGTCTACCGCACCGATTGAAAGTGGAAGTGCGTACTCTGCTGCAGCATTTGCTACTGCACCAAGTTCATTTCCAACGCTCTCTGAGTTAAATGTAAATCCAAGGATTGGGATCTCGTCAGCAGCACCGTAGTATGCCTTGAAACCATCCCAGAAATCTGCACCCTGTCCTGCCTGTGGAGGAAGGAGTGTTACATTACCCATACCATTTGTCCAAGGCTGATAGTTACCTCTCTCATCTGTAAATACAGCCTCACCCTGATCGTTAAGGTTGTAGTGGATTCCCTCTACACCAAAATCAAGAAGTGTGAAAAGGTATGGATCTGTGTTAAGAAGGTTAAGGAACATCATAGCTCTCTCAGGATTCTTTGAAGCTGTAGAAATAGCCATCATAGCACCCTGTGAAGATGTTGTATCAACATAAGCAGGAGTTGTGGGAACCATTGCAACTTCAAAGCCACGCTCTGTGGAAGCCTGGATCTCATATCCCAATGAATATGACTGAGTTCCGATGAGGTACTGACCGGTAAGCTGCTTATTTGCTCTTACATCGTTAGCCTTCTCGGGATTAGCCATAGCGGGATCGATATAGCCTGCAAGATAATACTCACGTGTCTGCTTGCAGAACTTCTTGAATTCATCTGTAGCGAACTTGTTGAGGATCTTATTGCCGTATGCACCCTGATCGGATGTCTTCTTGGGATTGATGTAGTAAGAAAGAAGGTTGTTGGAACCGGAATCACCTGCAACGATGATGGAGTTGTCAACCATACGCTCTAAAACCGCACCTTCAACAAGAAGGGGATAGAAGCTGTCGCCTTCTCCTGCCTTAACGGTAGCAAGAATGTCGCCAAAGCTGTAGTAATCAGCCTTTTCGATATCTTCGATGGTGTAGCCGTACTTCTTAAGAAGATCTACGTTAACGTCCCAGCAAAGCTGGCAGGCAATATCCTTGTATCCGTTAACAGCGTAGATACCGTAACCGTTGGCACCTTCGATGGTGGAACCTTTGATGAGCACTTCGGGAAGAAGGTTCAGGATATCCTGTCCGTACTTTTCCATAAGGTTGTTGTTGGGATCGTCAAGGCGTACATAGTAGCCGTCTCTTGCAAACTGGTTGTACTCATTGAGAGTCCAGGAGCAGGTGAAGTAGATATCAACATCTTCAGCACCCTGTAAAGAAAGAACAGCGCCCTGGTCGAAATCGCCCCAGGTACCCCAAATGGGCTCAAGGGTAACGTTGAGTTTCTCGTCAAGATATTCATTTACCTTTTCAAGAACAGCGGTATCATCGGTAACGTTGCTTCCTTCAAGATACATCTTGAGTGTTACGTGATCGGCAGGTCTGCCGGGATCTGCAGTGCTTGTCTCAGCAGCAGTCTCCGTCTTTGTTTCCGTTTTGGTCTCAGTCTTTGTTTCCGTAACGGTGCTTGTTTCGGCTTTCTTACCGGAAGCCTCAACACTTGCGGCCTGTCCGCATCCTGCAAGGGATCCTAATAAAAGTCCGCAGGTCAACAGTGTAGCTAAAACTTTTTTCATGTTTTCTCCTCCAATAAATTATATGTTTGTAATCGGCCGGGATTGGCCGGAATTACCCTTTTACCGAGCCTATGGTAAGTCCCGAGATTATGTATCGCTGGAAGAAAGGATAAGCGAATGCGATGGGAACTACGATAAATACCACAAGGCTCATTCTTAAACTGGTGCCGGGAAGGTCACGAAGAATCTTGGTTGCCTCCACGCCTATCACCGATGAGTTCTTGATAAGGAAATCCGCCTGATTCTGGGCTTTCATCAAAAGATACTGCAACGGATATTTGGCAGGATCTCTAACATAGAGCATTGCCAGGAACCAGTCATTCCAGTAACCTATCACCGTAAGTAACGCAACCGTTGCGATACCGGGCTTAGAAATAGGTACGATGATCTT
>JAEEOQ010000034.1 GCA_016284355.1 Lachnospiraceae bacterium
GATAGTCGCCGGTATGCGCTGGATCGGTTTCGACAACGATGGTGTCAAATGTTCTTGCTTTGTCTAATACAATTTTCAGTTCCATGTTGTCATTGTCTTGTGCGCGGTCAGACTGCCAATAAGTATTAAGATTATTGGTTACTATTCCATTTGAGGTATTGGTATCATAAGCTAAATAAGAAGTGTGCTCTCCATTAGTACATGATGCGATAATCTCAGTGATGTAAGCGTGATCTAGTTCACCTGAACCAAGAGGTGACAACCAACCTTCCTGCATAAGCCACCCTCCAAGATTGGTTCCGCGAAGGGTCAGTTGTTGACCTTGAGAGTTGTAGATGCGATTACCTTCAATATGTAATAGCGACATTGGTAACTGGGCTCCTTCTGCACGTGTTGGGACATTTAACAAACCAACACATAAAAGCAGAGAGAGGATGATGCATAGATTTTTTTTCATTTTCATCATTACTTTTCTCCTTGTTTTTTTATGGTAGTAAGATAATAACATGGCAATAAAAGAAAAACATTGTATATACGTAATCATTTTGATTTTCTTTTTTTGAAATATCTGTTTTCGGTTATATTAAATGACATTAATAATATACAACGCATACATTAAAAACAACCAATTTAAAACGATTTAATATCAGTAAATTCCGTGATATAATACAATGTGATGAAATGGATTATAAGGGTATGTGTTGGAGGTTCAGGTTGAGAATGATCAAATGGTTTAAGAATTTGTCTATCAGGAAGAAATTGCTATATTATATGCTGGTCTTTACAGTGATACCTATAGCTTTGGTTACAGCAATCGCGTTAACGGTTAATTACAATAAAGCAAGAGATCAACTGATATATTACCACAGGATGAGTAGCGGCTGGCTGCAGGACAGGCTAAACGTAGAAATGCAGGACACTTTTAAACAGATTTATAGCTTTGAAACTGATAAAAATGTCAGAGAGAAGCTGATCAATTGGTGTGTGACAGACAAAGAACTTAATTACGATGATAGATGGGTACTTATAACAGCGCTAAACTCAATCATTAGCATAGATAGTAGTATTAATTCAATTGAACTATACAATTATAAACAAGGTGAAGTGCTGATAGCGGAACGTTCAGGCGCCACTATGGAGAAGACAGGAGGCAGACTTGATTTCTGGAAAGATCATGATGATAATCTTCAGAAGAATCTCGTTTTCTACCGAACAGAAAAAGAAATTTTAGAGGTACATCAAATATACCGTTTTGAAGATAATAGCCCCATAGGACTTATGGTAGCGCATCTTCGGCCTTATGCACTTCAAAAACTGCTAGATGAGATTAAATCAGTTCCTGAAGAGTCAATAATGATACTTAACGATATGGGAAATATCATTGAGGCAGATTATGGTGAAGAATACGAACTTTCTGAGAGCACAGTAGCTCATGTAAGAAAAATGCTTTCTGAAAGTGAACAAAAGGAAACACTCTATAATGAGAGATTTTGGTTTTACAGACCGATTGGAAGGGGAAAACTACAACTTTTGGTGGCAGTTCCGGAAAAAACCATCTCTGAGACATTGTTACCTACGTTAATGATGGGAATATTCATAGCCTGCGCAACTGCCTTCATTGGGATTGTATGTTCTGTGGGTTATTCTGCCTTGATCAGTAAGCCCATCACTAAGCTGTCAAAAGAGATGCAAAATCTCAAACTTGATAATTATAATAGCAGACAATCAAGTCAAAGAACCGATGAGATAGGTGTTTTACAGGAAAGCTTTGACCTTATGATCGCCAGAAATAAAGAACTTATTGAAAAAGAATACCAAAGCAAGATTGCTAAAAGAAGTGCGCAGCTTCGGGCACTGCAAGCTCAGATAAATCCACATTTTATGTATAACACCCTTCAGGTAATAGGTGGAATGGCGCTTGGTCACGATGCACCCGAAATATACAGGATAACCCTTGCATTATGCGATATTATGCGATACTCCTTAAGCTTTTCAAAGGAAATGGTTAAACTGTCTGAAGAAGCAGAATATCTTAAGAGCTATATAATGATCCAAAACGAACGCTTTGGTGGCAGGATAAGAATGGAACTTGATTTTCAAGAAGAAACCCTTGACCTTCTGGTGCCAAAACTAATTTTGCAACCGTTGGCAGAAAACAGCTTTGAGTATGGCTTTTCAGATAAAACAGGAGATTGTGTTATCAGATTTGTCAGCCGAATAAATGAAGATGGGAATCTGAAGATAGAAGTGATAGATAACGGCGTTGGATTTACGCCCAAAAGGCTTGAAGAGGTAAATAAAGCATTAAAGAGTGATGCAGATAACTCTATGCAACTTAATTCTCATATAGGATTAAGAAATGTACATTCAAGACTACGCCTTCATGGGGATTCGGATAAGTATGGGCTGTCGGTAAAGAGTGACCAATATAGAGAGACGGTAGTTACAATTCTGACTAAAGCTATAAAAGAACAGGGGGAACAAAATGTACAAAGTAGTGATAATAGATGATGAACCTTGGACAAGGAATGTTATCAGATCTCTTGGACCATGGGAAAAACTTGGACTTGAAGTTGTGGGGGAAGCTTCTGATGGAGAAACAGGCTGGTCTTTAGTTAAAAACGTACGACCTGACATAGTGATAACAGATGTAAGGATGCCAAGACTTACGGGCTTAGACCTTATTCAGCTTATGAGAGATGAATCGATAATGGCACCTGCTATAGTTATAAGTGGTTATGAAGATTATGAGTATGTCCATAAAGCACTCAAACTTGGAGTGGTAGATTATCTTCTTAAACCTGTTAAACCTGAAGAACTTACTCGTCAGCTTGAAAACTGCCTTAAAGAGTTAAACAGAAATGAAGATACCGGCGAACTAAGAGTTAAAGCTGAATTCCCACCGGAGGCATGGGAAAAAGATTTTAACAAGATACTTAATGAACTTGAGATAAATATTAGTATCGGTAATTCATCAAAAATAGATGAGGGGCTTAGTTGTCTTAAAACTCTCATCTCTGAATACGAGGGCGAATGCCCAACTCAATTTATTCAGATTGGTATTTATTACAGCCTTATCGGAGTTTGGCAAAGATATATAAGCCAAAGTTCTTATAACAAAAAAGAAGTTTTAAACGGAACCGGAGATGTATACGTGTTTGGCAGGGAAAGCAAACTAAAAGACATCTTAGACTTTATAGGAAATTTGTTTAAAAAAACGATTGATTACGTAAAAGAAAGGGAAAGCAAGAAAACACGTATGGATACCGATAGTGTTCGCAGGTATATTGAAGAACACTATAAAGAAGGAGTTACACTTGAAGAAGCAGCCGATCATTTTCATATCAGCAAAGAATACTTAAGCAAAATCTTTAAAAACGATCAGAAGATAGGTTTTTCTGAATATGTTTTAATGATTCGGATGGAAAAAGCAAAAGAATTAATCATTAAGTATAAAGTGCCTTTAAGAGAAGTTGGCGCTATGATAGGCTACATGGACCAGGCTCATTTCTATAAAAATTTCAAAAAATATTATGGAATTACCCCGGGAGATATGCGGGAAGGGTTAAAAACTGACAATAAATAATGTCAGTTTTGGAAAATGTTTTTTAAAAGCTTGTCTGATATACTCACATCATCAAAACACACAAAGATTGTGAGGAGGAACAAAATGAAACTAAGAAAAATAATGGCACTTATTCTGGCAGGTGTTATGGTGTTATCTATGACAGCTTGCGGTGGAAAAAGCACCGACACAAAAGAAAGTGGTAAAACAGCCAGTGAAACCGGTGTAGTGAAAAATACCGGAGCAACAGAAGAAGCTCCTAAAGAAGCTGAACTTAATATTATGATGAGTTTTCCTCAGTATATGGACCAATGGGAAAGCTACTGTAAGAAGTTTGAAGAAAAAATGCTGGCTGAAAAGAACATCAAGGTAACGGTTAATCTTGAAATGCCAAGTTCTGATCAGTATGAGACAATTCTTCAAACAAGACTGACAGGCGATGATGCGCCGGATCTTTTTACGCTTCACTCTAATAATATCGGAACTTACAATAAGGCAGGAAATCTTACCGATCTTTCAGGTGAGAAGCTTGCCGGTAAGATTTACGAAAATGTAAGATCGACGGTTTCGGTGGATGGTAAGCTACTTGCGGTTCCTATCGAGAGCCAGGCATGGGGAGTTCTTTATAACAGAGATATCTTTGAGCAGTATAATCTTACTCCGCCGGAAACTTTAAGTGATTTAAAGAGTATCTGTGAGACTTTAAACAGCAACGGAGTTACACCTTTCATGCTTGCCTTTCAGGAGCAGTGGGTACCACAGCTTATGACCGGACTTACGCTTGGAGATATAGTAAGCGGAAAACTTACAGACTGGCTTGATCGTATGTATAAGGATGAAGGTTCTTATGCTGAAGTAAGAGAAATCTTTGATGTTATTGATCTTATTATGCAAAACGGAACAGATCGTGCCATGGAAGAGGGCTCTGAGGCCGGATCAGCTGATTTTGCTATCGGAAAAGCAGCTATGTACGTTCAGGGAACCTGGGCAGCTAATACCATAATGGAAACAAATCCTGATATGAAGCTTGGGGTGTTTGCCCTTCCTATAAACGATGACCCTAATTGTACACGTGTAAATCTTTCTACATCAACAACACTTGCAGTATATCCGGGGTCTCAGAACAAGGATCTTGCTTTAGAATTCGCAAACTATGTGCTTGATGACAATGACTCATCTGAATTATTCCAGTCGTGTTCATTCAATCCGCTTGCTTCATGTCATAACTATGAGTCTTCATCTTGGGTTGATGAGGCTTCAGAATATGTCGCAAGAGGAAAAGCGTATCAGGATCTGGTACTTCCATCTTCTGTTACAGATGAACAGGGTAAACTTTTACAGGAATACTATGTAGGAACTGTTACCGTAGATGATATTATCGAAAGATTAGATGCAGCCTTTAAAAACGCTAATTCTTTGAACTAGAATAAGGATATGGAGAGGGGGAGGTTCTTCTCCCTCTCTTCTTTTATATTTTTTCAAAAAGGAGTTATATACATGAATAAAAAACACCCAAATCGGAGTCTTTTGCTTTTCTGCGCTCCGGCATTATTGGTGTATTTCGTTTTTAAACTTTATCCGGCAATTTCCGGCTTTTTTTACGCTCTTACCGATTGGAACGGGATTACCAAGACATATAAATTTGTGGGGGTATCAAACTTTAGAGAGATTTTAGATGATAGTTATTTTTGGGGATCAATGAGGTTTACTTTAAAATATGTGCTGGCTATAGTTGTTGTCTCAAATGTGGTGGCGCTTATTCTAGCGGTAGCTATAGAAAGCAGACCAAAAGGGAAAGGATTTTTCAGAACTGTATTTTATATGCCAAATATGATCAGTATGGTCATAGGGGGATATATGTGGATGTTTATTTTTACAAAGGTTCTTTATTATATGGCAGATAACTGGAATTTAAAATTCCTTGATAAATCTTGGATAGGTGATCCAAAATATTCTTTTTTGGCAATAATTATAGTGGCTGCTTGGGGAGCAGTGGGTTATTTGATGATCATTTACATGGCGGCACTTCAAGGGGTACCAACAGAGCTTAAATCTGCAGCATCTCTTGACGGAGCAAACGCATGGCAAATTTTTTGGAAAGTCACATTTCCTTTGATAGGTCATGCGGTAACGATTTGTATTTTTTGGGCTTTAAATTCCGGGTTTCAGGTTTTTGACGTCATATATGCGCTTACAGGCGGGGGCCCCGGAAGAGCAACTCAATCTGCTGCAATAAATATATATGAAGAAGCATTTAAAGGCAATATTCGTTATGGATATGCGACAGCAAAATCAACTGTACTCTTTTTTATAGTACTTATGGTGACTATGCTGCAATTAAGGCTAACAAAACGAAGGGAGGCTGAGCTATGAAAAGGAAAAATATGATGGTAAATATATTTGTATACCTGTTTTTGATCATAGGTGCTATGTACACACTTTTTCCTCTTTTAATGGCGCTTATGAATTCATTTAAGACCAACGGACAGCTTTTAACCAACGTGATCAGTCTTCCGGATAGAATACATTTTGAAAACTATATCAGGACATTTGAAAAAATGAAGTATTTAAGAAGTTTAGGAAATACGGTGCTGTTAGCTTCTGTCAGTGTCTCGCTTATGATATTGTTTTCTGCACTTGCCGGTTGGAAACTTAGCAGAACGAAAACCAGACTTTCAAAAATCATATTTAGCCTATTTGTTTTTTCAATGCTTATACCTTTTAGTTCAATCATGATTCCGCTATATAAGGTGACTTTGACATTGCATTTAAAAAATTCACTCTTAGGTCTTTCGCTTGTTTACGCCGGGCTTGGTGTCAGCATGGCTATTTTTTTGTATCACGGTTTTGTAAAAGGGATACCTATGGAACTTGAAGAGGCAGCAGGAATAGACGGTAGCAGCAGTATTCAGACTTTTTTTTATGTGATCATGCCTTTGCTTAAGCCGATAACTACAACCATTTGCATCACCAATGTTTTATGGGTATGGAATGATTTTTTACTGCCACTCATTGTTCTTTCCAGTAATAAAAAATATACGTTGCTGCTTTCGACCAATACTTTATTTGGGCAATATAGCAGTGATTGGACGGCTATTTTAAGTGCGCTTATTTTGGCGGCCATACCTGTGATTGGCTTTTATGCGCTGTTTCAAAAACAGATATTAAAAGGGATAGCAGATGGAGCTGTAAAAGGATAGAAAAGAGGGCCATTCTTTTTGGGGAATGGCCCGGATTTTTTATGAAAAATTATCAAGGCAATCGTAGCATTTGCCCTGAGGGGATTGCGTAACTCTGCCTTCATGAAGGCTCTCAAAGGCTTCTTTGATCTTTTTTAGGTCTTTATCCGTATTATACGGGGAAAGCATCAGGATCACGTAGCCATCTGCAAAGCATTCAGGCTCGCAGCCGTGCTCTCGCAAAGCATTTGCAAAGTCGCTGCCGTTAAAGCGCTCCGGCTTTCTTACGGTAATACGCATAGGGTCAGATACTGCTATGTCAAAACCCATATCGGCAAGCTCTTCTTTAAGCTTTTTTACCTTAAGGCAAAAGCCTTCAAGACTTTCTTCAAATTCTTTTGCTACGCCGTTTACTCCGTCAAGAGATGCCATAATAAGGTAAGAGGGGCTTGAGGAGCCAAATATATCCATGGCGTGCTTTGCAAGTGGGATAACATCTTTTAAGGAGTCTGAAATATGCAGATAAGCTGCCCCTGTAAGTGCAGGAAGGGTTTTGTGCGCTGAAGTGCATACCATATCAGCACCGCAATCTATAGGGTGAGGATAGTTTTTTGCAAACTCGCCCTTTAAAAACTTAAAGTAAGCTGCATGTGCCCCGTCTACAAGAAGAGGTACATCAAAAGGAAGGATAGCTTGCTTTATGGACTTGAGGTCTGTTACATTTCCAAAGTAATCAGGGTAAGTAACATATACGCCGATTACGGTATAGCCACCTGCTTTAAGTTCCTTTATCTTTGATACAAGGCCGTCATTTACAGAGTCTGTATGCTCTACAGAAATATTTAAAAGCTCAGCTCCGTTATATAAAGCCTTGTGGTTTTTCCCTATGGCTATAAGGGCAGACCTAAAAGAAGCGTTTTTTTCTGCCACATTATCAAAATGCTTTAAGGAAAGATAGAGCATGGCTTTGATAGCAAGACTTGAGCCCTCGCAGCTATAAAAAGTTGCAGCGCCAAATATCCTGCTTGCAGCCTCTTCGCTTGCGGCTATTATACCTTCAGGGGCAAAAAGGTTATCTGCCCCTGCTATTTCTGTGATATCAAAGCGATACATCGCGGAAAGCGCCGCAGGTACGCAGGCAGGCGCAATTCCTTTGTGACCCGGCATATGAAGCCTTGCGGTATCTGAAGCTGCATATTCAGTTAGAAAATTCAATATAGGTGTCTTACTGTTTTTCACTGTTTTCACTTACTCGCATCATTATAGCGCACTCAATACGTTTCTTAAAAAGCTCACAGCCCGGCTCATAAATGCCTCGTATAGAACCTGAAGCATGGAAAGCGTTGGCAGCGCAGCCGCCTGAGCAATAAAGCTTAGCCCAGCAGTTTTTGCATTCTTCTCTTGCATAAGCGTTGCAGCTTCTGAATTCTTCTCTTACGGCATCATTTGTTACGCCGTTAAATACGTCTCCAAGTTTGTAAGACTCCTCGCCTACAAACTGATGACATGGGTACAGGTCGCCCCATGGGGTTACGGCCATGTATTCCGTACCTGAGCCGCAGCCTGATATCCTCTTGTAAATGCAAGGACCCTCGGTAAGATCGAGCATATAGTGATAAAAAGTAATAGGATGCCCCTCTTTTTCGCGGCGGAGCATGTCTTTTGCAAGGATCTCGTATTGCTCTTTTACTATCTCTATATCTTCAGGTGTAAGAGTAGTCTCGTCTTCAGGCTTGCCAACCACAGGCTCCATACTAAGCTCTGTAAAGCCAAGATCTGCCATATGGAAGATGTCCTTTGTAAAATCAGGGTTGTAATGGGTAAAAGTACCGCGCATATAATAGTTTTTACCGCCTCTTGCATCCACAAGCTTTTTGAACTTAGGTATGATCTTGTCATAGCTGCCGTTCCCCGCAAGGTCCACTCTGAATCTGTCGTGAACTTCTTTCCTGCCATCAAGAGAGAGCACCACATTGCTCATTTCTTTATTGGCAAATTCAATAACCTCATCATCAATAAGGACGCCGTTGGTGGTAAGAGTAAATCTGAAGTTTTTGTTCTTTTCTTTTTCGATGGAACGGGCATAAGCCACAAGTTGCTTTACCACGTCAAAATTCATTAAAGGCTCGCCGCCAAAAAAGTCCACCTCAAGATTTCTTCTTGTACCTGAATTTTCCACAAGGAAATCAAGAGCTCTTTTTCCGACTTCAAAGCTCATAAGGGCTCTGTCGCCGTGGTATTTGCCCTGGCTTGCAAAGCAGTAAGAACAGTTAAGGTTGCAGGTGTGTGCAACGTGAAGACAAAGGGCTTTGATAACATTGCCGCTTCTTTCCTTAAAAGTTCCTGCCATATCTTCAAAAGTATCTTCAGTAAAAAGCTGTCCTGAATCCTTAAGGGAAAGAACATCTTCGTAGCACTCTGAAAGTTCTTCCTTTGTAACGTCTTCGCGGTCTTTATATTTTACAAGTAAAGTGTCAATTATCTCGTCTTTTGTGTGATCCTTGAACATCTCGATGACATCGTAAGCCACTTCGTCAACGTCGTGAACTGCGCCCGAGCATGTATCAAGAACGATATTAAATCCGTTTAATTTGTACTGATGAACCATTTCTTTCTCCTAGTAATAAAAGAAATACCGCCTGATTTCAGGCGGTACTAATTTGATGTGCTTATTTTGCTTCGTTTTCGCACTTCTGATTTGCTACGCCACAACTTGTTTTGCATGCTGACTGGCATGATGTCTGGCATTCGCCACATCCACCTTTTTTAGCGCTTTCGCAAAGGTTGCGGGTTGCGAGTGTTTTAATTCTCTTCATAATCGTCCCTGACTCCTTGTCTTTCTCGCGCCTTACGGGCGCGGTATTATCTGAACAATATTAACATTTTTTGCGGGATTTTTCAACCATAAATTCGATAAAACAGCCTGCAACATTCTTTTTCTTTATGTTATAATAGTTTAAGCAAAAAGGAGGGCGTGAAAATGGGAAATGAAAGCGGAACCTGGATCATATACGGAGTTGATGAAAATGATCCCGAATGTTTACATACTGCAAACGAAGCAATTGATTATATAAACGAGGTGGGATTTTTACCTCTTTTTAAAAACGAGATACCCGGATTCTCTCTTGAAGAGCGCACTATTCCAAAGTACTGGTGGTCGGGAGATGTAAAGAATGACCCCTGGGAGTGGAGAGAAGTTATCGCCCGCACAGGCAAAGTGGCTTACGGAAAGTTTTTTGACAAAAAAGCCGGATTTATCTCGGTAAAATGGCTGCCTTATTTTGTAAACCATAGAAGAGACGGCTATGATTTTGATGCTCTTTGGGATGACGGCAAGGCTTCAAGAAAGCAGAAACTTGTTATGGATCTTTTTGCGGGAGACCTTGCTAATGAAGAATATCTTTCAAATGACCTTAAGACAAGAGCGGGCTTTGGCAAGGATGCTGAAAAAGGCTATGAAGGTGTTATTTCAAAGCTTCAGATGCAGATGTATCTTTGCATGCGGGATTTCAGGCAGAGAAAAAATAAAAAGGGTGAGGCTTACGGATGGCCCGTGGCGGTTTATACTACTCCTGAACACGTTTGGGGCTATGAGCATATAACATCTGCCTATAAGGAAAAGCCCAAAGAATCCGCAAAGCGCATAGCTGACCACATTAAAGATGTTTACCCGGTTGCTACAGATGCCATGATCAAAAAGGTAATGGGAGTTTAGGGCGCAGGTTTATAAATATTTGGAGTCGTAAGATGGATAACAGAAAAACAACGGAAAAAGTCCTTTCTTTCCTTGAAAACGGCAGAGGCGACTTTATATCCGGCGGAGATATGGCAGAAAAGCTTGGGATATCAAGAAACGCCGTGTGGAAAGCCGTAAAGGAACTTAAAAACAAGGGATACATAATAGAAAGTGTCAGCAACAAGGGCTACAGGCTCTCAGAAGAAAACGACATTATCTCCCTTGAGGGCATTAAAGCCCACATGAAAAAGGAAAACCCGTGTACTGCGGGAGAATTGCTTGTATACGAATGTGTTGATTCGACAAACAATATCGCAAAGGAGCTTGCACTTAAGGGCGCACCTTCCGGAACCTGCGTAGTGGCAGGACGTCAGTCAGGTGGAAGAGGAAGGAAAGATCACGAGTTTTTTTCTCCTGAAGGCGGTATATATATGAGCATAGTGCTTACGCCTTCTTTCGTCAGGTTTTCAGCAAATGAAAGCATAATAAAGTATATCGGTGTCTCGGTTTGTGAAACCATAAAAGAGCTTACCGGAAATGAGGCCCTTATCAAGGGTAACAACGACATCTTTATAAGCGGCAAAAAGGTCTGCGGGATACTTATAGAGTCGGGAAGCGAGTTTGACAGTGACACTTTTCAGTGGCTTGTGGTGGGAATAGGCATCAACTTTGATCCTGATGTTTCCGCATTTCCGGAAGACATAAAAGAAAGGTCTGCAAGCCTGTTTAAGCCGGGGCAGGCAAATATTTCAAAAAATCTTTTGATAGCGGATATCCTTGAGAGGATATGCGATATAGCAAATGCAGATGAGAAGGACGTTTTTGCAAAGTTTGAAAAACTAAGGATAAAATAAGTATATGGCAGATTGTCAACCTAGAATATAAAACAGGTTGACAATCTGTTTTTGCTTTGATATAATCCATGCTGTTGCCGGTGCAGATAACTATAACGACACCGGATAAAAGGAGAGAAAATGAAAGAAACAGCAGCAGTAACTAAAAGAAGCATTAATACACTCAGTCTTGTATATATTGCCATCGGAGCAGCTCTTATCACGGTTTGCTCATATATAACGATCCCGATGGCAGTACCGTTTACACTTCAGACATTTGCAGTATTTATGGCACTTCTTATACTTGGAGGCAAGCGCGGTACTTTGTCGGTACTTGTATATATTCTTATGGGTGCGGTTGGATTACCTGTATTTTCAGGCTTTAAAGGCGGACTTGGAGCGCTTTTTGGAAAGACCGGCGGCTATATAATCGGATTTATATTTATCGGACTTATCTATACCCTTGCAACGCATTTCTTCGGAAAGAAGCTTTACGTTGAGATAGTGGCTTTGATTTTAGGTCTTGCGGTCTGTTATGCCTTTGGAACAGGCTGGTTTATGTATATTTACATGAGAGATACGGGAGCGGTTGGACTTGTTACGGTACTTTCCTGGTGCGTATTTCCGTTTATAATTCCTGATCTTATTAAGATGGCTATCGCTGTTATAGTTTCAAGACGAGTAAGAACTGTTATTAAATAATATTTATCAAAATATAAGGCCGGGTCGCTATGAGCTTCATAAGACCCGGCCTCTTGCATTTCTCTGCGTGAACAATTATAATTACCGCATCAAGAACCTGAAAAAAGGAAACTTTTATATGAGCGAGACATTTTCAAGAACGGAATTGCTCCTTGGAAGCGGAGCCATTGAAAAACTTAAAGAAAAGAGAGTAGCGGTATTTGGCATAGGAGGCGTAGGCGGATATGTGTGCGAAGCCCTGGTGCGAAGCGGCATCGGCGCCTTTGACCTTACAGACGATGATAAGGTTTGCGAGTCAAATCTAAACAGGCAGATAATCGCCACAAGAAGCAGTTTAGGGAAATACAAGGTTGACGTTATGAAAGAGCGGATGCTTGACATTAACCCGGAGGTGATCGTCAACGTTCATAAATGCTTTTTCCTTCCTGAAAATGCGGCAGATTTTCCTTTTTCTGAGTACGATTATGTAGTTGATGCGGTGGATACCGTTACCGCCAAGATAGAGCTGATCTTAAAGGCCCAGGCAGCAGGAGTTCCCGTAATAAGCGCCATGGGAGCAGGCAACAAGCTTGATCCCGGCAGATTTAAGGTGGCGGACATTTACGATACCGACATCTGCCCGCTTGCAAGGGTTATGCGAAGAGAACTGAAGAAGCGCGGGGTAAAAAGCCTTAAGGTGGTTTACTCTGATGAAAAGCCTTTAAAGCCGCTTGAACCTGCCGCTTCCGAGGGTGAATCTTCCGCCGAGGCGCCGCTTCATGCTCGCCGCTCCACACCCGGCAGCATAGCTTTTGTGCCGTCAGTTGCAGGGCTGATGATCGCCGGCGAGGTAGTGAAAGACCTGATTAAATAAACTCGCTCCCTGCCGGGCGGGATTTTTCTCGCCTCATCACTTTTTCTTAGGGCAAGTCAACCCCTCTCAATCGGCGGGCGTTACCGCCGACTCTCGGGATGGGAGGTTGTGATTTAATACGGAATGTGCCTTTGAAAACAATGTGTTTTCAAAGGTTACGGCACACAAAACGGTCCATTTTGAAACAAGTTTCAATGGACCGTTCTTTGTACCGTATCTTGTCTGCTTCGCTTCCAAGACCCCTTCCTCACGTTATCCCTTACCCTATAGTTGACGTTACTTCCCCCATCCACGGGGCAGTTACCACACGAAAAAGCGAGTTCGTCTCGAACAAATCCCTGGCGCGGTCGCTGGCTATCACTAAATTATCGTTTCTAGCTAATCGCAAATAAAAATCAATTATTTATAGTTTATCGGATGGTCCACGTTTATATATTTTTCCCTTGATACCAACAGTTAAATATTGCATAATTTATTCTATGGAGGGATATCTATGATTACGGGATTTCATCATATTTCGCTTAAGTGCGAGTCTAAGGAAGAGCTTGATAAGGTTAGGCATTTTTATTTGGATCTATTAGGGTTTTCTTTGAAGAGAGAGTGGCCTGATGGCATAATGATCGATGCCGGAAATTGTTTACTTGAGGTTTTTAGTAACGGCCCGGGGGTTAAGGAGAAAGGCGCTATCCGCCATATGGCTTTTACCACAGATGATGTGGATGGTATTGTTTCGAAGGTCAAGGCTGAAGGCTATGAGATTTTTACGGAGCCTAAGAACATTGTTATCGCTTCGGAGCCGCCTGTTAATGCGAGAATGGCTTTCTGCTATGGCCCTCTTGGCGAAGAGATAGAATTTTTTGATGAAAAAGATTGATAAAAAAAACTGTAGCAGTGCGCTACAGCTTTCTTATCATATTAAACATTTTTTTCTTGTTTTCACCAGCTTTTCCGGAGTATGGGTGCTCTCGTAAACTTAAGTTAAAGTGAGCACTTCCCTCAAGGACTGTGGATGGGTGTGTAAACTCTCTGAATCCCCATTTCCCGTGATATGCGCCCATGCCGGAATGGCCTGTGCCGTTAAACGGAACGCCTTTTACCATGATATGCATGATTACTTCGTTTATACAGCCGCCGCCAAACTGCATTTTCTGCATTATGCGTCTTGCCCATTTCTTATTCTTTGTAAATACATAGAGAGCAAGGCCGTGCTCGCGTTCCTCTATGGTCTTTATGAGTTCGTCTACTTTATCGTCATCAAACGGTACCACAGGTAAAAGCGGGCAGAAAAGCTCGTGCTTAACTATATCTTCGTCAATGCCTACAGGGTAGATGACTGTCGGCGAATACTTGCAGCCTTGCGCATTTCCGGTTCCGCCAAGTATTATGCGGTCTTTATAGCTTTCAGCTTCCGCCGCGCATTTTTCGTAGGCCGCGCCGGTTATTAGCTTTGGATACTCAGGGTTACTTTCAGGGCTCTCACCGATCTGCCTTATTATCTCTTCCTTAAGGCAATTAAGGAATTCGTCTGCAACTTCCCTTGCTACAGCCACCTGGTTGATGTTTATACATATCTGTCCGGAGTTTAATATTTTAAAGAACGCTACCTTTCTTGCAGCATCACGAAGATTTGCATCTTTCCTTACTATACACCAGTTACCGGTCTCGCCGCCAAGCTCCAAAGCTACAGGAGTCAGATGCTTAGCCGCCATTTCCATAACATGTACCGCAACCCTCGGGCTTCCGGTATAAAAAATCTTGTCAAAACGGGCCTCAAGGCAAAAATCTGCCACGTCGTGGCCACCCTTTATAACCTTTACATACTTTTCATCAAAAGCATACTCCACGACTTTTTCAATAATTTCTGCGCAGGCGGGGGCTTTTGAAGAAACCTTTATAACTGCAGTGTTTCCGGCAGAAAGAGCTGCCTGAAGCACACCGATTGAGAGCATTATCGGGAAATTAAAGGGGGCGATGATAAGCGCCGTGCCGTAGGGCATCTTATTAACCCTTGTTGTAAGACTTGGAAAACTTAAGATCCCGCTGAAGTGTTTTTCAGGCCTTGCCCATTTTCTAGTTCCTTTTATGGATTCATCAATTTCAATAAGCACAGGCAAAATGTCGCAAAGATTAGCCTCCACAGGGCTTCTTCCAAGGTCTGCATGAAGGGCACCTTCAATCTCGCTTTCAAAATGAATAATAGCCTCTTTAAGCTTTTTAAGCTGACGGATTCTAAAATCCACATTAAGAGTCTCACCCGTCCTAAAAAACTCACGCTGCTTAGCTACAATATTTTCAACATCCTGCTTAGTCATAAACACCATCCCCCAATCAGTTATTTCATCAGATAATTATAACATTTATACGATCACGCAACAACCGAAAACAATTCGAAATCCCATTGCAAAACATGGGAGCAGCCGAATAGTCGTCTCCTGCCAGACGCATTACATCCCGAAGGGGATGGGTTATACCAGGTGATAACATGATAAAAAGTTTAGCTAAACGCCCCTGATAAGGTAAACCTCGAGCGACCGCGCCAGGGATTTGTTCGAGACGAACTCGCTTTTTCGTGTGGCAACTGCCCCGTGGATGGGGGAAGTTGTGATCAACTATA
>JAEEOQ010000035.1 GCA_016284355.1 Lachnospiraceae bacterium
AGTCATAAATGTAATGAGTATTATAAGCCCTGTATTTATGCCTGTGCCAAGGGCTATTGATGTCCTGATCTTTTTTGTGTCGCCTTCAAGCCCCTTTACTACCTGCGGCACACTCATAACCGCAGAAAGCGAGAATGCCACCATACTGTAAAGAGCCACCATATTTGACGAGGCAACAAATGTATTTGCAAAGCCTGTGTGTTCGTTTACAAGAGTTGCCACAAATAAGATCACCATAACGCCAATCATAGCAAACACCGAGTATTTCTCACAGATTCCCACAAGCTTCATGCCAAATAAAACAACAAGGGCCGTTACCGTATAATAAATAAGTACGGCAAGCCAGCTTGGAAGCCCAAGCCATGTAGTAAGTACGGCTCCGCCGCCTGTTATAAAGCCTACCACATTTGCAATAACGGAAAGACCAAGAAAGCCAAAAGCCACCCAGGTAACGATCTGTTTTACTTTGCCCTTAAAAAGCTCGGCTTCAATGCATTTTATAAACTGGGCACCGTCGTTGTTGTAGCTAAGTTCCGCTATCATAAGGTGCATTATAAGATTGATGCAGTAAACAACTGCGATGATCCAGATGATATCGCGCCATGAGTTGCGGCTTGCAAGGTATGGAACCGAAAGGATTCCCGAACCAACGCCATGTCCCACTATGATGCTTGTAGCTTCCATAAAAGTAAGTTTTGCTTCTCCTTTAATCTCCTTCATGTAAACCCTCCCAAAATACATTTGATATTTAATTATAGCATATTTAAAATACCAAATAAAATAAAAAGAAGCCTGAAAAGGATATTCCCTTCAGACTTCTTAATTACATATTATTTTATTTTATTTGCCTTTGTATATGGCCCGTAATAAATCTTGCCATCAATTTCAACAAGCGCTCTTACCTTTGTGTAGTAAGTCTTACCTTTGTTTACATTCTTAACGCTGCCTGTATTTTTCTTTACCTTTACCGTTTTTGTAGTTTTCTTGGTAAATTTTTTGTTTGTTGAATATGTGATCTGATATTCTTTAGCTCCTTCAACCTTATCAAAATCCACCTTGATCTTCTTGCCGCTTCTTTTTGCGGTAGTGGCAGCAGGTTTAGCTGTTACTTTATATGTAAACTTAACAGTGTACGCATATCCCGGATTTCTATTAGCGACAGCAAACTCATTTAAAACATCCATGTAGTAAGAACCGGCTTTAAGACTGTAAGTTACTTCTGATGAAGTTTTGCCTTCAGAAGTCCAGATGTGCTCTGTCTTGATGGATTTAAAATCGCTGTCATAAAGGGTGAATGTTGGAGTTCCGTTACCCTGAACTGCTTTTACATCAAGTGTAAAAGTTACGTTTCCTTCGGCAGGAATAGTAAATTTAAAATTATCGTGAGTATCATTCTCGCCAAACTGTCCTTTGTATTCTGTATCAAAGGAAATTTCGTTTGCCCTGCTGAATTCATCATCATTTTTCTCAGCATTTTCAGGGAAAGACTCTTCTGTGTAGCTTGCGGCACAGATCACGTTAAAGGAAACCGGATTCTCATGGGTATTATTAAGGAAACCGATATAATACTCGCCTTCCTTAAGATATATGGTGTAATCACAGTCATTTCCGCCGGTAAAAATGGTATCAATCTTATTTCCATCTGCGTCGAAAAAGCGGTAATCGTAGCTGTTTTCGGTATAAATCTCAAGCTTTCCCGACTTTTCCATATTAACCTTATAAATATGCTCAGAAAGATTATTGCTATCTCCTGAAAACGCCGGAAGCGTTGCTTTGTATTCTTCTTCAAATACAATTTCTTTTGCATTTCTAAACTGCAAAGGTGCGGCAGATACGCGATCTGTCTTACCTAAAACGGCTATGCTAAGAATAAGCAAACCGCCCAAAACCATATTTACTATCTTTTTCATTATTATGTCTCCTTTTGTAAAGTAAATTAGCTGAGAATCAAAACGCAAAGATCCCAACAGGGTTAATTATAGCTAAATCGATTAAGAATGTCAAAAACTAAGTAAAGTCTAAAGATATGGAGATTATCTTGATCATGATGAAAAGAATCGCAGCAATTTTCTTGCTATACATTCCCGGGATATAGTAGTTGACTTTTCTTATCGTTGTTCAAAAACTGTTGTAAATCATCCAATTATATTGTAATATTTGAATGTTCCGGATGATTTAACCGAGATCAAACATGTTGATGAGATATTAAAGTTCCTGGCTGCAATGACCGGAGATCATTCATATTCTCAAATCGAAACGAAAGGGGTGCATAATATGTGTGAAGTTGCACAGAGATTAAAACGTGAGGGCGCTTCAGAAGGAGAGGATCGTATGAGCAAATTGATTCTTGTCCTTTCTGAAAAAGGGCGCATGGAAGATATAACAAAAGCGGCAAAGAATAAAAAGGACAGAGAAAAGCTGTTTAAGGAATTTAACCTTTAAACTTTTCTTGGAAAGCCTTGCCCCAAAGAGGGTTTCTAAAAACGGAGTGGATATATAATGGCTATGCTGTAGAGCATAGCCGTTTTTAATGTTTTATACCCCAAATACGAACTAGTACATAAAAGTGTTTAATCCAAAGTGGTCATTCTAATTTGATTGACATTAACCAGCGACCGCGTACCGGTGTTTTGCTCTTTGAGATAGTTTTTTAGGCGCCGACTGCCCCGCGAATGGGGGATAGTTTTAAAAAAAATGGTAGAGATAACGTAAGAAATGAACCTTGGCGGCAAAGCCGACAAGGTGAGGTAAAAAGAAGTAGCATTGAAATCTTGATTTCAAAATGCTCCTTCTTTTTGACGAAAACCCGCCGAACGAGAAATCGTTCCAGCGGGTTCATTTCGTATCTCATATGAACATTACCCATTCCGGTTTTGGTGGTAACGCCCGCCAAAACCGAGGGGTTAACTCGGCAAGCATAAAAAACGTGTCGAAAAGACAAACACACCGAGGCAGGGAGCGTAACTTAGTCCTTTCTACCAAACTAAAGTCTCAATAGTGTGAGCTTTTAAGGTTGTGGTGTTAAACTCGCTTCCTTCTCTTACACTTACTTTAAGGTCTTTATCTGATCTGTTTAAAAGTACGAGTACCTTGCTGCCATCAGGATTTATAAAGCCTACGGTCTCAACCTCATCAGCATATCTTGTGGTGGCAACCCTTACGGCACCCTTTTTGATGTATCTTGAGAAGTGCCCGATATAGTAGTAGGAAAGCTTCTTCTCAAGAGCAGTAAAGTCTTCGTTACACATAACAGGAGCGGCACAGAAGTTACCTACGTGGTTTGGACCGCCCTTTGCATCAAGAAGAAGGTTCCAGTCAAAGTAACCGTTGGTGCCGGCCTGAAGGTTACCTAAAATGTCGTGTGCATACATCTCGGCCTTGCCTACATCGCTGGAGTCTGCAAAACGGCTGTACTCAACGCAGCCCTCTGTAAAGTAAAGCTTCTTTTCAGGCCAGGTCTCCCTTACCATGCGGATAGAATCAAAGTGGTCACCTGTATACCAGTGGAAAGCGGTTCCGTATACGAACTCGCTTGCAGCGGCATCATCATAAACAACCTTAGATCTGTCGTAAAGGACCTCCTTATTGTGGTCCCAGATGAGGATCTTTGTATCTGTAAGACCTTCTTCCTTTAAAACAGGACCAAGGTGGTTCTTTACAAAGTCTCTTTCTTCTTCACCTGTATATATACAGGAATCCCAGGTCTGAACAGCCTCAGGCTCGTTCTGTACGGAAAGAAGAGCAATGTGGATACCGCGGTTTTTATATTCTTTAATGAATCTTGCAATATATTTAGCCCAGTCGTGAGCATATTCTTCCTTAAGCTTTCCGCCGTGGTTCATCTCTCCGTTTGTTTTCATAAAAGCAGGAGGGCTCCATGGGGAAAGAAGAAGAGTGATCTCATTTCCGCTTTCTGCCTTGATCTTTTCTGTGGCAGCTTTGATAACAGGGATAAGATACTTCTCGTCGCGCTCTAAGCTAAACTCACCATTTTTCCACATTTCCTCGTCAGCGCAGGCATAGTTGCCAAGAGCAAAGTCGCAGCTGTTGATGTGGAAACGGCCTGTGTTGTACATAAGACCGTCTTTTCCATAGTAGCTTTCGATAAACTCTCTCTTAAGGCTATCGGTAAGATTAGAGTAGCAGTAACCCGACGCCTCTGTGATAGCACCGCCAAAACCGTCTACCTCCTGATATTTTACCTCAGGGTAAAAGTTTACTACATGCATATAGTCTCTCTCGTCTGAAAAGTCGGTAGTTTCAGCCCAGTATTTTCCGTCTGAAAAACTTGTTACAAATCCTTTCATGATCTAGATTCTCCTTATCATAATAGATTCGATTTAAAACGTTTTAAATGATTTATTTAAATTGTATCAAATCTTACCTGCCATGTCAACAGCAAAGAGTTTGACTTGAACTTGAAAGTTGCTTTAAGCTAGGGTAAAATAGAAAGCGCAGGCGGTTTTATGCCGCGGCAAATTATAAAAAGGGTTTATGGATTGGAGAAGAAAATGTTTAGGGGAAATAAAAGAGTATCTTTATGTCTTTTTATAGTCTTTTTACTCTGCATAAGCGTGCCCGTAGGGTGCGTCGGAAAGCCGGAGAGCAATGAAAAACCGGAGCTTCTTCTTGGCTTTAGTCAGCTTGGCTCAGAAAGTGCCTGGCGTATCGGCAATACCCGCGATATCGAAGAGCAGGCCGAAAACTACGGCATAAGTCTTATGCTTGAAAACGCAAATCAAAAGCAGGAAAATCAGATAGACGCCATAAGACGATTTATAGCCTATCAGGTAGATGTTATTGCATTTTCGCCTATAGTTGAAGAGGGCTGGGATAATGTGCTTTTAGAGGCTAAAAACGCCGGCATTCCCGTTATTCTTGTAGACAGGGATATAAGCTCTGAAAATGAAGACCTTACCACCTGCCTTATAGGTGCTGACTTTTATAAAGAAGGCGTTATGGCGGCAGAGTATCTTATCAGAAAAGCAGATGCACTTGGCCTTGAAAATGTAAATATCGTAGAGATAACAGGAACAGAAAACTCCACGCCAATGAGGCAGCGTCAGGCGGGTTTCGCAGACACCATAAAAGATGATGAGCGTATGTGCATCTTAGAGAGCATTGACGGCGATTTCCTTAAGAGCCGCGGAGCTGAAGTTATGCGGACTCTTCTTGAAAAATACGGAGACGACATAGATGTGATCTTTTCACACAACGACGAGATGACACTTGGCGCTCTTCCTGAGATAGAAAAAACAGGCAGAAAGCCGGGGAAAGACGTTATCATAATTTCCATAGACGGCGGCCAGGAGGCTATAGATGTACTTAAAGAAGGAAAGATAAACTGCGTTGTAGAGTGCACGCCTCGCCTTGGCAGGGAACTTATGGAAACTGCGCTAAAACTTAAGGCAGGGGAAAAGGTTGATTCGGTAATTCATCCTAAAGAAGTGTTTTTCTCTGATGAAGAGGATGTTTCAAAGATACCTGCAAGAGGTTATTGATTTATGGGAAAGATAAAGAAAGAAAAAAGTATCTTAGGGCAGATCAGCAATCTTAGCCATAAACTTGTTATGATGCTTGTGGTTCCTATTATCATAAGCCTTGTACTTATGCTCTTTTACGCCGGTAAGTACCACAGCTCAATAAAGAGGATGGAGACCATAGCAAATCTTAAAACAGTTGTGGCAGAAGACATACCGGGGGATGCCTGGGAGATAGTAAGCGGAAGAGAAAACTTTTCCACAAGCAGCATTTATAAGAATATTGCTGAGGTTAATGAGACAATAGACAGGATAGCGGAAAGTGCCGGAAGTGAAAACAGGCTTTCTCTTACGGTAGCAAGAAGAACTATGGCAACCCTCAGGAGCTATGTTGACAGGGTCCGTGATAATGTTCAAAATGAGGTGCCAGTAGTTCAAAACGAGGCAGTCCTTGTAGAGATACGAGACGTTTCAGCCCTTGTAGACAGTATGCTTAACGACTACATTGAAAAAGAGATCGAGTATTCCGCAAAGATGAGCTTTAGTCTTCTTATAGCAGTTATTTTAACGGCTGTTGCGGAAGCTCTTATAGTTTTGATCGCGCTCCTTGTAAGAAACAGCACAGTTAAGGCTACGTCAGATTCAATAAGAGAGCCTATTGAGCGCCTTGAGAATGCGGCAGAGACCATAGCTGAAGGCTCCTTTGACTCCAGGGTCCCTGATACGGAAGTAACAGAGCTTAGAAACCTTACTCTTCAGGTAAACAACATGGCGGAAAGACTTAGTGCCATGATGGAAAAAAGCGCAGATGACAGCAAGAAGCTTCGAAAAGCAGAGCTTCGCACCCTTCAGGCACAGATCAATCCGCATTTTTTATACAACACCCTTGATGCCATAGTCTGGAAAGCGGAGGCCGGGGAAAAAGATGAGGTAATATCTCTTACCAGCGCTCTTAGCGACTTTTTCCGCATAAGCCTTTCTTCCGGCGCCGACTGGATACCTATCGCCCAGGAAAAGAAGCATATCGAAGGATACTTAAAGATACAGCAGACAAGATACCGCGATATCATGCAGTATGAGATCGATATACCTGATGATATCGGAGATGTGTATATATTAAAGCTTTTGCTCCAGCCCCTTGTTGAAAACGCTTTATACCACGGCATTAAGATAAAGCGCGGAGGCGGGACCATAAAGGTTTCAGGAAAGCTTAGTGATGGATACTTATACTTTAGCGTTACAGATACGGGCTGCGGCATGACAAAAGAGCAGCTTCGCGAGCTTAATGAGAGAATGAAAAAGGGACAGCCTACCGTAAGTGAGGGAGGCGGCGGCTTCGGCCTTGTAAATGTTAACCTTCGTATCCGCCTGTATTATAACCAGGCAGAAGGCCTTGCAATAGAAAGCGGGCCGGAAGGAACGAGCGTCAGCTTTAAAGTGCCTTGCCGCAGCAGAGAGGAGATTTTTGAACATGAAAGTGTTTCTGGTTGACGATGAGATTGTTATCAGAGAGGGAATAAGAGAATCATTTCCATGGGAGAGTTTCGGATACACGCTTGTTGGTGAAGCGCCTGACGGAGAGATGGCTCTTCCTATGATAAGAGATACAAACCCGGATATAGTTATAACAGATATCAAGATGCCTTTTATGGACGGGATCGAGCTTTGCAGGATATTAAGAGCCCAGATGCCGCGCATAGGCATTATCGTGCTGTCTGGCTATGATGAATTTGAATACGCAAGGCAGTGTATCCGCCTTGGAGTTAAGGAATATCTTTTAAAGCCTATTAACTCCGACGAACTTAAAAATGTGCTTGATAAGGTAAGCGCAGAGCTTAAGGCAGAGCAGCAGTCTCTTGATCATGTGGCAAGCCTTAGAGCACGCATGGAAGGAAACGGAAAGCTCATAAAAGAAAAGCTTTTTGATTCCCTTTACTCTGAAGAAACGTCGCCAAGCGATGCCATAGACGTACTAAACCAGCTTGGAAATATGGGATGCAGAGTCCCTGCAAAATACTATGAGGTTATGGACGCGGCCTTTACGTCTGTTATAAACGGACAGGAAACCGCATATACCTTAGCTGAAAATTCAGGCGGAGTGCTTTATTCATCCCCTTGCCGTACAGGGGCAAGAATGCTTGTTATTGGAGATTCACCTGAAGATACAGAGGAGCGCGCCTACGCATTTGCGGCCTCATTATCAAGAGAACTTGAACGCGTGGGGTGCGGCGAGATCAGGATCGGTATAGGAGACATAGTAAAGAACCCTGAGGGCATACTTCAAAGCTTTAAGACCGCAAGACACATTCGCCACCTTCTTTCTTCAAGGAAGGATGAAAATGCCATAATACTAGGCGTTAGAGAGATGGGCGATGTTTCTGAAGGAAAGTCCGGGTCTTCTGTTATTAATGAGGCTAAGCTGTATATGTCAAAGCATTTCAGCGATCCGAATCTTATGCTGCAAGACGTTGCTAAAGCCGTTAATATGAGCAACAGCAGATTTTCAACAGTATTTTCACAGGATTCCGGTCAGACCTTTACCGAATACCTTATCTATTTAAGACTAAACAAAGCTAAAGAACTGCTGCGGGGCAGCAATATGAAGAGTTCTCAGATAGCACTTGAAGCAGGTTATAACGATGCCCATTATTTTTCTTACATCTTTAAGAAAAACGTTGGTATTACGCCATCTGAGTACAGGTCGCAGTATCAAAATCAACCTGAATAAAATGATTTTTAACCTTTTACTAAAATATAAGCTAAAGTTAAAATCATATTCAACCTTAACAAAATGATGCTTCATTTACCTTTGCGCCTTTTTAAGATATCCTTATTTACAGGAAGTCACAGTGACTTTCACTCACATTAAGGAGGAGAAGGTAATGAAAAGATTATCAATGTTACTTGCAACAGTACTTGTACTTTCACTTGTACTTTGCGCATGTGGTTCTTCAGCAAGCAAGGGTTCAGGCTCAGGTTCGTCTGACAACGCAGCAGCTCCTGCAAAATCAAGCAGCGAGCTTATCAAAGTCGGCGTAGTTAACAACCCACCTTCAGAGTCAGGTTACCGCGAGGCTAACGTTAAAGATATGGAAGCTGTTTTCTCAAAAGACAACGGCTACGATCTTAAGACAGCCTACAGCTTAAAGAACGACGAGCAGCTTCAGGCAGCACAGGGCTTCATTACAGAAGGTGTTGACTATCTTCTTATTTCAGCAGCCGAGACTACAGGCTGGGATGAAGTTCTTAAGAAGGCTCAGGAAGCCGGAATCAAGGTTTATCTCTTTGACCGTATGATCGATGTAGATGAGAGCCTTTACGAGGCAGCAGTTGTTTCCGATATGGCTAAAGAAGGCGAGACAGCAGTTAACTGGCTTCTTGATCAGAACCTTAGCGAGTACAAAGTAATCCATATCCAGGGTGCTATGGGTTCAGATGCTCAGATCGGACGTACAGGTGCTCTTGATGCTCAGTTCGCATCAGGCAAGATGACAAAGGTTGTACAGCAGACAGCTACATGGGACGAGGCAGAGGCTAAGAAGATCGTTGAGTCCGTTATCAACAGCGGTGAAGACTTCAACGTAATCTATGCTGAGAACGATGGTATGGCTAAAGGTGCTGTAGCAGCTCTTGACGAAGCAGGTATCACACACGGTGTTGACGGCAAGGTTGTTGTTATGGGCTTTGACTGCAACAAGTGGGCACTTCGTGAACTTCTTAGCGGTGCTTGGAACTACGATGGACAGTGTTCACCATTCCAGGCAGGTGTTATCAGCGATCTTATCAAGAACAATAAGACTCCTGCATCAAAGAAGATCATCAACGAAGAGAAGGGCTTTGACGCTAAGACACTTACACAGAGCGATATCGATACTTATGGTTTAGGTGAATAATTTAGTTTAAGTCATAGGAAAATTTAAGGGCCGTTTGCTCTAAAAATGTGAGCAGGCGGCCCTTATAAGATAAAATGGGAGGAATAGGGAATGCCAAATGATGAGCTTTTGAAAATGCGACATATTGAAAAGCGTTTTCCCGGCGTTCTGGCGCTTCACAATGTGGATTTTACCCTCAGAAAAGGTGAGATCCATGCCCTTATGGGAGAAAACGGTGCCGGAAAATCCACTCTGATCAAGGTTCTTACGGGAGTATATCAGATGGAAGACGGAGAGATAACCCTTGAAGACAAGGCTGTTGTCATTCATTCTCCGCAGGATGCGGCAAATAAGGGCATCAGCACGGTTTATCAGGAAATAACCCTTTGTCCGAACCTTACTGTGGCCGAAAACATGTATATCGGCAGAGAAGATTCGGTATGGATAAAACATAAAGATTACGAAAAGAAAGCAAATGAGATATTAAATAAGCTTGGTATCCCCGCGAGAGGAACGCAGATGCTTGGAAGCTGTTCACTTGCGGTACAGCAGATGGTGGCTATAGCAAGAGCCGTAGATATGAAGTGTAAGGTGCTTATCCTTGATGAGCCCACATCTTCACTTGATGACAAAGAAGTTAATATGCTCTTTGACCTTATGAGAGACCTTAAGGCACAGGGCGTTGGTATTATATTTGTTACACATTTCCTTGAACAGGTTTATGAGGTAAGTGACCGCATCACCGTACTTCGTAACGGAGAGCTTGTGGGTGAGTACCTTTGCGAAGAACTTCCGCAGGTAGAACTTGTGGCAAAGATGATGGGTAAAGAACTTGACGAGCTTTCAGATTTTGAGAAGAGTGAATCTTCCAAAGTCAATGAAAAGGAAGTATTTTACGAGGCAAAAGATCTTTCAAGTTCTGAGGCTCTCGCCTTTGATTTTCAGATAAGAAAGGGCGAAGTAAACGGTTTTACAGGACTTCTTGGCTCCGGACGAAGCGAAAGCGTAAGAGCAATCTTTGGAGCAGACAAGGTAACAGGCGGACATATCAAGGTAAACGGCAAGGACGTAAAGATTACAAAGCCTGTTGAAGCCATGAAAAACGGCATCGGCTATCTTGCAGAAGACAGAAAGCGAGACGGCATTATAGCAGAACTTTCTGTAAGAGAAAATATTATCCTTGCTCTTCAGGTTATGAACGGCTTCTTTAAGCCAATAAGCAGAAGCGAAGCAGAAAGCTTTGCTGATGAGTATATAAAAGTACTTAATATTAAGACAGCAAGCAGAGAGACACCCGTTGGTTCTCTTAGCGGCGGAAACCAGCAGAAGGTTATCCTTGCAAGATGGCTTCTTACTCATCCGGATTATCTTATTCTTGATGAGCCTACAAGAGGTATCGATGTAGGAACAAAGCTTGAGATACAAAAGCTGGTACTTAAGCTTGCGTCAGAAGGCGTCAGCGTTACATTTATTTCCTCTGAGGTAGAAGAGATGCTCCGTACCTGCAGCCGTCTTATCGTAATGCGAGACAGACATATTGTAGGCGAGCTTACGGGCAGTCAGCTTAACCAGGCAGAGGTAATGAAGACTATAGCAGGGGGTGAGGGCTGATCATGAAACTTAAGAAATTTAACGGACTTGGCCAGTTAACCATTCCGGTTATAGCCATCGCTCTTCTTGTAATATTTAATCTCATTAGAGATCCGGGGTTTTTTAGCATTGGGATCATGCACAACAATGACGGCAATGTGGTTCTTGCCGGCAACCTTATAAGTATCATAAACGGTGCAAGTGAACTTGCAGTTCTTGCAATGGGTATGACACTTGTAACAGCAGCCTGCGGCGGACAAGATATTTCCGTTGGCGCTGCGGCAGCTATCGCAGGAAGTGTATTTGTAAAAGTATTAAAATCGGGGAATTCCATTTCAGGGGGCACGGTTTTACTTGCATTTTTACTTGCATGTATAGTCGCTATGATATTTGGCTCTTTTAACGGCACGCTGGTTGCAGTATTTAAGATCCAGCCAATGATCGCGACGCTTATCCTTTATACCTGCGGAAGGTCGATCGCCTACTGGATTAACGGCGGCGCTACGCCTACGGTAAACAGCCCGATAATAAACGCTATCGGAAGCTTTATCCCGGGAGTTCCAATTCCGACACCGGTGCTTATAGTAGTCTGCATGGCTATCATTTTTAAGCTGCTCTTTAAGTTTACATCACTTGAACTTTTTACCCAGTCAGTTGGTATAAACGGAAGCGCAGCAAGACTTAACGGTATCAATGCCACATTTATAAAGCTCCTTTCATTTATAATCCTTGGAGTTTGCGTGGCAGTAGCAGGAAGTATCGGCGTAAGCAGACTTGGCCTTATTAACCACGAGACACTGCTTATCGATATTGAAATGGATACCATCCTTGCAGTTGCCATCGGCGGCAACAGCCTTGGTGGCGGTAAGTTTAAGATAAGCGGAAGTATTATCGGAGCTTACGTAATTCAGATGCTTACCATCACACTTTATGCCATGAAGGTTTCTTCAACAGACGTTAAGGCATACAAGGCAATCGTCATCATTCTTCTTGTAGTTATAGGCTCACCTGTTGTTAAGAAGTGGTTTAATAAGGTAATAGACCGCATGAAAAACAAGAGCGTTGCAGCACAGAAAGGGGTGTGATGACAGTGAAGAAAAAAGATTCATTTAGAGAGCCCCTTACAGACACCGGTCTTCTTATGACCATCACCATCTGCATTTTCGTGGGAATGTACCTGCTTGCAATGCTGCTTTTAAAGGGCGGATTCCTTCACGCACAGCAGATCTTTGATATGCTTAATGATAATGCCAGCCTTATTATCGTGTCCTGCGGCCTTACCATCGTAATGATAGGCGGCGGAATTGATATTTCAGTTGGCGCGGTTACTTCGCTGGTTGTTATGAGCTGCGTTTTGTATCTTAATAACGGCGGTAACATTTTTGTATCACTGCTCCTTGCACTTGGCATAGGACTTGCATTTGGCCTTGTACACGGACTTCTTATAAGTTACCTTGAGATACAGCCGTTTATCGTAACTCTTGCAGGCATGTTCTTTGCAAGAGGTATGACAACCATCCTTTCAGTTAATCCTCAAAAGCTTGATCACGCAGGAGTTAACGCGATCCGTGACACAAAGATCGAGATCCCGTGGCTTGGCTATACCGCAAGAAACGGCAATCTTGTTCCTGCACGTATTGAGCTTGGCGTATGCGTAGCGCTGCTTTGCGTTATCGTTATCTTCGTTCTTTTAAAGTATTTAAAGCTTGGACGAAACTTTTATGCTATGGGCGGAAATCAGACAAGTGCCCTCATGCTTGGTATTAACGTAAAGAGGACAAGATTTTGCAGCTATCTTATTAGCGGACTTTTAAGCGGTATTTCAGGTTATGTATTTATGCTTCATACAGGAGCAGGAAACGCTACAAATGCGGCAGGTATGGAGATGAATGCCATTGCTTCGTCTATCATCGGCGGAACGCTCCTTACAGGCGGCGTTGGAAATGTGATCGGTACTTTCTTTGGATGCATGACCCTTACTACCATAAAGAAGATCGTTGTTTCAAGCGGACTTAACGATCCTTGGTGGCAGAGTATCACCACAGGTGGTATGCTTTGCTTCTTCATCCTTCTCCAGAGCGTGGTGCTTGGAAGAAGGGCTAAATCAAAGAAGGCGTAAGATGCATAAATCTTCTTCATAAACTTTTCTCTTATTGGGGCAGCCCCGCAGGAATCCTGCGGGGCTAAAGTTTGTCAAAGTCACGCTCCCTGCCGACGGTATTTTTCTCGTCTCATCGCCTTTTTAAAGGCAAAGCAATCCCCTCTCGACCGGCGGGCGTTACCGCCGGCTCTCGGGATGGGGGTTTTTTCTTGAAACGGAATGGTCCTGTGAAAACCTTCTGTTTTCACAGGCTACGGTACGAAATTCGGGCCATTTTGAAACAAGTTTCAATGACCCGTTTTTCGCACCTAACCTTGTTCGCTTCGCTTCCAAGGCTCCATTCCTCATATAAAACTTTACATCTCAAAGAAGACAATGGTCCCATCCACGGGGCAGTTGCCTTAAAAAAGCGAGTTCGTCTCGAACAAATACCTGGCGCGGTCGCTGAGTTGATAAAGCTCTTCCGCATTTTTTAGCATAATATCAACTTATCAAGTAACTATGTAGACGGGAGTTGATTGTAACTGAAAATGAGTTATAATATTCATAAAGAGGTTTGCGGATAATATCTTATGGGGGGATATTATGAGAAAAAGGATTATTTTATTTGCTACAGCGGGCGTGGTTGCAGTTTGCGGACTTTTCTTTCTGACTTTTGGCAGAGTGAACAGGAGTCATTTTTCCAAGAAGGACTTTAAGTATTGGGACTGTCAGGCATCTAGGGAATACACGGAACATGACTACATGGACGAGATGAACATGAGAACAGTTTCTGCTTATATTACGTATGCTGTATCAGCAGTAGGTTATAATTACCCGAAGGAGATAGAACTTCCTATTGACTTGACGTATTACACGAGGTCAGGAGATAAACTTGTGGAGGCGTTTACATTATCGAAGGGAACTATGATCCAAAATCCGACCGATCGGTTTTTACGTTTTTCTAGTTTTCCAACACACAAAAAGGGTATTAGATACGATATTCCCTATACTGTTGTAGGAGAAGAACCAACGGAAGATTACTATTATGTTTATCTTAAGGATCTCGAAGAAATAGTCACGTATGTCTGTCTTGATTATACAAAAAATAATAAGATGACAACGGATGTTCCTTTATCAAAGGCTGTATTTGAAGCGACTAGATTTGTAGACAAAATGCTATACGATAGAGGAATCTACTGCTCTTTAGATTAAAAATCAAAAAAGAACGAGTTCATTTTTAAACTCGTTCTTTTGCTTAACTTTCTATGTCGTAGGGGCAGGAGATCTGCGCCAGTTTTTCGATGGTGTGGTGAAGTGCTTTAACCATCTCTGTATCTGCTGCTGTATAAAACATTTCCTTGCCGTCGCGTCTTGATACGATAAGTCCGGTGGATTTTAGAACCCGAAGGTGGTGTGATACAGCAGGACTTGACATATCTACAAGGTTTGCGATATTTACCACGCATTCCTCAGTATGGCAAAGCAACCAGAAGATACGAAGACGCGAAGCGTCGCCAAGCTGCTTCATGGCGTCTGCCACAGTCTCTATTGTTTCCACATTTGGTGCGTGTACCGAAAATCGGCCTTTGTGATTTTCGTGTATATGGTATGGTCTTTTTATTTCGCTCATTATAAACCCCCGTATAAGTTGTTTATATATAGTATAGCACATTTCTACAAACGATTAAACAACTGTTTAATCAGTTATGAATAATATTATGCTATCGTCTTATGTTAAAACATAAAAAAGTACCGGATATACGCGCTTTTAATTGCGTATACCCGGTACAAATTACACCTGTAATTTAACTAATCTTCATTCAAGCGGTTAAATAAGACATAACGTGTTTCGCCATATACTATGATTTTTGCATATATTTCTTCTGGTTTTTCTTCGTCATAATAAATCTCTGTACCTTCGGGAACAGAATTGGAAACGAAATTCTCCTTTGGGAAAGCATCGGTAGATGAGACTTTTTTAATAGTCTCACCAATCTTTTTGAGCCTTTGAGGTTGTTCAAGATAATAATCTCCCCCAGAAGAAACTTGATATGTCATGTCATTAACATATATTAATGGAGGATACATTCCAACTATGACATCATCTTCTTGCTTTATTTCATTAATATTGTTGTTGTTCAAGACAGAACATCCTGTTAACAGGAAAATTATAGTCATTCCTAATATAAATATTTTTTTATCCATAATTCTTTAATACCAATGATACATGGTTGTCGTCCACTTGAAAGTTCGTCCGTCTGATGCCACAAAAGAATTGTCATCAACAACATATATAGGCTCGTAATATGAATCCCAAGGGTTCCATATTGAATAATAGGGTTCAATGTTAGCATTATCCTTTTTTCCTCCTTAAATAATAACATATATTAGTTACATATTCCAGCCATTACCTTGTTGTAAACCGCGATGTATACTGTTGATGCAGACTTTGCAGACAAACAGAAAACTTCCGTATCAAAATCGGCGTGTTCACCCGGATCACCCCCTTCATATAAAAATCCTTAAAAAAGTTTCTATATATATAAACAGTTTAAACGCCAAAATCACTACATCATTTCTCTAAAAAATTTATAAACTATTTATAAATTTTCTCCTTATTCATAAAACGATTAAACAACCATTTAATTATTTTTTTCAAAACCTATTGACTTTTGACCTAAATAGGTATAATATCAAATCAACGATTAAACAATCATTTAATCGTTCTCAAAATAATAACTATTCAAAGGAGATTTATGATATGAAAAAGACTTATAAGATTGATGTTGATTGCGCTAACTGTGCAGATAAGATGGAAAAGGCTGCTTCAGGTACACCCGGTGTTAAGGAGTGCAGCGTTAGCTTTATGACTCTTAAGATGAAGGTTGAATTTGAAGAGGGAGCTGACGAAGCTGCAGTTATGAAGCAGGTTAGAGAAAACTGCAAGAAGGTTGAGGATGACTGCGAGGTATTTATCTAAAGCAGTTTCCTTTTAGATAGGAGATGACTTAACTTGAATAAAAAACAAAAGAAAAACCTGATCAGGATCATCATAGCAGCTGTTATGACAGCAGCGCTTCATTTTATTCCTGTTACAGGTGTGTTGCAGTTTGTTTTGTATATGATAGTCTACCTTATTATCGGGTACGACATTTTGATAAAGGCCTTTAAAGGTATTAAAAACAGGCAGCCTCTTGATGAGTGTCTGCTTATGGTGATCGCCACTATCGGTGCCATCGCTCTTGCTCTTTATGAAAAGAGCGGCGATTACATTGAGGCTATCGCAGTTATGCTCTTCTACCAGGTTGGCGAATGGTTCCAGAGCTATGCGGTTGGTAAGAGCAGAAAGAATATCACGGAGCTTATGGATATCGCTCCTGACTACGCAAATATAGAGGAAGGAAACGGACAGTTAACCAAGGTGGATCCTGATGATGTTGAGGTTGGTCAGATCATCGTGGTAAGGCCCGGCGAAAAGGTTCCTATCGACGGCGTTGTTGTAAGCGGAGCGTCTTCTCTTAATACCGCGGCTCTTACAGGCGAGTCCGTTCCAAGAGATGTAAAAGAAGGCGACAGCGTTATAAGCGGCTGCATCAACCTTAACGGACTTATAAAAGTTCAGACCACAAAAGAGTTTGGCGAGTCTACCGTTACAAAGATCCTTGAGCTTATTGAAGATGCCAGCAGTAGAAAATCAAGTTCAGAAAACTTTATTTCAAAGTTTGCAAGAGTTTATACTCCTGCTGTTGTTATCTCGGCACTTGTACTCGCGTTCCTTCCTCCTGTGGTCCTTTTGCTTCTTGGCAAAGACCCTGTATTTGGAACATGGCTTTACAGAGCCCTTACATTCCTTGTAATCAGTTGCCCTTGCGCACTTGTTGTAAGTATCCCTCTTTCCTTCTTCGCGGGAATCGGCGGAGCCGGCAAACAGGGCGTGCTTATAAAAGGTTCAAACTATCTTGAGATACTTTCAGAGACTAAGACGGTTGTTATGGATAAGACCGGAACCCTTACAAAGGGTGCTTTTGAGATAACAGCCATACATCCTGACGGAATAGATGCTGAAGGCCTGCTTCACCTTGCAGCCCATGTCGAAAGACATTCAACCCATCCAATTGCCGCCGCTATCAGAAATGCTTATGCAAATGAAGCTGATGACTGCAGGATTGAAGATGTAGAAGAAATCGCAGGACACGGTATCATTGCCAAGGTTAACGGCAAAAGCGTTGCCGTGGGTAACGGAAAGCTTATGGAAAAAGTGGGGGCTAAGTGGCGTGAATGCCACAGGGAAGGCACAACACTTCACGTTGCTATAGACGGTGAGTATGCAGGCCACATCATCATTGAAGATGTAATAAAGCCGCACAGCAAACAGGCTATACGCGACCTTAAGCGCATAGGCGTTAAAAATACTGTAATGCTTACAGGTGATAAGAAGCAGATAGCTGACAAGGTTGCTGCTGAGCTAAGCCTTGACACAGTTTACAGCGAGCTTTTACCACAGGATAAGGTGGCTAAGGTTGAAGAGCTTCTTTCATCAAAAGCAAACGAGAAGGAAAGGATTGCATTTGTAGGCGACGGCATTAATGACGCTCCTGTACTTAAGAGAGCTGATATCGGTATTGCCATGGGAGCCATGGGTTCAGACGCTGCTATCGAAGCCGCAGACATCGTACTTATGGATGACGACCCGCTTAAGATAGTATCTGCTATTAAGATATCAAAGAAATGCCTTGCTATCGTAAAGGAAAATATCTGGTTTGCCATTGGTATCAAGCTTGCCTGTCTTGTGCTTGGAGCCTTCGGTATCGCAAACATGTGGGCAGCGATCTTTGCAGACGTTGGCGTTATGATACTTGCAGTATTAAATGCCATAAGATGTATGTTTGTAAAAGGCGCAAAACCGGAAGAAGCATAAAGATACAGAATAAGGAAAGATGCACTCAAATGGGTGCATCTTTTTTTGCTATGCTTAGCACATGCAAAGTGATACAATGTCTTTATCAGCATTATAAAATACTTGGAGGAGGATCATGAACGAATTAGTCAGAAAGCAGCTTGCTATAGATTTTTGCTGCAAAGAAGAGGATGTCGATGATAACTTAAATCATTTTACGGAGCACACCTTTCTTGCCGGAAGACGCAGATTTAAGGAAAAGGAAGAGGTCTTTTTAAAAGTTGCGGTAGTAAACGGCAAAGTACTTTTTTCGGGTAAACCTGAGATCCTTTCGTGGTGCAAAAACGAATACGAGAAAAAGACCGGCGAGTGGTTCTTTGAGGCAAAGAATATGCGAAAGCTTAACGATAAGCTGCATGAATACGGCTATCAGATAGCTATGGCCCATCCTTTCTTTATTTCGGAAAAAGCATCTGAGGTAGACACTAAAGACTTTGAGATAAAGTACTACAGAGGTAAAGAGATAGAGCAGTTTCGCGGAGATGACCGCTATGACGAGGCCTATTCTTTCTGCGAGGAGGCACCTGATGTTATAGGAGTTTCAGCAATAAAAGATGGCAAGATCCTTGGCATGGCAGGGGCTAGTGCAGACAGCGACATGCTCTGGCAGATAGGTATAAATGTGGACCCGTCTGCAGGTCATGCCGGTATTGGCAAAATGCTTGTTGCTCTTCTTAAAAATGAGATATTAAAAGAGGGCAGGCTTCCATACTACGGAACAGGCTTTTCGCATCTTGCTTCCCAGCGCGTGGCTCTTTCTAGCGGCTTTGTACCTACATGGGTTGAACTTGTTACAGAACGTATAAACACAGGAGAATAGTGATGATCGTTAAGGTTACCATGAAACCTGCCATAGACTAGACCGGTTATTCCATATGTCCCATAACTATCCACTTTTTGCTCACGTATCTTGCCACAAACAGGCTTACTCTAAATACCCAGTCAACTACCATGGCAATCCATACGCCGATAGCACCGAGGCCAAACATCTTTGCAATAATAAGGCTTAAGCCGATACGGAATACAAACATGGAGAAGATTGAAATTCCCATGGTGTAAGTAACGTCGTTGCAGGCACGGAGCATATTTGGAAATGTAAAGCTCATCGGCCAAAGAAGCATAGCAAAGGAGCTGTGTATAGCCACAAGGATAAAAGCAAGGTGTGTTGCTTCGTAGGAAAGACCGTAAAGCTTAAGTATCCAGTGAAGTCCTATAAGCAAAACTCCGTTAAACATAGTGTTAAGGCCATATGTAATAAGCATAAGCTTCTTGGTGTAATACCTGACCTCGTCAGCTTTTCCTGCGCCTACGCATCTTCCGATAACGGTTATCATGGCAAGGTTCATGGCCTGGCCGCCGATGATACCCATGGCATCAAGGCTGTTTGCAACGCCGTTTGCAGCAATCTGTACGGTACCAAAGCCTGAGATAATGCTTACTACAATGACCCTTCCAAGCTGGAAGATACCGTTTTCAATGCCGCTTGGAATACCGATATAGAAAATACGCTTGATGGTTTTAAAATTGATCTTGAATTTTTCTTTTAGTATATGAAGTTCTAAGGACCGGTTCTGAAGCAAAATGTATAAAGTAATCCCTGCAAATGCTCTTGAGATAAGAGACGGAACAGCTACGCCCACAACGCCTGCTTTTAAAATGAAGACGCCGATAAAGTTACCCACCACATTTATAAGGTTCATGACCATTGAAACCTTAAGGGTGGTCTTTGAATCGTTCATGGAGCGGAATATGGCTGCGCAGGAATTATAAACCGAAAGGAACGGAAATGACAGTGCAGAAATAAGAAGATACAAGGTTGCATTGTCAAATACGTCTTTTTCGATACTTCCAAAGAAAACAGACACGATACCGTGCCTTGCTATTATACAAAATGCCGTAAGAAGGGCTGTAAGAAAAAGAGATGAAACAATAAGCTGCATTATGGATCTGCAGGCCTCATCCTTCTTTTTTGCGCCAAGAAGCTGACTTGTAACCACGGCGCCGCCGGTAGCAAGAGCTGCAAAAACAGAGATGATAAGGTTATTAAACATATCTACCAAAGATACGCCTGAAACCGCCGCTTCGCCCGCATTTGAGATCATAATGGTATCTGCCATACCAACAGTAATGGCAAGAGCCTGCTCAAAAATAAGCGGTACTATAAGTCTTTTAAGATCCTGATTCGAAAATAAAGTATGTTCCTTTTCCATTTAATATTCACCCACCAGATTATCAATACATAAGAAGTCTACTCCCCTTAAGACTAAAAAACAAGAGACAAATGTGCCAAATCATTTGGAGTGTGATATAATAGGCTCGTCATTATGTAAAGGGAGTGGATTATTTCCGCTTATATAATTAATAAATCGGAGGATCTTATGAAAAGATATTGTGACGACTTTATAAAATTCACAGACAGAGCCATGTCTGCGTACCACTCGGTGGCAGCTGTTAAAGAGGCTCTTGATAAAGAAGGCTATGAGGCAGTTCCTTTTAACGGAAAGCTTAGCCTTAAAAAGGGCGGTTCCTATTATATGGATATTTACGGAACCACACTTATTGCATTTACGGTAGGAAAGAAGCCTGAAGGGCGTCTTCATATCGCTGCAGCCCACACAGATTACCCTTGCCTTAAGATAAAACCTTCACCTGAGAGCACAGGCGACGGATACGCTAAGGTAAACTGCATTGTTTATGGCGGCCCTATTTACGATACATGGCTTGACAGACCTCTTGGTGTTGCAGGTAGAGTAGTACTTAAGAGCAAAGATATCTACAAGCCAAAGGAAGTGCTTTTTGATTCAAAGAAGCCTGTTCTTTACATTCCAAACCTTGCTATCCACATGAACAGAGAAGTAAACAAGGGAGTTGCCATCAACCCTCAGACAGAACTTATGCCTCTTGCGGCAGTTGTTACCGAAAAGCTTAATAAAGAGCATTTCTTTACAGAATACCTCGCAAAGGAACTTAAGGTCAAGGCTGAAGATATCCTTGATTTTGACCTTGCTGTATACGAAACAGGCGGCGGATGCTATGTTGGTATAAATGATGAATTTATTTCATCTCCTCGTATAGATAATCAGACTTCAGTTTATTCATGCCTTGTGGGCCTTGTAAAAGCAGGCGTTCCAAAGGCCGGTATCAACATGAGCGTATTTTACGATAATGAGGAGATTGGAAGCCGCACAAAGCAGGGCGCTGATTCTACCATGCTTAGTCTTGTACTTGATAAGGTTTACGAGGCTCTTGGATTTAGCGAAAGAGAGGCACGTGACATTATACTTGACGGCTTTACCGTATCTCTTGACGTTGCACATGCCGTACACCCAACTCACGGCGAGAAGGCAGACCCGACAAACAGACCTGTTATGACAAAGGGCGTTGTGCTTAAAGAAGATTTAAATCAGAAGTATGCAACAGACGTTTTTGCCACATCTGTTATAAGACAGCTTCTTAATGCAAATGAGATACCATATCAGGTATTTGTAAACAGGAATGATGTTCCGGGCGGCTCAACACTTGGCTCAATCTCATCTTCACATCTTCCGATGCTTACTGTCGATATGGGTATCCCAATCCTTGCAATGCACTCTGCAAGAGAGCTTATGGGAGCAGCAGACCAGGAGAGCATGGATAAGACGATCGAAAGATTCTTTGCAAATTAATCGTTACATTATACATATGTACCAGGTACCTGTGTAAAAAACAAAGCCCATACACCCCAAGCTATGCGCTTAAA
>JAEEOQ010000036.1 GCA_016284355.1 Lachnospiraceae bacterium
TACAGATCCACAGAGCCTTAATAAATATATCAGATAGAGATTAGATTAACCAGTAGAACCTGGGAGAAAGGAGAAAATCCAATCATCAACTGATAATTGGATTATACGAGATTATTATGCAATACAAGACTTTACAGGTGGTATTAAAAGAAAAATTTATCGGCCATGATGCCAAAAATTTGTCAGAGCTGGATGATGCTCTGAACAGGATGGCAGCTGACGGATGGACATTGAACACTATGACTACGACAGTCGCCGGAGGTACAGGTTTAGGTGGTGGCGACAGAACTGTATTTACGTTAGTTTTTCAGAAATAATCATGAGGAAACCTAAAGGACTCCGTGTAGGAGTCCCTTCAGAGCGTCGACAAAGTCCTTTTCAAAAAAGGTCAATTGCCGGCGCTTTTGTTTTTTCTCCTCTTAAGCTATAAAAAGTATAATAATTGGGATTATATTTCTACCCTAACAGGTCTCATACACACATTTGCAAAGGTGCCAATGGCAGGGAGCGTGGCTTAGTCTGAACATCTCAAATCTAATTAGCAACTCTAATCAAAATCATAAAAGATATTCATTTTTCTTATAAAAGTCTTTATGCTATACTCTCTATAGTTTTTAAATGGAATCTTGGGAGGATTATTATGGTCAGACGTGTTTACGTTGAAAAGAAGGAAGCAGTTGCTGAAAAAGCGCACGAGCTTAAAGGCGAGCTTAAAAGTTACCTTAGCCTTAAAGAACTTGAAAAGGTCAGGGTGCTTATCAGATATGATATAGAAAACATCAGTGAGGAAACTTATAAGAAGGCTCTTGGTATAGTCTTTAGTGAGCCGCCGGTAGATGACCTTTATGAGGGCGATTTTCCTAAAAATGCAGGCGATTTCTGCTTTTCAGTAGAATATCTTCCGGGTCAGTTTGATCAGAGAGCAGATTCTGCTGAGCAGTGTGTTAAACTTCTTGATGCAGGGCAGGAGCCTGTAATAAGGAGTGCTACCACATACGTACTTAGCGGAAGTTTCAGTGCAGATGAAAAAGAGGCCATCAAGGCATATTGTATCAACCCTGTAGATTCAAGAGAGACAGACGAAACACTTCCTGAAACTCTCGTTACAAAATACGAAGATCCTGCGGATGTGGCTGTTTTTGACGGCTTTACCGCATATGGTGAAGAAGAGCTTAAAAAACTGTATGATTCCCTTAATCTTGCCATGACCTTTAAAGATTTCAGATTCATTCAGGAATACTTTGCGGGCGAAGAAAAGCGTGACCCTTCCATGACAGAGATCAGAGTACTTGATACTTACTGGTCAGATCACTGCCGTCATACCACATTCCAGACAGAGCTTACAAATGTTACATTTGAAGACGGATTTTACAGAAAACCTATAGAAGACAGCTATAACAGATATCTTGCTGCACATAAAGAACTTTACAAAGGCAGAGACGACAAATATGTCTGCCTTATGGATGTTGCACTTCTTGCCATGAAAGAACTTAAAAAGGCAGGAAAACTTGCAGACATGGAAGAATCAGACGAGATCAATGCCTGCTCCATCATTGTCCCTATCGACATTGAAAAGGAAGACGGCAGCAAGACTACAGAAGAGTGGCTTGTTTTCTTTAAAAATGAGACACACAACCATCCTACAGAGATCGAGCCTTTCGGAGGCGCCGCTACATGTCTTGGCGGAGCCATAAGAGATCCTCTTTCGGGAAGAGGCTACGTATACCAGGCTATGCGTGTTACCGGCGCAGCAGATCCTACAAAGTCACTTAAAGAGACACTTCTGGGAAAGCTTCCTCAGCGTAAGATATGTACAGGAGCAGCAAAAGGATACAGCTCCTACGGAAACCAGATCGGTCTTGCAACAGGCCTTGTAGATGAGGTATATCATCCAAACTATGTGGCAAAGAGACTTGAGATCGGTGCCGTTATGGGTGCCGCTCCAAGAAAGAACGTTAAGCGTGAGACCTCAGATCCCGGTGATATCATTATTCTTCTTGGCGGAAGAACTGGTCGTGACGGCTGCGGCGGTGCTACAGGTTCCTCTAAAGCACACACCACATCTTCAATAGATACCTGCGGAGCAGAGGTTCAAAAAGGAAATGCTCCTACAGAAAGAAAGATCCAAAGATTATTCAGAAGAGCGGAAGTTTCTCGCCTTATCAAAAAGTGTAACGACTTTGGTGCCGGCGGAGTAAGCGTTGCCATCGGCGAGCTTGCAGACGGACTTCGTATTTACCTTGACAGAGTACCTAAAAAATATGCAGGCCTTGACGGTACAGAGCTTGCTATTTCAGAGTCTCAGGAGCGTATGGCTATCGTTGTCGATCCTAAGGATGTGGACGAGATGATGAAATATGCCGGAGAGGAAAACCTTGAGGCTGTAGTTGCAGCAGAGGTTACAGAAGATCCTCGCCTTGTTATGCTCTGGAGAGACAAAGAGATCGTTAATATTTCAAGAAAATTCCTTAATACAAACGGTGCGCATCAGGAGATGACAGCAGTTATTACCATGCCTGATGAAAAAGCACCATATGTAAGCAAGTGCGATAAAGTAGATGATGTTAAGACAAAGTGGCTTGAGACTCTTGCAGACCTTAACGTCTGCAGCAAGAAGGGTCTTGTGGAGATGTTTGACTCTTCCATCGGTGCAGCCACAGTTACTATGCCTTACGGTGGAAAATATCAGAGCACCCCTATTCAGACCATGACATGCAAGCTTCCTGTAGACGGCGGCGAAAGCGACACCGTTACCATGATGAGCTATGGTTTTGATCCGTATCTTTCAAGCTGGAGCCCATATCACGGAGCTATGTATGCAGTAGTAAACTCTGTTGCAAAGATAGTTGCAGCAGGCGGAGATCATAAAAAGATCAGATTTACATTCCAGGAATTCTTTAAAAGACTTAAAGAAGATCCTAAGCGCTGGGGTGATCCGCTTAAGGCACTCCTTGGTGCATACGAGGCCCAGCTTCGTTTCGGCCTTCCTTCAATAGGCGGTAAAGACTCAATGTCAGGCTCATTTAATGAGATCGACGTTCCGCCTACACTTGTTTCTTTTGCGGTAGATACCGCAAAGACAAAGGATGTTATCTCTCCTGAGTTTAAAAAAGCCGGAAATGAGATCTACCTTTTTGATATCGAAAAAGATGAGTACGGACTTCCTGTATTTGATAAGATGCAGGCTATGTATGAGCGTATACACGAGCTTATCACAGAAGGCAAGATCGTAAGTGCCTTTGCTCTTGGCGGATATGGCGTAGCTGAAGGCGTAGCAAAGATGGCCTTTGGTAATGATCTTGGAGCAGAAGTATCACTTAGCGCCGAAGAACTTTTTGCGGCAAGATACGGAGCTATAATCGTTGAGGCAAACTGTTCTCTTAACGATGGTGTAAAAGCAGGTAAGGTCATTGCAGAGAGCAGCCTTAAGGCAGCAGGCGCATGCATTTCACTTAAAGAGGCATACGAGTGCTACACAAAGACCCTTGAAAAGGTTTATCCTACAAAGACAGAAGAAGCGCAGTGCCCATACGAAGATAAAGTATTTGACGCAAAGACTGTTTATACAGCTAAAAATAAAGTCGCAAGACCTAAGGTATTTATACCGGTATTCCCGGGTACCAACTGCGAGTATGATTCCGCAAAAGCCTTTAAAAAGGCAGGAGCTGATGTGGTAAGCGTAGTATTTAGAAACCTTACCGCAAGTGACATCGAACTTTCCGTAAAAGAATATGTGAAGGCTATAAATGAGTCTCAGATGATCATGTTCCCGGGCGGTTTTTCTGCAGGAGACGAGCCTGACGGTTCCGCTAAGTTTATTGCATCCGCTTTCAGAAACCCTGAGATCGCTGAGGCGGTAAACAGACTTCTTAAAGAGCGTGACGGTCTGGCACTTGGTATCTGTAACGGATTTCAGGCACTAGTTAAACTTGGCCTTGTTACATACGGCGAGATAACTAATATCACAGCAGACAGCCCGACTCTTACTACCAACACAATTGGCAGACATCAGTCCAAGTCTGTATATACAAAGGTTGTTACAAACAAATCACCATGGCTTATGAAAGCAGAGCTTGGAAAGGTTTATTCTATACCTGCTTCACATGGTGAGGGAAGATTTGTTGCAAATAAAGAATGGCTTGATAAGCTTTTTGCAAACGGTCAGGTTGCCACAAGGTACGTAGATGCCGACGGCAAGCCTACAATGGACGTAAATTACAACATCAACGGTTCTTATGCGGCTATTGAAGGTATCACAAGTCCTGACGGAAGAGTGCTCGGAAAAATGGCGCACTCAGAACGTATCGGTAAGTCTGTTGCCATAAATATCTGCGGGGAGCAAGACCAGCACATATTTGAAAGTGGCGTGGCTTATTATAAATAATTAACCTCTAAAGAAGACGGCCGGGATAATATCCCGGCCGTTTTCTTTAACACATATTTAACACTTTTGTGTTTTTATTTTGGGCTGTCCTATGGTATAATGTATGTTGGGTTTTTGTAGAAAACCCTTGGAGGAAGACAATGAATTACAGTAAATACGGAACAGCAAAGAAACAAAAAGAAATAAAATCCACCGAAAAGAAAGTAGCCTCTATGGGAGGTATTTCTCTTGTTAGGATATTTATAGTTGCCATCGTTGCAATTGCCATTATGGGCTGCACAGCCGCCTGGGGAGCCTTTAGAGCCATAGTAGACAAAGCTCCCGACATCAGCACCATCAACGTCGTCCCTACAGGTTATTCCACTACGGTATACGATTCTGAAGGAAACGAACTTAACAGACTTTCAGGCGCCGGTGCAAACAGGATCTATAAGAAACTTGACGAGATCCCAAAGCAGCTTCAAAATGCATTTATTGCCATTGAAGATGAGCGTTTTTATGAGCATGGCGGCATCGATATAAGAGGTATCTTCAGAGCCGGTATCAAAGGCGCTATAGGCCTTCTTTCAGGTAAAAAGGTTCAGGGTGCAAGTACCATTACCCAGCAGCTTTTAAAGAACCAGGTATTTGAAGGCGGAAACGAGGCAACTCCCGTACAGGCCATAGAGCGTAAGCTTCAGGAACAGGCTCTTGCGATCAAGCTTGAACATGCATTTTCAAAAGATGAGATCCTTGAGTATTACCTTAACACCATTAACCTTGGTCAGAACACCCTTGGAGTTCAGACAGCGGCACAGCGTTATTTCAATAAAGACGTCAGCGAGCTTACACTTTCAGAGTGTGCGGTAATTGCAGGTATTACAAAGAGCCCTGTATACAATAACCCAATCAATTACCCTGAAAACAATGCAGGCCGTAGAGGTGCTATCCTTAACAATATGCTTGAACAGGGCATGATCACAAAAGAAGAATACGACGAAGCTTCGGCTGATGACGTATACGCCCGTATTCAGGCTGTTAATAACGAGTTTATCGCAAGCGGCAAATATATTTATTCCTACTATGTAGACAAGACCATCAATCAGGTGGTTGAAGACCTTATGGAAAAGAAAGGCTACACTGCTACCCAGGCTTATAACCTTGTTAATTCCGGCGGCCTTTCCATCTATACAAACCAGGACATGGCTATCCAGAAGATCTGTGATGAGGCCGTTGCCAATGAAGACTTTTACAAAAATGTTCCTGAAAAATGGCAGCTTACCTATGCTCTTTCCGTTCAAAAAGAAGATGAGAGCATTACAAATTACTCCGAAGGCCATATAAAGAACATGTTCAACCTTGAAGACATGCTCTTTGCAGAGCAGGAAGATGCGCTTCCTTATATCGAAGAATTTAAGAGCGCAGTGGTTGGTTCTTCAGATAAGATAATCGGAGAAAATTACAGCTTTACTATAGAGCCTCAGGTTTCTGTGTGCGTTATGGACCAGAAGACCGGCGAGGTTAAAGCTATTGTGGGCGGAAGAGGAGACAAGACAGGAAACCTTACCCTTAACAGAGCTACAGATACGGTTAGACAGCCGGGTTCTCTCTTTAAGGTGCTTTCCACATACCTTCCGGCTATAGATACAGCAGGTTATACTCTTGCCCATGTGGAAGATGACAGCCCGTACAGATACCCTAACTCAGACAAGTTCGTAGAAAACTGGTGGGGTAAAGAATATAGAGGGCTTTCCACCGCAAGGCAGGGTATTTACCAGTCAATGAACATAGTTACCCTTAAGATCCTTGAAAAGGTCGGCCTTTCTACATCATTTGACTACCTTTACAAGCTCGGCTTTACAACTCTTGTAGATGATGATGTTAACATGGCAGTTGGTCTTGGAGGCCTTACAAATGGTGTTACCAATGTGGAAACAACAGCCGCATTTGGAGCTATAGCAAATAACGGTGTTTATGTTTCACCAAGCTTTTACAGCAAGGTCCTTGATCATGACGGCAACGTTATCCTTGAAAATGAGCCGATCAAAAAGCAGGTTATGAAGGAATCTACTTCTTTCCTTCTTAAGAGCGCTATGGGCGACGTATTAAAGAAGCCTGATGCTACGGCGCCGGGTGCACGCCTTGCCAACAGAGATATGGACCAGGCCGCAAAGACCGGTAGTTCCACATATTATAACGATGTCTGGATCTCAGGTTTTACGCCTTACTACACATGTACGGTATGGGCAGGCTTTGATTCAAATAAAGATCAGAGCAGGTTTTCTATGTATCATCAGCCTATTTGGAAATCCATTATGGATCAGATCCATGAAGGCAAAGAAACAGCTAAGTTTGATGTGCCTGACACCATTACCAAAGCAACCATCTGTACAAAATGCGGTAAACTTGCGGTTGAGGGGCTTTGCTCTGAGGCTGAAGGCGGTTCTTGCGTAGCAGAAGAGTACTTTGCAGTCGGAACCGTTCCTACGGCAAAATGTGATTGTCACGTAAAGATACGTATCTGTAAGGATTCAAAACTCCCTGCAAGCGAGTTTTGTCCGGAGGACCGTGTCAAAGAAAAGGTTTACCTCATCAAAGAAGAATCCATCACCCAGAACAACGAAAAGGGTGAGGCTGTGACTATAGAGTACAAGACCAGAGATACAAAGAACATACTTCCGAAAAAATACGAAGATCGTGTTTGTAACATTCACCGCAGCGCCGATGATGACGGCCCGCAGGTTGTTTATTATGAAGGCGGCGAAGAAGAAAACGATACAGACGAGGAATAATGAGCGAATATAAGGTTATATGCGAAGGAGGAACAGGTTTTACCGAAGAGAAAAAATCAAAATTCATCGGTAATATCGTGCCTGTTTCTTCTGAAGAAGAAGCTCTTACATTTATAAAAGACACCAGGAAGAAGTATTATGATGCCAGGCATAACTGCTTTGCTTATGTGATCGGCGATGCAAACGAGGTCCAAAAGGCCTCGGATGACGGCGAGCCAAGCGGCACTGCAGGACGCCCCATGCTTGATGTCCTCTTAAATGAGAACATACATAACGCCTGTGTGGTGGTAACAAGATACTTTGGCGGTACTCTTCTTGGAACCGGCGGCCTTGTAAGAAACTATCAGGGTGCCACCAAAGAAGCCATAGCTGCGGCAGACATAAGAACCTTAAGGTTTGCCAAAAAGGTAGCTGTTACTACAGATTACGGCAGCATTGGCAGGATAAAGTACGTGTTTGAAACAGAAGGTCTTTTGGAGACCGGAAGCGAATACGCCGCAGATGTTAAGATAGAAACGGTATTGCTTCCCGAAAAGTACGATGATTTTGTGGCCAAGATCAACGAGACCACAGGCGGCAGCGCGCTTATAGAAGTACTTGAAGAAGGCTATTATCCGCTTTAATAAAATAAATACAAGGGGGAAAATGACATGAACGAATCAGAGAACATCAAAGAAGAAATACTTGAAATGCTTGCTGATCGCAGGTATGCAGATCTAAAGCGAAGGATAGATTCCATGAACCCCGCGGATATCGCAGGTCTTCTCGCTGAAATTCCTGAAGAAAAGGTACTTCCTATTTTCAGGCTTCTTGCCAAAGAACTGGCAGCAGAAACATTTTCAGAGATGGATGCAGATATGCAGGAGATGCTTGTCCGTACATTTACGGATAAAGAGCTTAAAGAGGTCCTCGAAGAGATGTACGTGGATGATACCGTAGATATGATCGAGGAAATGCCTGCAAACCTTATTAACAGGGTTTTAAAACAGTCAGACCCTGCTACCCGTAAAGAGATCAATGAACTCCTTAAATATCCTGAGGACAGCGCCGGCAGCATTATGACTACCGAGTATATGTACCTTAAGGAAGATATGATCGTTAAGGATGCTTTTGCAAGGATACGCGAGGTAGGAGAGGACAAGGAGGATATTTACACCTGTTACGTTATCACTGAGACAAGAAAGCTTATCGGTCTTGTTACGGTGCGCGACCTTCTCCTTAATTCAACTCATACAAGAGTTGGCGACCTCATGGAAAAGAATGTAATTTACGTTAACACTCTTGATGATAAAGAGTATGTTGCGAAGATGTTTGATAAATACAACTTCCGCACACTTCCTGTAGTTGATACGGAAAGCAGACTTGTTGGTATCGTAACAGTCGACGATGCTATCGATGTCCTCCAGGACGAGAACACCGAGGACTTTGAAAAGATGGCTGCTATGACCCCTTCTGAGGACACCTATTTTAAGACTTCGGTATTTGATCATGCCAAAAACCGTATTATATGGCTCCTTGTACTCATGCTTTCATCTACAGTAACCGGTATGATCATAACTCACTATGAAAACGCCTTTGCATCGGTTCCACTTCTTGTGGCCTTTATCCCGATGCTTATGGATACCGGCGGTAACTGCGGAAGCCAGGCTTCAACTCTTATCATTCGTGGTCTTGCACTTGATGAGATCACCACAAAGGACTTCTTAAAGGCAGTCTGGAAGGAATCCAGAGTAGCTGTACTTGTAGCCTGCGTCCTTGCTCCCGTAAATGCGCTTCGTATTTATGTGCAGTACAAGAACGTTGGTCTTTCAATTGTTATCGCAGCTACACTTGTTTGCGTAGTATTTATCGCAAAGATCTTAGGATGTGCACTTCCTATGCTTGCAAAGAAACTTAAACTTGACCCGGCACTTATGGCAAGTCCGCTGATCACTACCATCGTGGATGCCTGCTCAGTGCTGATCTACTTTAATATAGCTCTAAGGGTTATGAACCTGGGGTAGTAAGACTTAAGTCAAGGGATGAAGGGCTAAGTGACGCTCCCTGCCGGGCGGCATTTTTCTCTCTTCATCCCTTTTTCTTAAGGCAAGTTAACCCCTCTCGACCTCGCCATGAGCACTTGCCGAGTGATTCACGAGGCTTACGTGCGAGGCATAGCGCACCCTTGGCGAAGATTTCTGAGCCTAGTAGTGCGCTACGGGCGTTACCGCCGGCTCTCTGAGTATGCCATACGCACGGGGCAGGAGCTGCCATAACTCTTAGTGAAAACAAGCGAAGCGCTGTTTGAACCTAGAGTTATTCATACAGGGACACTTAACGAAAACGAGCGAAGTGAAGTTTGAGTTTAGTGACATCGGACTTAATAAAAAGCTCTTCATGAGCAGAAATACCTGGCGCGGTCGCTGGTTATACTACCTTTGCCAGGGCGCCTAGTGTGGCCAATACAGAACTTACACAGACGATTATCTGAAACGGTAATTTTCCGAAGGCACCGCATATTACAGAGTCGGCGTTTCGTTTGCGCGATCGGTTATAGGCTACGATGATGCCGATGCCTGTAAGTATCTGAATGATGCCTGCTATTCTTGTAAAGCCAACAAAGTTTGACAGGCCGAACAGTGCGATCACAAGGCAAGGTAAGGATGTGATTAAGTAGCTTAACTTAAGGCCAAGTTTTGTCTGCTCATGCATTACATCTCTAAGGTTAAGGGTGTTTGCCCAGAAAGATGTGGAAAGTGCAAGAAGCGAGAAGATAAAGCCGATTATTCCTACCCAGCCTCCAAGTTTTGCTGAAAGATCTACAAGTGCTCCGTCTCCTGTTACGTTACTTCCACAGGCAAAGAGGGTCTTAAATGTAATGAGTATTATAAGTCCTGTATTTATACCTGTTCCAAGGGCTATTGATGATTTTATCTTTTTAGTGTCACCTTCAAGGCCCTTTACTACCTGAGG
>JAEEOQ010000037.1 GCA_016284355.1 Lachnospiraceae bacterium
GGTTACGTTATAAATCTTATAGGCGCACTTCCGCAGGAAGGACAGTCTATAAAAGACGGCAAATTTACATTTACGGTTACCGCTATCGATATCAACAGAGTCGATAAGATAAAGGTGGTTGTAGATGAGCCTGAAGAAACTACTGAAGATTCTGAAGGTGAAGATACAAAGTCTTCAAATGAGACGGAAAAACAGGCAGAATAATAGATTTCGCAAAGAAAGCAGGCTTGCCTGCTTTTTGCGTGTAATGACATATTTTAAAGGGAGATTTTGGGATGGAAATGACTACTACAAAAGAAAGAGATCTGCTTCTTGATAACATCAGAGGAATCCTTATTTTTCTTGTTATTGTTGGACATATGCTTAATGAAAGACTTGGGGAAGCCATGTGGATGAAAGACGTATATTACGTTATCAAAATGTTCCACATGCCTGCATTTATCTTTGCCCTCGGTTATTTTTCAAAGAATACTCAAAAGGGCGCTGAAAATGCAGTAAGAAAGTTCCTTATGCCTTATGTCTTTTTTGATCTGTTAATGGGTATCATTGATTATTTTGTTTACCTTCAGACAAACGAGTATATGGTGTTCTTTGACTATTTCCGTATCACAAAACCAAGATACGGTCTGTGGTTCCTTGTAACAGCCTTTATTTACAAAGTACTTGCAGGAGATATTAAGAAGTTTAGATTCAGCGTACCTGTGGCTCTTGCCATCGGCCTTTTTATCCCGTTTTTCCCTGATTTTGGGCTTAAGATGTCATTTGGCCGTACCTTTGGATATCTTTTCTTCTTTGCTCTTGGTCTTTGGTTTAAGCCGGAGTACATTGAAAAGCTTCGTAAAGTGCCAAAGTGGATTGGCTGGGTAGTTATATCACTTGCATGTTTTTACAGTGTTTATGCCTGTGAGAATAAGATCATAAAAAAAGAAGTACTGCATTTCAGATATCCTTATGATGACAGGAAGAAAGTTAAACAGATGATGATGAGACTTATCATTTATCTTGTGGCCTGCATCTTTATTATGACACTTGTTATTATTACTACCAGAAAGAAATGCTTCCTTTCAAAGATTGGTATGAATTCCGTAAGCGTATATGTTTTCCACCTTTTTGCTGTTAAATGGGTGGCAAGATCTGAGTTCCTTGAAGGGCAGACAGCGCTGTTTTTTGTATTTACCATAGTTTATTCGGCATTTCTAACATGGCTTTTCTCAAGGAACCTCTTTATGAAGCTGTACGGCGGTCTTATGAGCGGGCTGCAGTTTGTATGTTATAAGAGAGAAAAAGCAGTAGTAGGAACAGACGATACAGAAGAATCGGAGAATTAAATTGAGAGCAAGAGTTACACTTAAAAAAGGCGAAGGCCGCACCGTAAAGGCCGGCGGAGCCTGGATATTTGATAATGAGATAGCAAAGATAAACGGTGAGTTTAATGACGGAGATATAGTTGATATCGAAACCTTTGAGGGTAATTTTGTAGGCTGCGGCTTTATTAACCGTAACTCAAAGATACGTATAAGACTTATGAGCCGCGATAGATTCGCAGACGAAGACGGCGTGAAACACGGCGTAGAGATAGATAAAGACTTCCTTAAGATGCGTGTCCGTAACGCGTGGGAATACAGAAAAAAGGTTATGGAGCCTTGTGACACTTCGGCGGGAGGATCGCTACGCCTTATTTTCGGCGAGGCCGATTATCTTCCGGGGCTAACCGTAGATAAGTTTAACGATGTGCTTGTGGTGGAGTCTTTGGCGCTTGGTATCGATAGACTTAAAGGAACTATCCTTGAGTGCATTAAAGAGGTGCTTCTTGAAGACGGCATAAGTATTCGCGGAATTTACGAAAGAAGCGAAGCTAAAGAGCGCGACCTTGAGGGTATGCCAAAGGTAAAGGGCTTTATCGGGCCTGAGTTTGATACAAATGTGCAGATAGTTGAAAACGGAATTAAATACATAGTTGACGTTAAAGACGGACAGAAGACAGGCTTTTTCCTTGATCAGAAATACAATAGAAAAGCTATCTGGAAGCTTATGAGACCTGAAAGCAGCGTGCTTGACTGTTTTACACATACAGGATCTTTTGGCCTTAACGCGGCAAAGGCAGGGGCAGGCAGCGTTCTTTCCGTTGATGCTTCAGAACTTGCCATTGAGCAGGCTAAAGAAAATGTCAGATTAAACGGACTTGAAGATAAAATGACCTGTGAGGTCTGGGATGTTTTTGAGCTTTTGCCAAAGCTTGAAGAGGAAGGAAAGAAATTTGACGTAGTTATCCTTGACCCACCTGCATTTACAAAGTCAAGGGCTTCCATTAAGAAGGCCGTAACAGGCTACAAGGAGATAAATCTTCGCGGTATGCGCCTTGTAAAGGACGGAGGTTTCCTTATCAGCGCAAGCTGTTCTCACTTTATGGATCCGGAACTTTTTGCAGACACTATTCGCAAGGCCTCAAGGGATGCGCATGTTCGCCTTCGCCAGGTTGAGTTCCGCACCCAGGCTCCCGATCACCCTATCGCCTGGTCATCAGATGAGAGCTATTATCTTAAGTTCTACATCTTCCAGGTTGTAACTGAAAAATAAACAACGGTTAAAAAAATAAACCATAAGTTAACACCGATTCACTACCATTTATTTCTGATGAAGATTATAATAAGCTCATAACCGGTTAATAATAAAACGGAGGTACATATAATGAAGCTTAATGATGTTATCAGAAAATACAGAAAAGAGAATAATCTTACTCAGGAAGAAATGGCAGCAAGGCTTGGGGTCAGCGCTCCTGCTGTAAACAAATGGGAAAGTGGCGCTTCGATGCCTGATATTACACTTCTTGCACCTATTGCAAGACTTTTGCACATTTCCCTTGATGAATTGCTCTCATTTAAGGAAAACCTGTCTGAGGCAGAGGTTAATGCCAAAATATCTGAAATATACGGTATGATGGTCAAAGATCCTATAGAGACAGTTTTTTCAAAAATCAATGAAATGGTCAGAGAGTATCCAAATGCAGATTATCTTATCCTTAACCTTGCTATGATACTCTACACTCAGACTCTGCTAATGAAAGCCGAGGAAAGAGATAAGTATGTCTGCTGGGTCAGAGAAACTTTTGAAAAACTCATTTCAGAGAGTAAGGATGAAAAAATCGTAAAACAGGCGACAGACGGAGTTTACGCGCTCTACATCAGTAATGAGATGTATGATGAAGCAGAAAAATGTCTTGATCGTTATTTGCCGGATGACCCTGAAAGAAAAAGAAAACTTGCTATGATCTGTTATGGCAGGGGAAAATATGATGATGCCTATAAACTGCTTGAGGAGCTTCTGGTTGTGGATTACAGGTGCCTTGCTACAGGACTGCACCAGATATATATGGTTGCCATGAAAAAAGACGACCATAAAAAGGCAAAAGAAGCTCTTGAAAAGGAGAGTGCTCTTGCAAAACTGTTTGAAATGGGCGTTTATCATGAGAATTCCGGAATGCTTGATTATGCCGTAGCGACCAAAGATGCGAAGAAAACTTTAGAGCTACTCGACATTTTAATATCAAATACTGACACCCTTCTTGATTTCACAAGATCAAGCCTGTATGAACATGTGAAATTTAATGAAGCCGGTTCCGGAATGTTTTCAAATATGAGAGATACTTTGATAAAACAGGTCTACAATGAAGATGATTATCAATTTGTAAGAGATTCAAAAGCTTTTGAAGATTTTAAAAAGAAGTGGCCTGTTACTGAATAAATAACACAAAATAACCGGACGTTTGTAATATACAGGCGTCCGGTTTAGCTTTACATATGTACCGGTTTTTTTTATTTGTAAATAAATTTTTATCGAAAAACATTAAAAAATAGTTGACAAACGTTTTTCAGTGTATTATACTTTGCTTATCGATAAACGATAAATAGTTAATGTTTAAAGAAAGGAAGTATTTATCATGGGAAACAAAAAAATCGAAAACATCAAAAAGGCATCTCACATTACAGCTAACATTCTTAACGTTATAAAGGTAATCCTTATAGTAGGAATCGTCCTTTGCGTTGTTGGTGGTATCAGTGCAGCATGCATTCAAACAGATGGCGGCACTACTATTTCCATCTTTGGCAAAGATGTTACAGTACACGGAGTAGTCGGTTTAGATGACATGGGTAAAGGTGGCTTTGATTTCGTAGATGATCTGCCGATAAACAATCCGTTTTTAAGAGCTGCTATCAACTGCTTTGCAGGCGCAGTCGTTTGCGGATTTGCTCTTGCCAGCGTCATGATCCTTAAAAATGTATTTACGACAATTGAAAACAGTGAGACACCTTTTAATGAAAATGTACTTAATAAAGTAAAGATTGCAGGAATACTTGTAACTATACTTACTTTAGCTAAATCTCTTGGAATCGCTGTAATGGTCGGACTATCTTTCTGGTGTGTATACTGCATCCTCGATTATGGTATGGAACTTCAGAAGAATGAAGACGAGACATTATAGGAGGCGCCTATGGGTAAGATAATATTAAGACTCGACCGCGTTATGGCGGATCGAAAAATGAGTTTAAATGAGCTTTCGGAAAAGGTCGGGGTTACAAATGTTAACCTTTCAAAGATCAAAACCGGTAAGATAAGCGCTATTCGCTTCTCTACTTTAGAAGCCATATGCGATACACTAAACTGCCAGCCGGGTGATATCTTGGAGTATGACCCGAATGCAGTAGGGCTTAAAGACTTGACAATATGAAAATTATATTTAAATCAAGTAGATATTAGCAACAGAGTATGCTAAACTTAACGGAGATGAACTGTCAGAGTTCATCTCCATTTTATTCACAGGAGGCCCGTTTCATGAAAATATATCTAACAAGACATGGACAAACCAGATATAACAAAGATAAACTGATGCAGGGGCTTACAGATGAACCTCTTAATGAAACCGGTATAAAGCAGGCAATGGCAGCGCGGGAATTTGTTAAGGATATTAAATTTGATGCTGTTTATGCAAGCCCGCTCGACAGAGCCGTTACAACGGCCTCTATTATAGGATCCGTAGATAAAAACGAAGTTATAAAAGACGAACGCATTATAGAAGTTGATTTTGGTGAGTATGAGCTTTTGCCTTATGCGCATCTTGGTTTTGCCATGACGGCTTACTGGTTATTGCCGGAGCTTATTCCGGAGCCAAAGAACAAAGGAGTAGAGGGCATTAAGAGTATGGTAGAGCGAAGCAGTTCTTTTTTATCGGAACTTGAAAAAATGCCTTATGAAAATGTTCTTGTGGTCTGTCACGGCGGCATAATCCGCGCTCTTTGCGGTTATCTTGAAAACCGCAAAAACGGTATTAAGTGGCGCCCAAAGCCGTACAACTGTGAGATAAGAGTGTACGAAAGCATTAACGGAAAAAGAAAGTTTATTGAAAGTTACAGAAAAAGCATTTGAAAATAAGCAGGACTTTAAGCGCTGAGGAATAATATATCTTGAAAACGGGGAATGAAAATGACATATGTACCTGGTACATATGTAAAAAATATAAAGGGGGATTTAGCTATGGAAGCTTTAGAAGCAGTTTTAACTAGAAGAAGTACAAGAAAGTTTAAGGATGAGATACCGGAAAGAGACCTCATTGAAAAGGTTATTGAAGCCGGCAGACATGCTCCAAGCGGCTCTAACAGCCAGAATACGCACTTTATAGTTTTTACGGACAAAGATGTTCTTACAAAAATGGCTGAACTTGTTAAGGGCGAATTTGCAAAAATGACGGCAGGGCCGGATACTTATGTATCTTTGCGCAACTCCATAAATGCTGCAAAGACCGCAAACTACGTATTCCATTACGGTGCACCGGTTTTTATAGTTACTGCAAATAAAAAGGGTTATGTAAATGCCCTTGCAGATAGCGCTTGTGCGCTTGAAAATATGATGATCGCAGCAAATGCTCTTGACCTTGGTTCATGCTGGATTAATCAGCTTCATTGGCTTGATGAAAACGGCAATATAAGAGAATTTATGCGTGGGTACGGTCTTGGAGACGACGAGACTATAACAGGCGGTCTTGTTCTTGGTTTTGCAGATACAGGTCTTCCAAACAGAACTCCACTTGAGAGAAAAGGTAATCCTGTTACCTGGGCTTAGAGGAGGAAATATTGATGCTTACAGTTAGAAAGGCGGAGCCTTCAGATTTTGAAACTGTTATGGGAATATACGAGTATGCAAGAGGCTTTATGAAAAGCACAGGAAATCCTAACCAGTGGAGAAATACTCATCCAACGGCGGAGCTTATAAAAGATGATATAGAAAATGGTATTTGTCATGTGATCTGTGAGGGAGAGGAAATACACGGCGTATTTGCCTTCCTTACGGGGAAGGATCCGACCTACAGCTATATAGAAGATGGAAAGTGGCTTAATGATGAAGAGTATGTCACTATCCACAGAATTGCAGGAGACGGAAAGGTTCGCGGTATTTTGCAGACGGCAAAGGAATACGCCATGCAGTTTGCAGACAACATCCGTATAGATACGCATCATGACAACAAAGTTATGCAGGGAGCACTCTCTAAGCAGGGCTTTGCTCGCTGCGGAATTATTTATCTTGAAAACGGGGAACCAAGAGTTGCCTTTCAGTGGAGGAAATGAAAATGTCTGATTTTGGCATCAGTGAAATGCTAGACATGCAAAGAAAGCTTCAGGAAAAGTACAAGGACAGGTGGGAAGGAATTTCACCTGAAGTTGGAAAAAACAAGCTTTTATGGATGATAGGTGAAGTAGGGGAAGTAATAGACATCGTTAAAAAGTATGGACCTGAGTCCTGCAAAAAAGATCATAAGGAACGCGAGCACCTGATCGAAGAAATGGCTGATGTGCTCATGTTTTACAACGATGTTTTGCTTTGCTATGATATCTCACCTGAGGAACTTAAAGAATCTTATACGTCAAAGTTTAAGAAAAATATGGATCGATGGTAAAACATAACATATGCACCTGGTACATTAATTTGTTATGGAGGCTTTAAGATGGAAATCTGGGATTTGTATTATGACATATGTACCAGGTACATATGTAAAAATGAGGTGTAAAAATGAACAAATTACTTGAGACTGAAAGACTTATTATTACCGAGATGACAATGGACATGGCAATGGATGTTCATAAGAATTCTCTTGACGAAGACATTAGAAGATTCGTGCCTGATGAAGTGTTTGAAACGCTTGAAGATGCAAAAGAGACCATAGAGTTTCTTATGTCTCAGTACAAGGAAGCAGAGGGCCCGCTTGTTTATGCGCTTATAACAAAAGAAGGTAATTACAATATCGGGTATGTTCAGCTTGTTCCTATTGGCGAAGGCAAATGGGAAATCGGCTATCATGTGGCAAAAGTCTACACAGGAAAAGGTTATGCCACTGAAGCTGTAAAGGCGTTTCTTCCTGTTATGGCAAAGAAGGTTGGCGTTTCTGAAGTGTATGGCATTCGCCTCTTGGAGAATGTTGCTTCAGGAAGAGTGCTTGAAAAATGCGGCTTTGAGACCTTCTTTACAGGAGAAGGAGCATATCACGATGGAACATACGATATAAGCAAAAGTGTTTGGAAAGCCTAGAGAAGTCATGGCTTTGTAAAGCAGGAGGGAAAAAGATGAATATAGGATTTACAATGTGTGCGATCTTAGTGATACCTTTTTTGATCATGGGCGTGCTTTTTGCAATATTTAAAGAAAAAGCAGCTGTCTGGATCTCAGGGTTTAACTCAATTAGAAAAGAAGAGCAGGACAATTATGACAAGGCGGCAATCTCACGAGATATGAGAAACCAATGCTTTATCTGGACAGCAGTAATGCTTGCAGGGGCACTTTTAAGCTTGTTTTTAAGTCCTTTTTTAGCTATTCCAACTTATATTGTATGGCTAGTCCTGTTTTTTAGGAATGTTCACCTTGACTACAGGAAAGCATTTGAAAAGTATCTGATCAAATGACATATGTACCAGGTACATATGTAAAAATATGACACAGGTACCTGGTACATATTTATACCTGGGGCATATGTAAAAGGAGGATCGGAATGAAAAAAATAATATGTGTATTGGCTGCGCTTACGTTTCTTTTTACGTCATTTACGCCTACAAGTGCCTTGGCTGCAAATAAGAAGAAAGCAAAGGCTCTTCATGCAGACACCTATAGTTTTAAGGTTAAAAGCGAGGATTCCGATGATTATAACCTGTTAAACTATTATACCCACGAATATAACGACGGAGACTCGTTCACGCATTCTCCCCTTAGCTATTTTATTGAACCAGACGGAACTTTTACGCTTGTTTATGCAGAAAAAGATTATGTAAGACTCATAAGGCTTAAAGGAAGCAATCTTAAGAAAAAAGATGAGCTCAAGCTTGCAAAGCATCTTAAATACGCGGTAGGTGCCACTGTTGATGAGGATGGAAACTATTACGTGGCTTTTGACGAGCCAAAGGGAGAGTATACCTTCGGAGTGGCAAAGTACGATCACAACGGTAAAGAAGTCGGCATCTACATGTATAAGATAACTGACGATCCTGATGATCCGTATCACGGAAACCATGCTACGCTTGGGGTCACCGGCGGTAATTTTGCAATGTGTGCTAAAGACGGAGAGCTTGTTTGTTACTTTGGTCAGGCGCTAAACAGTTACCCGGAAGGAAGTTCTTGGACGTACCAAACATCTGGTGTATATGCATTTAAAACAGCCGACATGAGCAGAATCTATGATTACTATACGTTTTCATCTATTTCATGTGATCAGCGTGTTTTAAAAACAAGTGAGGGAAAATGGCTTTTTGCTGATCTTAATACAGGAACGCCGGGATTTATGATGGAGTATTCCGGGGAAAAACGCTATGAACCTTTTCACGTTAAAAATTTAAGAGGATACTGGACCTCTGCCGGAATCGGCAACGTACTTGAACTTCCGCAAGGCTTTGCACTCGTGGGCTATGCTCCAAGGGATACAGTGGAAGGTAAAGATTCGGAACTGTTTATACAGATAATTGATAAATATCTTTCCTATAATGTCAGCAAAGGTGAAGTAAGGATGACTGTAAACGGCGACAACAGGTACGGCGATAACGGCATCATATGGCTGACAAAAGACTCTGAAAAACGTATATGTGGCTGCAATGCGGCACTTACGGACGATGGAAACATCGTTATTACTTATTCAAGACAAATAAGTACAAACAACGAAAGATTAGTTTACGTCACTGTTGTAACACCTGAAGGTGAGGTAATTCTTAAGGAAACCGAGATAGGTTATTTGCTCAATGCAAATGAGGATATTATTTACAGTAATGGTTGTGTGTATTGGGCAACAGGCGAAGCTAAAGATAACAAAAAGGGAGTTATAACAGTATATAAGCTGAATGTAGAGAAGAGGTCAAACCTAAGCTTTTCATACAAATATGAGCACAAATATACCGGAAAACAGGTTAAGCCAAAGCTTACTGTTAAATTTAAGGGCGAAAAGCTAAAAGAAGGAAAGGATTATACGCTCACCTATCAGAATAATACGTATGTGTCCTATAGTAATGAGTATTACGAAACATTTGCAAGAATGATCGTAAAAGGAAAGGGAAAATACGCCGGGCTTAAGAGAGAATTTCGCTTTAAGATCATTAAGTAATATGACATATGTAAAAAAGGAGGAGTTAACATGACATTACTTGTTATTGATATTCAAAAGGGTATTACAGACGAAGAACTTTACGGCTTTGAGACCTTTACGGACAGAGTCCCAAAAATAATTGATGCCGCAAGGAAAAACGGTGTTGAGGTTATATATGTACAGCATGATGACGGTCCTGGTTCCGGATTTTCGGTTGGGGACGAGGACTTTGAGATAGCAGATCTTGTAAAGCCAAATGAAGGCGAGAAGATCTTTGTTAAGACCATAAACAGCTGCTTTGGAAATAAGGAGCTTTCGGATTATCTTTCAGGGAAGGGTGACAAGGACCTTATGATAGTCGGTCTTCAGACCAACTTTTGCATCGACTCCTCTATTAGGTCTGCATTTGAAAGAGGGTATAAGGTATTCATACCTGAAGGCACCAACTCAACCTTTGATAATGATTACATGGATGCAGAAACCACCGTCAAATACTATAACGAGATGATGTGGCCTGAAAGATTCGCAGAACCGGTAACCTTCGAAGAAGCACTTGAAATGTTAAACAAATAGAAAAAGTCTGGTACATATGTAAAAAACACCCAAAGCCTTGCTTTTGGGTGTTTTTGTGCTAAAATATGGTAGATAATAATTATTAGGGAGATGTTTATATGAAGATAGTTTTTCTTGATGTTGCTTCAATGGGAAAAGACCTTGATTATGGCAGATTTTACGATCTTGGCGAAGTAACAATGTATGATTACACCAAAGAAGATGAGATAGCGGGAAGAGTAGCTGACGCTGACGTTGTCGTCACAAATAAGATGATGATAAACGAAAAGACCGTTGGCGATGCTGCAAGCCTTAAGCTTGTCTGCGTTACCGCAACAGGTACCAATAACCTTGACAAGGAGTTCCTTTACAGACGCGGCATTGAGTGGCGCAATGTGGCTGGATATTCAACAGAAACCGTTGCACAGCACACCTTTGCCCTTCTTTTCTGGCTTATAGAAAAGCTTCCGTATTACGACGAGTACGTTAAGAGCGAAAAATATGTAAATGACATGCAGTTTACCCATTTTACAAACGTATTTCATGAGATAAACGGTAAGACCTGGGGTATCATAGGTCTTGGCGAGATAGGAAGAAGAGTAGCGGGTCTTGCAAAGGCTTTTGGCTGTAATGTTATTTATTATTCAACTTCAGGTAAAAATCATAACCCTGATTACAAAGAAGTGGATTTTGATACGCTTCTTAGAGAATCTGATATCATTTCGGTTCATGCACCGCTTAACAGTGATACTGAAGGTCTTATGGATGCCGAGGCTTTTGATAAGATGAAGAACACCGCACTTTTTATAAATGTTGGAAGAGGACCGATAGTTGATGAGGCAGCTCTTGCAGATGCCATTGAAGATGGTAAGATTGCAGGCGCAGGTCTTGACGTGCTTACAAAAGAACCGATGGCAGAAGATAATCCGCTTCGAAGGATCAAAGACTCCGTAAGACTTATAATAACTCCTCATATCGCCTGGGCCGGCGTAGAAGCCAGGACCAGACTTATGAGTATAGTTGCAGATCAGATTGAAGAGTTTAGTAGGCAGCAATAAGGCTTGTCAGAACTTGTATTTTTTCCTTGCTGCACTCCGGGGTATCTTTAAGTGAAAATGTGATACCAAGCTGCTCATATTTTGATTCGCACATTTTATGAAATGGCAAAAGTTCGATCTTTTTAAGGTTTTTAAACTTCTTTGCGATTCCTGCCATTTCAAGTACCTCGCGTGTACCGTCTGTTATACCGGGTACCACCACGTGGCGTATCCAAAGAGGAATATTCATTTCCTCAGTCAGTTTTAAAAATGTTTTTGTTTTTTCAAGGCTTCCAAGGGTTAATTCCTTGAAAGCCTTTTTATCTGCATGTTTAATGTCAGAGATAACAAGGTCGGTATAAGAAAGAAGAGTCTTAACAGAGTCTTCCGGTACATTTCCAAGGAAATTACCCGAGGTGTCAAGACAGGTGTTGATCCCTGCTTCTTTTGCAAGCCTGAATATTTCAGCGGCAAACTCAGGCTGCATTAAAGGCTCACCGCCGCTAAGAGTTATACCGCCTTCTTTGCCAAAATACTCTGTATAGCGTTTTACTTTATCTATAATCTCTGAGGCTTCAAACAGCTGCCCCTGTTCCTTGTGCCAAGAGTCAGGGTTGTGGCAGAATGCGCAGCGAAGAGGGCAGCCCTGTAAAAATACCACAAAACGGATCCCCGGGCCATCTACAGCGCCCATACTTTGAAATGAATGTACGTATCCTTTCATGACTGCCTCCTTTCTATGCGCAAAAAGCATTTATGAAGAAAATTGTTAAATAGCTTCATGGAACGTTCTTGATATTACTTCCTTTTTCTGCTCTAAAGTGAGCTTGTTAAACATAACCGCGTAGCCTGATACTCTTATGGTAAGAGTAGGGTATTTTTCAGGGTGGTTCATGGCATCAATGAGAGTATCGCGGTTAAGGACATTTACATTGATGTGATGAGCTTTTTTAGCAAAATATCCGTCAAGTATGGAAACAAGGTTTGTATATCTTTCTTCGTCGCTGTGGCCAAGAGCATCAGGTACGATAGAAAAGGTATTGCTGATACCGTCACGGCATGTATCGTAAGAAAGTTTGGCTACTGAATTAAGGCTTGCAAGAGCGCCGTTTGTATCGCGGCCGTGCATTGGGTTTGCACCCGGAGCAAAAGGCTCGCCGGCTTTTCTTCCGTCAGGAGTATTGCCTGTTTTTTTGCCGTACATAACATTTGAGGTAATAGTAAGAATGGAGAGCGTATGCTCAGCATTTCTGTAGGTAGGGATCTTGCGAAGAGCAGTAATGAATTTTTCTGTCTGCTCTTTTGCAAGAAGATCCACTCTGTCGTCGTCATTGCCGTATTTTGGAAAATCGCCTTCTGTAACAAAGTCTTTGATAAGACCTGTCTCAGGGTCTTTAACCACTTTAACCTTTGCATATTTAATTGCTGAAAGTGAGTCTGCAAGAACGGAAAGACCTGCAACGCCAAAAGCCATATATCTGTGTACATCGGTGTCGTGAAGAGCCATCTGGGTCTTCTCGTATGCATATTTGTCATGCATATAGTGGATCATGTTCATGGCAGATACGTAGGTCTTTGCAAGCCAGTCGCGGTAGTAGTCCATGCGTTCCATTACTTTATCATATTCAAGATACTCTCCCTCGTATACAGGCATCTGCGGGCCTACCTGCATATCATATCTTTCATCCATGCCGCCGTTAAGGCTCATAAGAAGGAGCTTTGCAAGATTTGCTCTGGCTCCGAAAAACTGCATGTCTTTTCCAAGGCGCATTGCTGAAACGCAGCATGCAATACCGTAATCATCACCATAAATAGGACGCATAAGATCATCATTTTCATACTGGATCGCATCTGTATCGCAGGAAACCTTTGCCACAAATCTTTTAAAAGCGGCAGGAAGGTCTTTGCTGTAAAGTACCGTAAGGTTTGGCTCTGCTGAAGAACCAAGAGTATAAAGGGTATTAAGGATACGGAAGGAGTTTTTTGTTACAAGAGTTCTTCCGTCTTCTCCCATACCTCCGATGCTTTCTGTGATCCACATCGGGTCACCTGCAAAAAGCTCATTGTACTCAGGGGTACGAAGATGTCTTGCCATACGAAGCTTCATAACAAAATCATCAAGAATCTCCTGAAGCTCGCTTTCTGTATATTTTCCTGCCTTAAGGTCACGTTCAAAATAAATATCAAGGAAGGTAGAAACTCTTCCAAGGCTCATGGCAGCGCCGTTTTGCTCCTTGATGGCAGCAAGGTAGGCAAAGTACAACCACTGTACAGCTTCCTTTGAATCTGTGGCAGGAAGGCTGATATCAAAACCGTACATCTTAGCCATATCTTTAAGCTTGCCAAGGAAGTTGATCTGCTGAAAGAGCTCTTCAAGGCGTCTTATGGTCTCTGCATCAGGAACCTTGCTTGAAAGCTCTGCCTTATCCTTTTTCTTTTCTTCTATAAGTCTGTCGATACCGTAAAGAGCCACACGTCTGTAATCTCCGATAATGCGGCCTCTTCCGTAGGCATCGGGAAGACCTGTTATTATGCCCACATGTCTTGCTTTTCTTATTTCATCTGAGTAAACTCTGAATACGCCGTCGTTGTGGGTGGTACGGTATAAAAATTCTTCTTCGACCTTTTCTGAAAGCTTGTAGCCGTAGGCTTCGCAGGCTTTTCTTGTCATGTTGAGGCCGCCGAATGGGTTTACGCCTCTGCGAAGAGGTCTGTCTGTCTGAAGACCTACGATTATTTCTTTGTCTTTATCAAGATAACCCGGGTTATAATTTAAAAGAGAAGTTACGTGCTGAGTATCGATATCAAGAACTCCTCCGAATCTCTGCTCAAGCTCAAAAAGACCGTTAAGCTTATGCATAAGTTCTTTTGTACGGTCTGTAGCAGACGCAAGGAAATCTTCGTTTCCTTCGTAAGGAGTGTAGTTTTTTTGAATAAAATCTCTGACATTGATGTGTTCCTGCCAGTCGCCGCCTTTAAATCCTGTCCAGCCTGTCATGTTCTCATCCTTCTTTCTTTGAGGAGTTGTTGCTTTTAATGCGCTTTTTAAAGCACAAAAAAAGCAACACTTTTGAAAAAATGTTGCCCAGACGGTCGACTGTTTGTATATCAGAAGATCTCACCGTGGTCATTTCCACGTTTACCCGTCAGAGATCAACTGACTGTTCACTTTTCACACACACAAGATAACATCTTTTGTATTTAATGTCAAGACGCTTATTGAAATTCATAATTAATTATTCTTAAGCTATATGATAAATAATTTTAATAAAAGGCAAGACAAAAACCTTAAAAAATGTTAAACTTATAGTGTATACATATATTCAGGAGAAGGTGCATGACATTGGCAAAAGATGACAACATTTTAAAGGATCTTGAACTGGATAAACCGCCGAAAAAACACGGAAAGTTTTTTAAGTATATTCCTGCGGTTCTTATAGCTATCGGCATTATTGCCTTTTGGGGTACAAATAAGCTTATGAGCAGGACTGTGCCAAATACTGCGGGGGTTCCGGGTAATACCACCTGTAACCTATATAACGGCGGCATTTTTTGTGAGTATGACGGAGAGATATATTTTTGTAATCCTCTTGATAATGAATGTATGTATGCTGTTGATTCAGCTACTCTTAAAAAATTCAGAAAAATAACGGATGACAGACCGGGCTTTATAAATGCCACCACAAAATATATTGTGTATGCTAGGCAGAACTATCTTAGAGACGGTGCAAAGCCACTTTTTGACTACACTACAAGCGGTCTTTTCAGAGTAAACCGAAAAGGCGGCAGAAATACCATGATGTATTACGAGGAGCCAGTTTCCATGGCAACTTTATACGGAAATGATATTTATTACAATTATTACGATGAGGGTAACATTTCCCTTCACCACACCGATCTTGGGGCTGAGTTTGACGTGATGATCATTGACTCGCCGCTTATCCCCGGCAGTGTTGACGGACAGGGCATTTATTATGCGGGACCCGAAGGAAATCATTATCTTTACAGGCTTGATCCTGTAAGCAAAACAAGTACGCTTATATACGAAGGAAACTGCTATAATCCTGCGCTTGTGGGCGGTTCTCTTTACTTTATGTCTTTATCAAATAACTATGCAATCGCAAGAGTTGACAAATACGGTGCAAACCCTACCATACTTACAAGGAACAGGTGTGCCTGCTATAATGTGACGCCTGATGAGCAGTATCTTATCTACCAGGTTGATGACGGAGCAAATTCAAGGATTGAAGTGCTTAATCTGTATTCGACTGAGGTAAGGACTATAGCGGAAGGAAATTATACCGCCATTCATATCCTTGGCAACAGGGTATTTTACAGAGATTTCTTTGATAATACAATTTATTATTTTGACCTTTCGGATTTTGAAGTAAATGAGTTTACTCCGAAGGTCGTAGAATAAAAGGAGATTTAAACATGCCGGAACTTAAAGACTACAGAGCACAGCTTGATAAGATCGACGAACAGCTTGTTAAGCTTTTCCACGAAAGACTTCAGATAACAGGAAATATCGGAAGATTCAAAAAAGAACATGATCTTCCTGTTCTTGATGAAAAAAGAGAAGAAGAAAAACTTAACGCAGTTGCGGCGCTTTGCGTGGAGCCAAGCGAAGCAGAAGGGGTAAAAGAACTTTTTAAGACCATCATGAAAGTCAGCCGTGACAATCAGGAAAAGATAATCAAAAGATAAAATGTAATAAGGAGAAGTTTGGGGTATGGTAGAAAAACTAAAGAGTATGATCGGTGAATTCTTTGTGGGTAAGGAGGATGCGGTTATAAACCTTCTTACCTGTCTTGCGGCAGGGGGACATGTGCTTATCGAAGACGCACCGGGTATGGGAAAGACAACTCTTGCAAGGACTCTTGCAGGGGCCTGCGGATGCAGCTTTTCCCGTATCCAGTTTACACCTGACACTATGCCGGGTGATGTTACAGGCACTTCTGTTTTTAATCCCGAAAATCGTACATTTGAATACAGCGAGGGCGCAGTAATGCGTGAGATAATCCTGGCAGACGAGATAAACAGGACTTCTCCGAAGACTCAGGCTGCACTCCTTGAAGCTATGGCTGAAGGTCAGGTTACGGTAGACGGAAAAACCCATGTTCTTCCGGATCCCTTTATGGTAATAGCTACGCAAAATCCTATTGAATTTCTTGGAACATATCCTCTTCCTGAGGCTGAGCTTGACAGGTTTATGATGAAGATCTCCCTTGGTTTTCCGACAGAAGAGGAAGAACTTCTTATGGCAAGAAATATGCTTGAAGGAAAGGAACCGGCTAAGGTAAAGGCAGTCTGCAGTAAGGAAGATATTAAAAAGATCAGGGAAGATGCGGCAAAGGTTAAAGTAAACGATAATGTCCTCAGATATATCAGAAACATAATTGAAGGACTTAGAAATGAGAAAAAGTTTACGGGCGGAGCAAGCCCAAGAGCATTTCTCATGCTCATAAAAGCAGCGCAGGGAAGAGCATACATATCGGGAAGAGATTATGTTATGCCTGATGATGTTAAAGCAGTGGCGGTTAACACCCTTCATCACAGGATGCTTCTTTCTGCAGAGGCAAAAGTGGCAGGGGAAGAAACGGATACCATTATAAGAGGAATCGTTTCAGCATCACCGGTTCCTTTGGAGTAGAACATGAAAAAAGGCTTAAAAAGGATAATCTGGCTGTTTTTTTATATTCTGTCTGTAGCAGGCATTTCTGTTTACGGCGGAAGAGCTGTATACGGCTTTCATTTTGCTGTGCTGATGTTCCCACTTGTTTCCTTTATTTACCTCATTTGCGTATATATGAGTTTTAAGATATACGGAAAAGTCGAAGGGAAGACAAGGGTAGCGGGTCACCCTTCGGAATTTTATTATTCTCTTCAAAATGAGAGCTTTTTTGCGTTTGCATCGGTTCAGATCGTTCTTTATTCTGATTTTTCTACCATCACTGACGCAGACGGTGATCTTTGCTACGAACTTATGCCGGGTAGCGGCTTTTATAAGAGTTCTGTTTTAGTGTGCAAATACAGAGGCATATACAAAGTCGGAGTTAAAGAAGTCATTATAGAAGACTTTTTTGGCTTTTTTAAGTTGCGCTACGAAAACAAAGAGCAGACGGAAGTTACGGTAAGGCCAAATATTATTTATCTTGACGGTCTTAAGAGCGGCGATATAACTTCAATTACCTTTAGAGACTCTAAAATAAACAAAACCGAGCGTGATGTTTTACTTAGAGAATACATACAGGGTGACCCTGTTAAAGATATTAACTGGAAGACTTTTGCAAAGACAGGGGATCTTTATGTAAGAAACCGCATCGGTGAAGAAAAACAGGGTGTCTATGTTATCATGGATACCAAAAGATACAGCAGTGATATAAATGATTATCTGCCTCTTGAAAACAAAACTATTGAGGCAACTCTTGCACTTGCCATGTTTTTTCTTAAAAAGAACATTCCGGTCAATGTAGTGTTTTATGCAGACAAGCTTTATAACGTTGCTGTTGCCACCATGCATGATTTTGGAAGAGTGTATAACAGCTTTTCAGAGATAGGTTTTAAGAGAAACTACGTTTTTTCAAACACATACGAAGCGCTTTTAAAGGATCGTTTCCTGTTTGACGCCAAGGTATGCTTTTTTGTCATGCATGAAAAGAGCAAGGAAAGCGAAAGCCTTTGCGAGCAGCTTAGAGAAAATAATGTTTTATACATTAATTATCTTGTAACAGATGAAATTATAAAAGAAAGCAAAAACGACTTCAGAGTTGCCACCAATGCGGATCTAAAGGAGGTGCTCTGATGGTAGGATTTATTTATGACCTTCTCTTTTCGCTTCCAATAGGAGTTTTGCTCCTTCTTATAAGATCGCAGTTATTTGGAATAAATTCAGGTATCAAAGAATCTGCGCTTTTTGGCCTTGTAATAGGCGCATGCATTTTTATATCTGCGGTAAAAGCGGCTGATAAAAGGATAAAGATCGCTGCCATACTTACATTTTTAGCTGCCGGAATAAGAGTATTTTTCTATTTTTATAAAAAAGAAGGCGGATGGAATATCCTTCTTGAGATAGTATTTGCTTTGATATGTGCTTTGATAAGCTTTGTAACCGGACTTTTGATTAAGCGTTTTTTTGCGGTCAGGATATTGGTTTTGATCATTGCCATCGGAGTTTTGATACCTCAGCTTTTTGATGTTTATAAAGTTGGCAGAGCGATGCTGTTTATCAGTGTTTATCTTGTCTTTTCAATGATTGCCATAGAAGTGCAGCTTCGAGCAAAAAAAGAGGGAGATACGGATACCGGAAAACACATGGTGTTTATAAGTGTTTTTATTATTACGGCATCTCTTGTTGTTGCGGTTTTGCCTGCACCAAGCAAGCCTATAGACTGGTCGCCCGTTATTCGCGCTTACAGGCTTATTGAAGATAAGATCTACGATACCATAAGAGAGCTGCAAGGCGGAAATAATACAGACCCCGACAGTTTTTATTTTGGATTTGGAGACGGAAACAATGTAAACGGACGTCCAAAAGCCTATTCAAAAAGCATTATGGACATAAAATACACGGTATATACTTCAAGAGAGTATCTAAACGGACGTGTTTTTAATCATTTTGACGGCAAAAACTGGAGCTGCGACGGAGTAAAGGCAAACGATCTGAATATGGATTCCGTTATAACCATGGTTGCGTTGCTTAAAAATAATCCTGAGCATAGTAGCGATTACTTTAAAATGAGCAGAGCAGAAGTATCTTTCCTTACAGATGATTACGACAGGCTTTTTGTAAGCCCCAAAACCATGGTAAGACTTCTTCGCCCTGCAGAGCTTCTTGCAACAGATGATAAAGGCATGGTAAAAAGCGATAATCTTAGCGCTAAGCAGTCCTACAACTATGACTTTTTGATAATTAACAGGTATAATGATGCGGTTACCAATCTTATAGAAAATGCGGAGTATCCTACCAGGGAAGAATGGGACGCCATACTTACCGCTGAGGGGCGAAGTACCCTTGGCACCCAGTCTTACGAGAGTTTCCTTGAATATGAGGACTATGTTAAAAAAACATATCTTGAAGATGAGAGGATCAAAATATCACCGCGAATGGAGGAGTTTCTTGAAGCACTTTTAAAAGGGGCAGATACGCCTTTAAAGAAGGCATCTGCCATAGAAAACCTTCTTTCAGGTTATGAATACAGCTTAAATCCCGGGGATATGCCGGAAGATGTTAAGTCACCTTCAGACTTTCTTGATCACTTTGTGTTTAATAAGCGTAAAGGATACTGCGTGCACTATGCTACAGCTTTTGTGCTTATGGCAAGAGCCGCAGGGCTTCCTGCAAGATATGTGCAAGGCTACATGGCAAATGTAAAAAACGGTGAAGCTACGGTAAAATCTGAAGATGCGCACGCATGGCCTGAAGTATATTTTGAAGGAATAGGCTGGCTTAATTTTGAGCCAACGCCGGGTAAAAAGCTATATATAAAATGGGATACGGAGGCTGAAAAAGCAAACGCTCCCGTAGCTTACGGAGTGAATGTTCCGCTGTTACCTGATATGCCCGGTATGCCTGAAAGATACGGCGATCTTGAAGGCCTTAACGAGTTTTATGAAGAAGATGAGGCAGAAAGCATCAAAAGGTTTGATTACAGCCTTGTGTGGCTTGTTATCATTGCGTTCTTTGCATTTATACTTTTACTTCTTGCTCTTGACTCATTTATAAAAAAGGTAAGATATGTAAGTCTTACAAATGAAGAAAAGCTTAAGGATAATTTCAGGCGCCTTCTTAAAGGCCTTAAATATCTTGGGCAGGATATAGAAAAGGGTGAGACCGTAAGCGAATATAAGAATAGGATATTTACGGATACAGACAGTGAAAAAAAGCTCATGCTTAAAAAAGATGTTGCAAAAGTGCTTGAAAAATATGAAAGAGTAATATATTCAGGTGAAAGCGTATCATTATCGGATGTAAAAGAAATGAGAAACTGTATTTTCGCAATCCTTGACGTGCTGAAAAAGGAGAGAAGAGCAGGGTTTATGTACTATTACTTCATGCTTGCAAGATAACCTTTTCCGTTGCGATTTTAACGGCTTTGTGCTATTATTATTCTTCGTAAGTAAAAAGATTATGGAGCCATTTTACGGCCTTCATATATAAAGCGAGGTAGTTTTTATGATCAACAAAAGAATAAGACCGGACGAGAGACCGGTTTTTCCTAAAAGGGCAATTATTACAGCAGGTATGCCTTACGGAAACAAGAAACTTCATTTTGGCCATGTGGGCGGTATGTTTGTACATGCAGACACTTTCGCAAGATTCCTTCGCGACCGTATAGGCGAGGAAAATGTTGTGTTTGTATCAGGTACCGACTGCTATGGTTCTCCTATTGATGAAGCATACAGAAAGCTTGTTGCCGAAGGCTTTAAAGGAACTATAGAAGATTACGTTATGGGTAATCACAATACACAAAAGCAGACTCTTCTTGACTATGAGATAGGTCTTAACCTTTTTGGTGCTTCTGCTTTTGGTGAGACCGGAAAAGTTCACAAAGAGGTTAGCGCCTGGGTTTTTGAAACCTTATATGAAAACGGCTGGCTTGAAAAGCTTTCAACTCCGCAGTTCTTTGATACAGAAAAGGGTGTGTTCCTTAACGGTCGTCAGGTAGTTGGTAAATGCCCTATCGAAGGCTGCCAGAGTGAGCATGCTTATGCAGATGAATGCTCCCTTGGCCATCAGTATATGCCATCAGATCTTATCGACCCTGTAAGTACACTTTCAGGCAAGCGTCCTGAGATCAGATATGTTTCAAACTGGTATTTTAAGCTTGATGAGTGCAGAGAGCTTATGCGCAAGATGGTTGACTTTTTACGCCGCGAGACAAATACCAGAAAGAACCAGCTTAATACTATCGATGAGTTTTTAAAGCCTCCATATATTTACGTTCAGAAAAAGCTTGTAGATGATATGGATGCTCTTCGCGCCGCATTTCCGGCTCATGAGACTATCGATCTTGAAGAAGAGAAGAAACCTTCTGTTACTTTTGTATTTGATAACCTTGCAGACAGAGACGCCGCAAGAAAAGTACTTGATGAAAAGGGTATCAACTACCGTACCGGTAAGACACTTGTTCCTTTCAGACTTTCAGGTAATGCAGCATGGGGCGTTCCTGTACCTGACAAAGAAGATATGAAGGACTTTACTTTCTGGGTATGGCCTGAGAGCCTTTGGGCACCTATCTCATTTTCAAAGACATACCTTATGAGCAAAGGCTGTAGTGAGGATGAGTGGAAGAACTGGTGGGACAGTGAAGATGCTAAGGTTTACCAGTTTATCGGTGAAGATAATATTTATTTTTACGGTATAGCAGAGATGGCGATGGCTGTTGCTCTTAAATACAAATACGGCGAGGTACCTGAAGATATCTCAGGCTTTAATTTCCCTCACCTTGTAGCAAACTGCCACATCCTCTTTGGAGATAAGAAAGCAAGTTCAAGCAGTGAGGTTAAGCCTCCTATGGCAGAAGATCTGCTCAGCCTGTATTCACCTGAGCAGCTTCGTATGCATTTCCTTTCTCTTGGACTTTCAAGCAAGAGCGTAGGATTTAAGCCAAAGACTCTTCTTCCTGAGCTTAAAAACGAGCCGGGTATGGATATGGTACTTAAAGAGGGTAACCTCCTTACAAATGTATTTAACAGGATCGTACGAAGCTGTTTTTACACCATTCAGGAGTATTACGGCGGAAAACTTCCTGCAAATGAGGTTGACCCAAAGATCATAGAGCTTTCAAAAAATGCTATACTCGAATACGAAAGACATATGTACAACCACGATTTCCATCGTATCACATATACTCTTGACAGCTATATAAGAGAGATCAACAAGCATTACGTTAACAACATAAGAACAGCTGAAAAAGAGGGTAATGACGAGCTTAGAAGTCAGATAATAGCAGATTGCTTCTACTGCGTAAAGGTATGTGCAACCCTGCTTCATCCTTTTGCACCAAACGGCTGCGAGAAAGTAAGAGAGTATCTTAATGTAGATAAGAGACTCTGGAGCTGGGATCACATTTTTGAGCCTCTTACCGCTATAATGGATGCAGATCATACTTTTAAGTTCCTTGAGCCGAGAGTAGATTTCTTTGAAAAGCCAAGCTGGCAGTTTGATGAAGGAAACAACTAGTCTTTTTATTAGCCTTGATTTGAGGTATTGATATGAAGAAGTTTTTGGCATTTGCGGCATTTTTACTGCTTATACCGATAGTTTTTTCAAAAAAAGCATATGCAAGAGACACAGGGATCAATCCTTACAGGGTTCTTTGTATAAGTTCCTATAACTATGCTTACCCTACGGTCCCGGATCAGCTTGACGGTTTTATAGACGGGCTTTCGGACCTGCCTGTGGATGTGGTCTATGAATTCATGAACGCTCAAAGCTACTATAAAGCCGCTGATTTTTCAGCGTTTCATGAATATTTTTCTTATAAGATGCAACAGAGCGAAAAATACGATCTTGTTGTGCTTTTTGACGATACCGCGCTCCATTTTGGCCTCAATTATTATGAAGAACTTTTTGACGGATTACCTATGGTTTTTTCTTGTGTAAATAACGTGGCAGATGCAGAAGTTGCATCGGCTCGTGATTACATAACAGGTACTACACAGGATCTTGATTTTGAGGCAAATATAGAGCTTGCAAGAAAACTTTTTCCTGATAGAGATCATGTTGTTCTTATAATCGACAACAGCAGCACAGCTCAGGGCGAATATAAAGAATTTCAAAGATACCTTTCAACAAGAGAAAGTGATACACCACTTGATGTATCGGTTATAAATGCTTCAAACTATTCAAAAAAAGGTCTTGAGAGAGCAATCTCTGAGATAGATCCTGATGACAGCTATATTCTTTATATAAGCTGCCTTGAAGACGGAGAAGGCCACTTTTACACCATGACCACAGGAACTGCTCTTATTAGAGCAAATGCTCCGAATGTTCCTGTCTGGAGACTTACTCTTGCCGATATGCAACGGGGGGTCTTTGGAGGCATCGCCTTTTCATATTATGATGCCAGTGTAAGAACCGGAGAGATGGTTGCAGAGATCTTAAACGGCAAAGATATCAAAGACATGCCGATGGAGCAAAATTCTGCAAACCATACATATTTTGATCAGAAAGAACTTGATAGATTTTCTGTCAAAAACAGCCTTTTACCACTCGAAGCAACCATTTTAAACGAGCACCGTACCATTAAGAATTTTTACGAGGAAAATACTCTGCTGTCAAATATAGTTATTTTGATCCTTGTTTTGGCCTCGGCACTTATTATTTTCCTTTATTATACCAACAGGCAGCGAAGCAGGCTTATTATGCAGGACTACCTTACACGTATGCCAAATAGACCGTATATTATCAGCAAACTCAGACAGGTTACCGAATCTAAGGAAAGCTTTGGTATCATTATGATGGATGTTGATTATTATAAAGAGATCAACGACAGTCTGGGGCATGATGTGGGAGATCAGCTTCTTGTAAGCATTGGCGCCAGACTTAAGGCGTTTTCAAACAAAGAACTTATTTTTGCAAGAATAGGCGGAGATGAGTTTATGGGCCTTATCTATCATGCAGATAAGGAAAAGGCTGAAAAGATCTGTAAAGACCTTGTACAGACCATGTGCCGAACCTATAACCTGCCTTCCTGTAACGTAAATATAACTGTTTCTGTGGGAGCAGCTGTTTACCCTGCAGATACCGACGATGCAGAGCATCTTACTAATTTTGCGGATGCAGCGTTATATGAAGTAAAGAAAAACGGCAGAAACGGTTACAGAATATTTAAACCCGAATACTTAGAGAATATAGGAAAAGCTCCGCTATAGCGAAGCTTTTCTTTATTTTGCGATCAGGTTTCCGGCTGCATCTTCTTCGTAATAACCTTTACCTACAAGTTCTTCATACATATTATCTTTTGTGATCACGGTAGGCGTAAGAAGATAGGCTGATATGGTCTCTTTTTCGTTATCATAGCTTGTGGTATCAAACTTGCATTCAAAGGGCCAATTAGCTCGCTCTATAAGATCTTCGCCCGGATTATCGCCTTTTAGCATTGCTATGGCAAGATCAAGAGTTACTATGGATTCGTTTGAAAGCTGTTTAAATACGGTCATGGTCTGCTTACCTTTTTTGATATTGATAAGATTTGCTTCGTCTGCATCCTGACCTGTAAGTATTACTGTGTTTTCTCCGGTATAATCCATTTCTATAGCCTCTGCGGTGCCAAGAGCTGTGGAATCATTAGCACAGCAAACGGCATCAAGAGTTTTCCCTGAGGCATAATAGGAATTTAATATGTTTTCAAAACGTTCTTTTGCAAGTTCTTTTGACCAGGATGAAGTGGAAGTTCTAAAAAAATCAGACTGTCCGCTTGGAACGATAAGTTTTCCTGATTCTATAAATGGGGAAAGAACATCGTAAGCACCATCGTAAAAGAACCTTGCGTTGTTATCAGCAGGGTCACCTGAGACCATTTCGATATTATATGATCTGTCTGAATTTGCAAGGTCAAGCGCATTTACGATATATTCGCCCTGCAGCTTTCCCACAAGATAGTTATCAAAGGAAACATAGTAATCTATGTACGGAGAGCGAAGGATAAGCCTGTCGTAGGAAATAATAGGTACCTTTGATGAAGCCGCTTTTTTAATAACATTTTCAAGGGAACTTGCGTCAATAGGAGTGATGATAAGAAGATCGGCGCCTGATTCCAGCATATATTCGATGCCGTCGATCTGCTCGTCTATAAGGTCGTTGCCGTAAGATAAAAGAACTTCAAAGCCGGCCTTTTCAAAGTTTTCTTTAAGAAACTGGCCGTCTCTGTTCCAGCGCTCTAAAGACTGTGAAGGCATGGAAATACCGATAATGTTCCTTCCGTCATCAGAATGAGTATCGTTTATAACAAGCTCTTCTTCATCAGACTTTTTTACTGTATTAACTCCTGATTGTTTGCCGCATCCTCCAAGTGTATTAATAAGAAGAAGCGAAATCAATATAAATGCGGTTATCTTTCGCATAACATAATCCTTTCAAATCAGAAATCTTTTTCTTAAATAAGCTTTGTAAGCGAATCGTAAAGCTTTTTATTAACAGAGTCGCTTGCAAATATGTCGCCGTCTTTTGCAGTAATTTCAGGTTCTCCGCAAATATCAATCCCAAGTATGTTTCTGCTGACGGAGATGTAAGTGATAAATCCGAGTATTTCTTCAACTGTCATATTACCGTGATCCCAGTTTGTTTTAAGGATGCTTTCCTTTAACACGTCCTTATCTATTGAAACATATACAGGATAGGACGGAGCGATGACGGTATTGGTGTTGTTTATGACTTTTACTCTGCCCGCATATTCGGCAGGGATCTGTTCTTTGGCTTCTTTGGAGATACCAATAAGGAAGATCTCTTTAGCAAAGCGGTTGTTTTCTATAACATCAAGGATCCAGGAACCGCAGGAAAGGAGAGAACCAAAGGCCGAAGGCTGCATATCTGAGTGATTGTCAAATACTATAAGAGAGAAGCCTCCGTGTATCTTATCAAGCCAGAATTTGGTGGCATAATGGTAGTTTCCGTTGTCAATAAAATGTATATCAGAAAAGGACTGGGTTTCAATGGCTTTTGCTATAGCCTTTGCAGCATCCTCATCACAATACGAATTGGTGCCGGGAATACTCTTTAGATCAAGCATATTGTGCTTTTCTTCAAGATAAAAAGCTTCTTTTTCGTATACGCCGGAAAAATTCATTATGACCATAACATGCCTCCTTTTTTGTACTCTAACCTATATTTTATCATATGTTTATAAAATTCGCAAAATCATCACAAGTCATTCACAAAGTGAACACAAATTGAAGTTATCATAGGTCTTGTAAAGATAAAGAAAGCAATTATCCTTTAAATATACAGGAGGTAAACATCATGGATAACAATTACAACAACGAAAACAACAATAACAGCAATCTTTTTGGTAATGAGAGTCAGTTCTCAGCATATAACTACTACACCGGACCTTCAAATAACGGTAATTCCGGCGGATACGGAGCACCTTCTCCAAAGAAGCCAAGGAAAGGCGGAGCAGGAAAGGTGGTAGCACTTATCCTTGCAGGTGCACTTTTTGTTTCCGGTGCCGGCGCAGGCGGTGTATATGTAGGAACAAAACTTGCAAGCGGACTTCCTGAAAACAAGGCAGAAACAGAGACTCAGGTACAGATCGCGACGCCTGATACCGATCAGAAAATATCGGTTACTCAGTCAAACAGCAGCACAAATACTACCGCTTATGTTTCTGATGTATCCGGCATAGTTGAAAATGTTATGCCTGCCATAGTAGCGATCAACTGCACAGGTGAGTATCACGTAAGAAGCTTCTGGGGTCAGGATTACACCCAGGAAACCGGCGGAAGCGGATCGGGCATCATTATCGGACAGAACGATGAAGAGATCCTCATTGTAACCAACAACCACGTAGTAACTATGGATAATCAGGTCAAAGATGCTGAGATTGAAGTGGTATTTAACGATGAATCAACAGCAAAAGGTACGATCAAAGGTACTGAGGCAGGCAGCGATCTTGCAGTAGTTGCCGTAAAGATGGCAGACATTAATAAAGAAACGTTAGATAATATAAAGGTGGCAACCCTTGGCGATTCAGACAGCCTTAAAGTCGGTGAGATGGCAATCGCAATCGGAAATGCCCTTGGTTATGGCCAGTCTACTACTGTAGGATATATCAGTGCTCTTCATAGAACAGTATCTACCGAAGACTATTCAATGGAACTTATACAGACAGATGCAGCAATTAACCCAGGTAACTCAGGCGGAGCTCTTCTTAACGTAAAGGGCGAGGTTATCGGTATCAACTCTGCTAAGTATTCAGATACAAGTGTTGAGGGTATGGGCTTTGCAATTCCTATTACAGATGCCATCCCTATTATCAATGAGCTTATGAACAGAGAAGAGATCCCTGAGTCAGAGCAGGCTTATCTTGGAATAGTTGGTCAGGATGTTACGGAAGGATATCATAATGCCTACGGTATGCCGATCGGTGTATATGTATATCAGGTAAGCCAGGGTTCACCTGCGGAAGCTGCAGGCCTTATGATGGGCGACATCATTACAGAGTTTAACGGCAAGAAGATATCTACAATGCAAGATCTCCAGACAGAACTTGCAAATCACAGATACGGAGAGCAGGTAACTCTTACTGTACAGGTTCTTACAAGAGGTGAGTATAAAGAGGAAACTCTTAACGTAACCCTTGGAAAAAAGCAATAAATGATACCATTTAACAATAAATGATTCTTTATTTAAAGTTCCCCTGATGTTATAATTTACATAGTGAGACCTTAAGGCTTTATTATAAAGGCCCTGGGGTCTCATTTTGTTTAGTATTTTAAAATAGGGAGGATCATGAAGGTATGGTTTACTATGTTAACGCCGCAGCGGGAAGAGAGGGCAACGGAAGCAAAGAGATGCCTTTTAAGTATATTAATGATGCGGCAAAAGTGGCAAAAGCAGGAGATGAAGTGGTTGTTGCACCCGGAATTTACAGAGAATATGTAGACCCTGTAAATGGTGGAACGGAGGAAGCAAGGATCGTTTATCGAAGCGAAAAACTGCTTGGCGCTGTAATAACAGGAGCGGAAAGTATAAAAAACTGGGAACGTTATGACGGTGATACATGGGTAGTAAGGATTGATAACGGTATTTTTGGAAATTACAATCCGTATACTACAGCTGTAAGAGGAGACTGGTACTTCGCTCCTGAAGTAAGACACACCGGCGCTGTATACTTAAATGATAAAATGTTATACGAGACAGTTACTCTTGAAGAGTGTTTAAAGGGCGAAGTTTACGGGCCTTCCTGGGAACCTGAGGCTTCAAAGTATAAATGGTATACAGAGCAGGATAAAAACACAACAGTAATTTATGCAAATTTTAAGGGAGCTGATCCAAACAAAGAAAATGTCGAAATAAATGTAAGAAGAGAGTGTTTCTTCCCTTCTTCTACAGGAGTAGATTACATTACTTTTTCAGGTTTTAATGTAAATAAGGCAGCTACCACATGGGCTCCGCCTGCTTCTTTCCAGGACGGTATGGTCGGACCTAACTGGGCAAAAGGCTGGATAATAGAAGACTGTGAGATAAGCAACAGTAAATGTGCAGGTATTTCTCTTGGTAAATATCTGGACCCTGAAAATGACCAGTATTTCTTCCATAAACATGTAAAGAGTCCTACTCAGATGGAAAGAGATGCTGTCTGCAGAGGTCAGTATCACGGCTGGCTTAAGGAAAAGGTTGGCGGCCATATCATAAGAAGATGCCATATCCACCACTGCGAACAGTGCGGTATCGTAGGACGCATGGGCTGTGTATTTTCCATTATTGAAGATAACCACATTCACAACATAAACAATATGCAGCAGCTCGGAGGTGCTGAGATTGCAGGTATCAAGTTCCATGCTGCTATTGATGTTATTTTCAGAAGAAATCATATACATAACTGTACCATGGGTATCTGGTGCGACTGGCAGGCACAGGGCACCCGTATCACTGAAAACCTCCTTCATGATAACTACAGGCCTGATAATATCCCTCAGCAAATGGGCGGAATGATGAGCCAGGATATCTTTATTGAAGTTGGTCATGGTCCAACCCTTATTGATAACAACATCATGCTTTCAAAGGCATCTGTCAGACTTGCAACCCAGGGCGTGGCGCTTGTACATAACCTTATTCTTGGCGCATTTACATCTGTCGGCGGCGGAGTTGACAGCGAGGTAAACGGAAAGAACCAGCCTCGTTATACCCCATATCACATACGTCACAGGACAGAGGTGGCAGGATTTATGTCAATCCTTCACGGTGATGACAGGTTTTATAACAATATCTTTGTTCAGAACTGGAAGCCTTCTGATAAAGATGCCAAAGAAGATATGGGCTTTGTCATGAAAGATAACGAGGAAGTCGGAACCGCTGTATGGGATGAGTACCCGACATACGATGAGTGGATTAGCCGTTTTGATTTTGAGCATGAGCCTAATATGATGGCCCTTGGCTCCGTTCACTTTGATCATCTTCCTGTATGGTCTGAAGGTAATGCTTATTTTAACGGTGCCAAGGTCTGGAAGAAGGAGAAGGGCGCTCTTGTTAATACAAGCGATGAAGTTAAAGTTGAACTTACTGAAGAAGATGGCAAATACTTCCTTAAGACAAATGTTTACGATCTTCTTGCTGACTATAACTGCAATATGGTAAATTCAGACATCCTCGGTAAGGCTTTTGAACCTGAGGAAAGATACGAAAACACCGACGGAACAGATATCATCTTTAACAAGGACTATCTTGAAGAGCACAGAGGACAGCGCGTTCTCCCGGGACCATTTGCAAGCAGAGAGGCTGCTGAAAAACAGCTTAATGTGATACTTGAGATAGAAAAATAAAATTAATTAAGGCGCAGACAAAATGGTCTGCGCTTTTTGTATAATACCTTTGATTTTTAATCCGGTATATGATATACTATGAGAACAGATGTTTTGATAGTTATTGGAGGAAATCTCATGAGTATATACGATTCACTTAATCCGGAGCAGCTTAAAGCCGTACAGCACGGTGAGGGGCCGCTCCTTATTCTTGCCGGAGCAGGCTCGGGTAAGACAAGGGTACTTACACACCGCATCGCTTACCTTATTGAAGAATGCGGAGTAAATCCTTTTAATATCCTTGCAATCACTTTTACAAATAAAGCTGCAGGCGAGATGCGTGAGCGTGTAGACAATCTCATTGGTTTTGGGGGAGAAAGTGTATGGGTGGCTACTTTCCACTCCACATGTGTCCGTATTTTAAGAAGATATATAGACAGGATCGGATATGACAAGGGTTTTACCATTTACGATTCAGACGATCAAAAGACACTTGTCCGTGAGGTTTGCAAATATCTTAATATCGATACCAAGACATATAAAGAAAAAACATTTATAAATGTTATCTCGTCCTGCAAAGATGAGTGTATTACCCCCGAAGGGTACGAGGCTTCAAACCCTGCTAATCCCAACACCATCAGAAATGCCAGAGTCTACAGAGAGTACCAGCGAAGACTTAAAGCAGCCAATGCTCTTGATTTTGACGATCTTATAATGAAGACCATAGAGCTTTTTGATGCTGACAAAGAGGTTCTTGAAAACTACAGACAGCGCTTTAAATATATTATGGTAGACGAGTACCAGGATACCAATACCGCTCAGTTTAAGCTTGTATCAAAGCTTGCAACCTATACTACTGAAGACGGAGAAGTGCAGCATAATCTTTGCGTAGTAGGTGATGACGACCAGTCCATCTATAAGTTCCGCGGTGCCAACATTAAGAATATCCTTAACTTTGAAGATACTTACCCTGATACAAAGGTGATAAAGCTGGAGGAAAACTACCGCTCTAATGGCAATATTCTTGATGCTGCAAATGAGATAGTTAAGAACAACATCGCAAGAAAGAGCAAAGCCCTTTGGACTAAGAAAGACAAGGGCGAGCCTATTCATTATACTACTTATTACAATGAATACGAAGAAGCAGAAGGTATCGCAGGCGAGATAGAGCGTCTTAGTGCCGACCGCCCTTACAGAGACTTTGCAGTGCTTTACCGCACCAATGCCCAGTCCCGTGTGCTTGAGGAAAAACTTGTGATGAACTCTATACCTTACAAGGTATACGGCGGCGTTAACTTCTATCAGCGAAAAGAAATAAAAGATGTACTTGCTTACCTTAAAGTACTTCTTAATCCAAGCGATGATATCGCGATAAAGCGTATTATAAACGTACCAAAGCGCGGCATCGGCCTTACTACTATAGACAAGGTTGAAGCCTATGCGGCAGAGCAGGGTATCTCATTTTTTGATGCGCTTTTACAGGTACCTTTTATACCTGAGCTTAAAAGGGCAGGCGATAAGCTTACTTCTTTTGCAAACTTTATAAGATCTGAATCTGCCCATTTACTCAGTGCCTCCATATCTGAGGTAACAAAAGAGATCCTTGAAGAAACAGGATATCTTGAGATGCTTAAAGAAGACGAAGATGACGAAACTCTTTCAAGAGTAGATAACGTAGATGAACTTTTAAACAAGATCATCGCCTACGAAGAAGATGAAGGCCCTGAACCTCGTACGCTTGCAGGTTTCCTTGAAGAAGTTTCTCTTGTGGCGGATATCGACTCTCTTGACAACAACGAGGAAGGCGATGCACATAACCATGTTACACTTATGACTTTACACTCTGCAAAGGGGCTTGAATTCCCTGTGGTATTTATACCGGGTATGGAAGATGGCCTTTTCCCGGGGTATATGAGTATTACATCAGATGACCCTTCAGATATCGAAGAAGAACGCCGCCTTTGCTACGTTGGCGTTACAAGAGCTATGGAAAAGCTCTACCTTTCAAATGCAAGAACTCGTATGAGCCGCGGCGAGCAGATGTATAACAAGCCTTCCCGCTTTATTAACGAGATACCAAGATATCTTCTGCAGACTACGGCAAGCGAAAAGCCTGATGTGTACGAGCAGAGTAAACGTATAAGAAGCGGTTATGGTGATTCTTACGGTAAAAACTTTGATACTGAAAGCAGCCTGTTTTCGTCATCGTCAAGTCGCATTTCATCAGCAAAACAGTCAAAAGGAAAGAGTGATCTTTTCTCAAATCCTTATATTATGAAAGGTATGGGCGGGCTTAAAGACGGTAGTAATCCCGATTACGGTGTAGGCGATAAAGTAAGCCATATCAAGTTCGGTGTAGGCGTTGTAAAAGAGATGAATCCTAAAGACGGCGATACTGAAGTGGTTATCGAATTTGAAGGTGAAAATGTGGGAGTCAGAAAGCTCAGGGCATCATTTGCCAAATTAAAAAAGTTGTAAAAAGACTTTTAATAGGCTATAATTATAGTTAATCTAAAAAAACTATACGGAGGTATTTGTTATGGAAAGAAAGATCGAAGAACTCATTAACAAAGAGCTTCTTAAAAACTTTAATTTAAGCGCTCTTGCAGACAATTTTAGAAAAAAAGAAGAGCCAAAGAAAACCAATCCTTTCGTTATCGCTCTTGCAGTAGTAGGAGCTATCGCAAGTGTTGCTGCCATCGCATTTGCCGTATATTATTTCTTCTTCCCTGTTTATGAAGATGATTTTGATGATGACGATTACGATGATTATGATGACGATGAAGAATAATCTTTAAGAGTAGCAAAGCGCAGGCCGTATGGTCTGCGCTTTTTTGTTTAAGCTCTTACATCAAATGTGTATCTTTGCACCTTTACAGGAGGCGTTTCTCTGTCTATAAATGAATTTACAAAGTCAAAAGCTTCAAGCTTTTCATCTTCTTTTAAAACCCCCGCATTTAATCTATAGCCATGAAAATCTATGGCTCTGTCAAGTTCATCAAGGTGAGAGGAGATAAGGGCTGCACTTTTTTTATCATCAATCTTAAACTTAGCAGTTACATCGTCTCCCTTAAGAGTAATGTAAACATCGGTTCGCCCAAGGTTTGTCATATCAAGGTGCAGCATACATGAAAGAGTTCCGTCTCCGCCGTTTTTTAGCCGTTTCTTATCTGTAAATACATATAGCTCGCCGCTCTTGTTACCGTTTGTCATAGAAACCGGGAGCTGAATATAGCTGTATACGGTATTTAAGTCATTCATAAAGTTAATATTTTGTTTGACATTGTTTACCACATTTGAAAAGTCGGTGGAGCCGCCGCCAAGCTTTGCGGCAGATTCCTGAAGCTTATCAAGGCCTTTATATATGCGTTCGTATAGGTTTTTAACCGTCTTTTCATTTATAGGCTTATTAAGGTCTAAGGTCCAGTTTTTACTGACAAGATTTTCTATAAGTTTTTTAAATACAGGATGAGTGAAAAGTTCTTTAAGTTCACTTCCGGATAAGCCTTCCTGAACCTGAAGTGTTGCGCTTGCAAGGTCAGAAATCGTAGGTATGTCATTACCTGAAAAAAGTGTATATTCACCTTTATTCATAAGGAACTGTAAAAAATCTTCAGCTTCTTCCTCTGAGATGGTATAACCGGCTATAACAGGCTTTTCTGTCATCTGGCTTTCGCTCATTGCTTTAAGGAGCTTTGCGGGGTCTACCAGCTCTGTTTCGGTATCAAAAAGAAAGGCTTCTTCGTTTAAAACAGATGGGTTTTCTGAAAGCGTGGCTTGCTCTGCACCTGCTTTTCCTGCGGTTTCTTGCGATATTTGAGGGGTAATTTCCTGATCTTTTGCAGCACCTTCTGAAAGAGTGAGGGTAACACCTTCGCCTGTATATGCGGAGCCTGCATCTGTCACTGATGGCAGGGCTTCTTCAAGGCTTTCCGCATTAAACTGAGTAAAGATCTCTTTTATAAATCCTGTAAGAGCTTTAGTATCCTGAACCTGCTTAAAGGTCTCTTCAGTAATCAGATTATCTACAAGAGAGAGCAGTTCTTCAGTAACAGAGCCCATATATTCGGTAAGCTGTCCGTTAAGATTCATATAGTTTTCAAACTGAGCAATATTGTCTGCATTTACGGGAATACCGTTTCGCATCATTGTAATCAGAGCGGCAGGATCTGAACCCGGGTATTTATGCACATTTTTAAGCATTGAAGCAAGAGCTTCCTTACCAACAGGCATATTGTATTTAAGCATGGTCTCAATCATGCGGACATTTTCTTTTGTGCTTGCAAGATCTGCATTTTCAAGGGCTTTTATTACAGCGTTTGTAAGACGGGGATCGCTTCCGCCTGCCATAGCTCTTTCGCCTTCGGGGCGGATCGTAATAACTCCGTTATCATTTGAAGTTACAACAAATTTAGCATTATCACCTATGGAAAGCTCAGTGTTGTTGCTGTATCTTGCAATAAGCTCCTTGCCTGATTCTGTTTTAAGTGTAATGGAATTAGGAGTGATATTTGTGACCTGCCCATGAAAACGGGACCCTTCCGAAAGAGAGCCGGAAGAGCTGCCGCTTCCCGTACGGGTTTCTGTATTAAAAGAAGAACGGGAATAAATACTATTTCCCGTTCTGTTATTCAAACTGTAATCGTTTGCCATGATACTTTTATCCTTTTCATGTTATTTAAGGAAGGAGAAGTCATATTCGTCTTCTTCGTCCTCATTATAACCTTCAAATGCATTAACGATCTCTTCGCCTTCAGGCGCAGCAGCAGTGGCTTCTTCCTCTGCACTATCTGCAGATTGCGAACTTATCACATCTTCTGAAGTGTCGGCAACAAGCTTTGCAGCCATGTCTTCAACCTGATCTGTCATACCTTCGATAGCCTGGGCGGCATCAGCTCGCTCTGCAAGAGCCTGTGCATATTTGCGCGCAATATCGTCATGGCTCTTTTGAGTAAGTCTGTCGCTTTCCTCGCTGGAGTCGATGGTGATAGTGTCACCGTTCTCGATGGTATAATATTTAATAACATTTCCGGAAACCATGCGGATCGTCTCAGGCGTACAAAGAGTAATGTCTTTAACGTACGGGAGATGAGTATACATGTCTTCGGATGAGAGCGGCTGGCCGTCAAATGGCGGCAAGGTTCTCTTTTCTTGTTTCATAAGCAGCACCACGCTAAAAGAATTCTGACAAAAACTATTGTTAACTGCATTTTTATTAATTATATATCAGAAATGTATGGTTTTCAAGTGATTTTATGAGTCTTGTAACCCTGTAACATTTCATCTTACATATATGTTTATCGGCATTAACAAAAAAATTTTTTAAAAGTTACATTGAAGTGACATGACGTGACAATACCCCGTGTTATCATGTGCTCATCAAAGAAAGGACGGGTATTGTTATGAAAAATAATTTAAAGAAGATCTTGATGGCAGGAGTTTTAGTTTTTATGATCTGTGCAATCTTTACATGTTTTGCAGCAAAAGTAAATGCAAGAAGAGCTAAAGACGAAGATAAGTATGCTAGATTTGTATCTGTTAATTACGGCGACACATTAACATCCATTGCGGAAAACAACTATAGCAGCGAGTATGAAAGTATTGAAAAGCTTGTAGATGAGATAAAAAAGATCAACCATATTTACGGTGATACTATTTATGCCGGTGAAAAACTTATTGTACCTTATTATGTTCATTAGTAAAAATTAGTATACTTTTTTGCGCAAAACCGCTATAATTAAGTGATAAAATCGGTTTTACTTAAGGAGGTTTTGCATCGTGGGCGGTTTTTTTAACATGAACAGTCCTTTTTACAGATTCATGTCTAAGCTTTTTGACCTTATGGTATTAAGTCTTATATGGTCAGCTTGTCTTGTTCCTGTACTTGTTATCATTTATTTTACTGAAAGTATCATTGGCCTTGGAGCTATAGGATATGCGCTTTTTCTTGTCCTTATGGTAGTTGGCGCCGCATTTGTTGGCCCTGCTTCAACTGCACTTTATTATACCGTTGTTAAGGTTATAAGACGTGATCGCGGTTATGTTACAAAAGAATTTATCAAGAGCTTCAAGCTTAACTTCAGACAGGCTCTTATCGTAGGCGTGATCATTACCGTCTTTTCTTCTTTGTTATATCTTAATCTTGGATATTCAAAGGCACTTGAGTCGGAATTTGGCAATATGCTCTGGTATGTGTATGTTGCTATGATCATTTTCCTTTCCATGATCTCTATGTACGTATTTCCGGTACTTTCAAGGTACTCGGTTACTATAGCGAACTTATTTAAAATGTCTTTTTTCTTTTCAATCAGACATTTTCTTACCACAGTGGTAAGCCTTATCTGCTTTTTGGCTGCGGCTTTTGGCTGCTTTATTACAGGCGGCGTGGCACTTATCATTTTGCCATCCGCAAGCTGCCTTCTTTCATCTCTTTTAATGGAAAAGGTACTTAAAAGATACCTTCCGGAAGAAGAGGTAGAGCTTAATGAAGACGGAGAGCAGGTAAAGAAAGACGAATGGTTCAGAGAGTAATTATAAAGGGAGACAAATATGTCAGAAGAGGTTTTTAAATTATCTGAAAATTTTGCAAAGAACGTTTTTAATGATGCCGTTATGGCAGAAAAGCTTCCAAGCAAGACTTACAAAGCGCTTAAAGAGACTATTGAAACAGGCAGAGAACTTGACAGAGAGGTGGCAAACAGCGTTGCCCACGCCATGAAAGAGTGGGCTATAGAGCGCGGCGCTACTCATTTTACCCACTGGTTCCAGCCTATGACTGATATTACGGCTGAAAAGCATGACTCATTTATAACTCCGGTTGACGGCGGAAGAGTTATTATGTCTTTTTCAGGTAAAGAGCTTATAAAAGGAGAGCCTGATGCTTCTTCTTTCCCAAGCGGCGGTCTTCGTGCCACATTTGAGGCAAGAGGCTATACTTCATGGGATTGTACATCACCGGCCTTCCTTAAAGAAGATGCGGGCGGCGTAACACTTTGCATTCCTACAGCTTTTTGTTCTTATACCGGCGAGGCACTTGATAAAAAGACTCCGCTTCTTCGCTCGATGGAAGCTATCGACAGAGAAGCAGTGAGATTTATGAAACTCTTCGGTCATGACGATGTTAAGAAGGTTACATGCTCTGTCGGTGCTGAGCAGGAATATTTCCTTATAGATCAGGAAAAGTTTAAAAAGAGACCTGACCTTAAATACACAGGTCACACTTTGTTTGGTAATATGCCTCCTAAGGGGCAGGAGATGGATGATCACTATTTTGGCGCCATCAAGGAGCGTGTTGCCGCTTTTATGAAAGAGGTTAACGAAGAGTGCTGGAAGCTTGGTATCCTTGCAAAGACACAGCATAACGAGGCGGCTCCCGCACAGCATGAGCTTGCTCCTATCTATGCTACTGCCAATATCGCCACAGACCACAACCAGCTTATCATGGAGATCATGAAGAAAGTGGCAAAGCGCCACGGACTTGAGTGTCTGCTTCATGAAAAGCCATACAGAGGCGTAAACGGTTCCGGTAAGCATAACAACTGGTCCCTTGTTACAGATACAGGTATCAATATGCTTGACCCGGGCAAGGTTCCTCACGAAAATACTCAGTTCCTTCTTCTTCTTGCCGCTATAATAAAGGCAGTTGATGAAAATGCAGAGCTTATAAGGATCGCTTCTTCAAACCCGGGTAATGATTACAGACTCGGAGCCGATGAGGCGCCACCTGCGATTGTTTCCGTGTTCCTTGGCGATCAGCTTGAAGATGTGGTTATGCAGTATATTAATTCAGGAGATGCAGACCATTCCCTTCAGGGCGGCAAAATGAGCATCGGTGTTCATACTATGGCTAAATTTTCAAAAGATGCCACAGACCGTAACAGAACATCACCTTTTGCATTTACAGGTAATAAATTTGAGCTTCGTATGGTCGCTTCCTCACTTTCTGTTGCAGGAGCAAATACCGTACTTAATACCATCGTTGCAGATGCTCTTTCAGGTATTTGTGATGAGCTTGAAAGATCAAAAGATCTTGACGCAGATATTCATAAGATGATCGCTAAGATCTTAAAAGAACACAGCAGAGTTATCTTTAACGGCAACGGATACTCTGAGGAGTGGAAAAAGGAAGCTGAAAAACGCGGCCTTCCAAACAAAAAGTGCATGGTTGATGCGGTTGAATCACTTGTTTATCCTCATACCGTTGAGATCTTTGAGAAGTTTAATGTTCTTTCCAAGGTTGAGCTTGAGGCAAGAGCTGAGATTAACTATGAAACCTATGCAAAGAGCGTAAACATCGAAGCACGCACAATGATCGATATGACCACAAAACAGTATATTCCTGCTGTTATAGGTTATACAAAAGATCTTGCGGATTCCGTTAATTCAGTCAGAGCTGCTATTCCGGGGATTGATGTCAGCGTGCAGGCAAGCATCCTTTCTGAGGTTTCCGAATACCTTAAAGAGACTAAAAATGCTCTTGATGCTCTTGCAAAGGTAACTATCGATGCAAACCTTATTGAAGATGCAAAGACCCGTGCCATGAGCTTTAAGGATAATGTAGTTCCTGCCATGGCAGCATTAAGACGCCCTGTAGACGCTCTTGAGATGCTTGTAGATAAGGCTAAATGGCCTGTTCCAAGCTACGGGGATATGATGTTTGATGATGTTTAAGATCTATATAGGGGTATAGATACGCATAGGGGTATGCGGAGGTATTTATGGTTACTATAAAAGACGTGGCTAGGGAAGCCGGCGTTGCTATATCTACTGTATCCAATGTTCTTAATAATGTTAATGTTGTAAGCGAAGAGAAGAGAAAAAAGGTTCTTGAAGTTGCCAAGCGCCTTGGATACGTTCCAAATATGAACGCAAGGATGCTAAAAAGCAGCAAAAAGAATACCATAGGTTTTTTCTGCCCTTCGCTTCAGGGGTATTTTTATAATATTCTCCTTAGCAGATGCCAGATCGAATGTCAGAAATCGGGCTATCTGTTTAATGTGTATATCTGTAATGAGATAGCGGAAAACGAAGTGGTTGATATTATCGGCTCTTCAGGAGTTGCAGGTGCTGTTGTTATCAATATGTTAAACGATAAAGCATCCGTAGACAGGCTGAAAAGTTTTAATATGCCTATAGTTTTCCTTGACAGAGAAATTTGCGGAGAATATGTATCAAGCATTACCATAGATAATTATAACGGTGTAAAAAGCGCTGTGGATTATCTTATAGAGCAGGGAAAAAAGAAGATCGGATATATTTTTGGTGAGAATTGTTATGACTCTTACTTAAGGTATAAAGCATATCTAGATTCCCTTGAAGAACATGGGCTTACAAAATATGATGATTTTTATCTTCAATGTTTTGATAAGGAAAATGTGGCATATGATGAGGTTTCAAGGCTTCTAAAACAGGGCGTAAACCTTCCTGATGCTATTTTTTCCGACAACGACGATCAGGGCTTTGGACTTATTAAAGCCCTTAAAGACAATGGCATCAAAGTTCCGAGAGATATAGCTGTGGTGGGTTTTGACGACGTGCCGATGGCAGCGTACTATAATCCGCCCCTTACTACGGTACACAGCCCTATCAGTGAGATGGGCTATGAGGCGGCAAGAGAGATAGTAAGACTTATAAACAGCGACAACAAAGAAGGGTCGCATAAGATGCTGCCCACAAGCTTTGTTGTTCGAGAGTCGGTATGAAAAATACCTAAGCTTTTTAGCTTAGGTATTTTTCACACGCTTTTATATGAGCGGCTATGGCTTCTTTACCCGGGCCACCTTTTGTGTTTCTCTTGTTTACGCATTCTGTAAGAGAAACTGCCTTATATATGTCTTCTTCAAAAACAGGAGATATGTTTTTGTATTCAGAAAGAGTAAGCTCATCAAGAGATTTTCCTTCCTCAGAAGCATATATAACAAGCCTTCCGATTATTCCGTGGGCTTCTCTAAAAGGTACGCCTTTATTTACAAGGTAATCTGCTGCGTCGGTGGCGTTTGTAAAGCCGCCGCCTGCGCTTTTACTCATAATTTCTTTGTTAAATGTTGTGCTCTTTAACATGGCGGTAAAGAGGGCAAGACAGTCTTTTACGGTATCTATTGCATCAAAAGTTCCCTCTTTGTCTTCCTGCATATCTTTATTGTATGCAAGCGGGAGACCCTTAAGAGACGTAAGCATAGCCATAAGACTTCCGTAAACTCTGCCTGTTTTACCTCTTATAAGCTCAGCAATATCAGGGTTTTTCTTTTGCGGCATGATAGAACTGCCTGTAGAAAAGGCATCATCAAGCTCGATAAATCTGTATTCGTTGGTATTCCAGATGATAAACTCCTCTGAAAACCTTGAAAGATGCATCATAATGGTTGAAAGAGCAGAAAGAAGCTCTATGATATAGTCTCTGTCTGAAACCGAATCCATGGAATTTTCCGTAGCCTTGTCAAAACCAAGGAGACCTGCGGTATATTCTCTGTCAAGTGGATATGTGGTCCCTGCAAGAGCTCCGGCGCCAAGAGGGCATTCGTTCATACGCTTTCTGATATCATTTAGCCTTCCCGTATCTCTTTTAAACATCTCAAAATATGCGCCCATATGGTGTGCAAGAGTAAGTGGCTGAGCCTTTTGAAGATGTGTAAAGCCGGGCATTATGGTGTCTGTATTTGCCTTCATGGTATCAAGCAGAACAATAAGAAGTTCTCTTATAAGTTCTTTAATGTTGTCAATCTCATTTCTTACGTAAAGACGCATGTCAAGGGCTACCTGATCGTTACGGGAACGGCCTGTATGAAGCCTTTTGCCAGCATCGCCTATACGCTCTGTAAGGGTAGCTTCAACAAAACTGTGTA
>JAEEOQ010000038.1 GCA_016284355.1 Lachnospiraceae bacterium
AATGAGCGCCCACGCAGATCACCTTGCCGAAGCCTACGGCGTTCCCGTGCGCTGCTATTTTGGCGATGTTTCTGATTATTCATTTGTGGAAAGCATAAAAGAAGACCTTCACGATTCCATCGGCCTTCCGGAAATAGTTATCAACAATGCAGGTATTTCTGTGGTAGGGTTATTCACAGATCTAACCCCTGCAGAGTGGAAAAAGGTCATAGATACAAACCTTACTTCCGTATTTAACACCTGCAATATCTTTCTCCCTTATATGATATCTGCCAAAAAGGGCCGCATCATTAACATTTCTTCCATCTGGGGAAATGTGGGTGCTTCCTGCGAAGTGGCATACTCTGCTAGCAAAGGCGGAGTTAATTCATTTACAAGGGCTCTTGCCAAAGAAGTTGCTCCAAGCAATGTTCAGGTAAATGCCGTAGCTTTTGGTGCCATAGATACCGAGATGAACAGCCATCTTTCCGAAGAAGAAAAAGCTGCCTTTGAGGAAGAGATCCCTGCAGGCCGCATGGGAACCCCCAAAGAGGCCGCCGCGTTTATCTACCACATGGCAACCGCCCCAAGCTACATGACCGGCCAGATCGTGACCTTTGACGGTGGCTATTTGTAGGTTTGTGAGGGGGGAGTGTCCTTTTTGCTGCCACTTACTTGTAGCGCAGTCAAAAAACACTCATTTTCTATGAGCATCCCGTCGTTTTTCTTTTAATGTGCATGCTGCGCTTAAAACTCGCCGGTCGAAGAGACTTATTGAAAAGAATAAATGGTTTTATCATTTAAACAGTCATACGTGGTCACATCTCGCTTTCGCGAGCTGACCGAGAAACAATAAAGTCACCATTAGTGCAAGCACTAGGTGACTTTTTTATTTCTCTTTCGGTGCCAAGGCACCTTATGACCACTTATCGTATCAAATCCCCCATTTATATATACACCATAATAACCCTTTTCTCCCGGCTCAGACAATCGCTCGCATGCACGTAGAAAAGCTCTCTGGGACGCTAAGAAAATGGCATTTTTTTTCAATCACGATAAAAGAAAGTAGCGGCGCAATTTAGGCGCTTCGCATAGCAATACTTAATTTTGCTTAACTAAGATTTATGAGCGAGTGGCTGACTTGTCAAGTCCTTTCAATGTCATATGCCACCTAATAACAGCAACGCCTATTATTACTACATATCCGATAATGCTTAACAACGTTGGAATCTCATGAAGGAACAGGATTCCCCATAAAGCCGCAAAGATTACCTGAAGATAGTCAAATACCGACAGTTTCTTGGCCGGAGCATATTTGTACGCAGTGGTAATCGAGAATTGGCCCACTGTAGCAGAAAGCCCGGCGGCGATCAACATGAGCAGCTGCATGTTGGACATAGGTTTATAATTCATGATCATAAAAGGCAAAGTCAGCATGCAGGAAAATAAAGAAAAACATATAACAATGACAGGAGTTGAGGCTCCCTTACCGGTGGCTTTTCTTACAAAAGCATATGCTGTTCCTGCCCCGAAACCGCCATATAGTCCGATCAAAGCCGGTACGAGTTCCATATTACCCGGAGTAGGTCTTAAGATAAGAAGTGCACCCGTAAATGCAATGATCGTAGCAATGATATCAGTCTTTGATGGTCTTTCTTTAAGCAGTGGAATTGAGACCAGTATTGCAAAGAATGGCGACAATTTATTAAGCATATTGGCATCGGCGAGAATGAGCCGGTCGATAGCATAGAAATTAGCAATTAGCCCTGTTGTCCCGAAAAGACATCTGAACAGAATATCCGCTCCATATTCCTTTTTTATCACAAACTTTTGCTTCCCGGAGAAAAGGGTCATTATTGCGATGATGAGAGCAAAAGCATTTCTGAAAAAAGCCTTTTGCATTGTCGGAAGGTCCCCTGAAAGCTTCACGAAAAAGCTCATAAAAGAAAACCCGATCGTCGCAAAAACAATAAAAAGCATTCCCTTCATCTGATCATTAGACTTATCCATTTGTATTTCTCCCCTATATTGATAATTTATAGTAAAAGATAGCATTTGTCTCTGTTTTATGTCAAGATACCAGCTCGTAGTTTGCCATAATCATACCTCGCAGGGGCCAGAATAAACTGCTCTTTCTATTCTAAACGTTCATCTTGACTTTTTTATTTATCCATGATATTTTATTAACCGTTCTGCAACTGCGGATCTTTCCGTAGGCCGTTCTGGTCGATCCGTTTATGCGTAACATCATGGCATTTCGCCAAATAATCACATTATTTTTTATTAGATGATGTTGATACTTCAAATGTAAGCCCGTATCTTAACATTTGGCTATTATCAATTTTATCTTGATAAAAAGAAAGGAACTAATGACAGAAAAAGACATTTCAGAAAAAATGCTCGAAGATTACGAAGATGTTTTCGCCGACATAGTTAATGTATTATTGCTTGGCGGAAAAGAGATCATACTTCCAGGTAATCTTAAGGAAGTAAGTATTAACAGTGGTTACAGAGATAATGACAGTATCCTTCGAGAGCAAGAGCGTGACATTATCAAAAAATGGGTCAAGGGAAATATAAACCTTGCAATGATTGGAATTGAAAACCAGTCAAAACCCGAGAAGTATATGACCGCAAGGGTTATTGGATATGATGGAGCCTCCTACAAAAGTCAGGCAATCGATTATAAAGAGGCTGAAAAAGGTCAAAAAATACCTGTAGCTCCTGTGCTTACTTTTGTGCTATACTATGGTAAAGATCGTTGGAACTATCCGACGAACCTTAAAGAAGAAATTGATGTTCCGGAGATTTTTGATGAATTTGTAAACGATTACAAGATCAAAGTTTTTGAGATTTCCTGGCTCTCTCCGGAGCAGGTATCAATGTTTAAAAGTGATTTTAAGGTTGTTGCAAATTTTTTCGTGAAAAAACGCATCGACCCGGATTACATCCCTGATGATCCTACAGAGATTAAACACGTCGATGCAGTATTAAAGCTTATATCGGTAATGAGCGGTGACAAAAGATATATCGAAATTCCTAGGAAAGAGAAGGTGAAAAATATGTGCGAAGTAGCAGACAGACTCGAAAACAGAGGCATAGCAAAAGGAGAAGAAAGAGCCACCTACAGGTATATTTCTGAAGGCTATCTTCCTGCAGAAGTAGGTGCAAAAGAACTTGGTGTTTCACTTGAACAGCTTTATGAAAACATGGAAAAAGCCGGATATGAAATAAAAAAGTAGGTCCATAATTCAACCGGCTGTATACATTGCATTATCTTTATCAAAACTGCATGTTACTCCTTCAAGCTTATTTGAGAGTATCATGCAGTTATCTTTTTTGAAGCGCCTAAATAGCGCCGCTGCTTTCTTTTATCGTGATTGGAGAAAAATGCCATTTTCTTAGCGTCCCAGAGAGCTTTTCACGTGCGTGCGAGCGATTGTTTGAGCCGGGAGGGGCGGAATAGGAAACTTATAAATAGCAGATGGTTACTGCGAACGGCAGTGAGCAAATAAAAAAATGCATGGCACTCTCAAGCTTGCTTGAAGGAGTGGCAGGCATATTTTTTATAGGTGCAGAGCACCGTAAGTAACCATATGCGAGATAAATTTATATACACCCGAACGGCGAGTTTTGAGCGCAGCATGCACATTTAAAGAAAAGCGACGGGATGCTTTTAGAAAATGAGTATTTTTTGACTGCGATAAAAGAAAGCAGCGGCGCGAAGAAAAGGCGCCCCCAGGGGGCAATAAAAAAGGTCTCATACTTAAAGTATAAGACCTTTTCCTTCATCACAGCCAAGCTTGATATTCAGGCACTGCATGGCGGCGCCGGATGCGCCTTTGCCAAGATTGTCAAATCTGGCACTTACAAGGATGCGCTCCTCATTGCCGGTAACAAAGATTTCCGCGTCATCGCGTCCGGAAAACTTGTTTGCCGCAAGGAAGCCATTTCCTTCACTTTCAGCACCGTATTCACGTACGTTTATAAATTTCTCGTTCTTATAATAACCAAAATAAAAATCTCTTAACTGCTCAGGGCTCATTTTTTTATTCATAAGCCTTGAAAACAGCGGGATATTAACGATCATGCCGCTGTAATAATCATCTACGATAGGAATAAAGGCAGGTTCTGCCGATAGCCCCGCGATAGCCTTCATTTCCTTTAAATGCTTGTGCTGTTGAGAAAGAGCATATTCACGCGGCGCAAAAAGATCTTCTGTCTTGCCTTCGCCCTCATACATCTCTATGGCTTTTTTGCCGGCTCCTGAGTAACCCGAAAGCGCGGTGCAGCAAAGCGGATAATCCGGTGAAATAATGCCCTCTTTTACAAGCGGATAAACTATCATCATAAACCCGCTGGCATAGCACCCCGGAACAGCTATCTTTCTGCCCTGCTTTATCTTCTCCCTGAAGCTCCCTTCAAGTTCAGGAAGGCCGTAAGCCCAGTCAGGATCTGTTCTGTGGGCCGTAGAGGCATCGATGATAACCGTTCTTGTGTTATCAGGGTCTACCAGTTTTGCGTCCTCAACAGAGGCAGCATCGGGAAGGCACAAAAAGGTATAATCCGACTCGTTTATGAGTTTGCGCTTTTCCTCGGGGTCTTTGCGCTTTTCAGGGTCGATCTTAAGTACCTTAATGTCGTCTCTTCCCTTGATACGTTCGTCGATGCGAAGGCCTGTGGTGCCCTCGCTTCCATCTATAAATACTTTAACCATACTCCCTCACCCTTCATTATATGGAAAAAAGTCTATAAACTATAATAATTCATGTCTGAGTTCGTCGCCGCTCTTTGGGCTAAGATAAGCAGGCGCAACATCAAGAACGGTCTTGCATCCGCACTGTCCCTCTTTGTTCATGCGGTAAGCTGCTCTTGCGTAAGCCACAAGTACGCTTGATGTAAACTCAGGATTTGAATCGAGCTTTAAGCTGTATTCGATAACGTGGTTGTTCTCTTTGTTCCAGCCGGTCTTTCCGGATCTTATAACAAAACCGCCGTGCGGGATACCTGCATGATCACGCATAAGCTCTTCTTCGCTGATAAAATGTACTGTTGTGTCGTAATCAGCAAAGTAGTTAGGCATGGTTTTGATCTCATTTTCAACCTTTGCGGCATCAGCTCCCTCTTCTAATACCACAAAGCACTCACGGGTGTGTTTTTCACGGGTGGAAAGATCGGGATTCGCACCGCTTCTTACGGCCTCAAGCGCACTCTCAACAGGAATGGTGTACTGTCTTGCATCTTTTACGCCCTCGATACGTCTGATGGCATCTGAATGGCCCTGGCTGACGCCCTTGCCCCAGAATGTATAAGCCTTTCCTTCCGGAAGAACAGCCTCTGCATAAGCTCTGTTAAGTGAAAACATACCCGGATCCCAGCCAACGCTGATCATAGCAACTTTGCCTGATTCTTTAGCCGCTGCATCAACATTTGCAAAGTGGCTGCCGATATTTGCGTGGGTATCGAAGCTGTCGATACAGTTAAAAAGTTTTGCATACTTTGGTGTCATAACAGGAAGGTCTGTAGCACTGCCGCCGCAGATAATAAGTACGTCGATCTCGTCTTTGTAATCTGCAGCATCATCTGCGCTTACGACTTTTGCTCCTTCTGTAAGCACTTTTACGCTTGCAGGATCACGTCTTGTAAATACTACTTTAAGTTCCATATCCGGATTCTGACGTACAGCGCACTCAACGCCTCTGCCAAGGTTTCCGTAACCCATGATTCCAAGTCTTATACTCATTTTATATCCTCTCACCTTTCTCTAAAATACATGTATACAATAAAACAATTTACCAAATTCTATCATTTTTTTTGATAACTGTCAATGGTTTTTACATATGTACCTGGTACATGTGTAAAAAAATGACATATGTACCTGGTACATATGTTATAATGAAAAGGAGGAGGTATTTGATATGAAAAATGAGACTAAAGGAAAAAGAGGGAAAAAGGCCCTTAAGATATGCGGCTGTATACTGGGGGGTATTTTGTGTATCTACCTTATATTTTATCTTGTAAATGTGGTAGATAATCTGATGCTTCGAAATTATATTAAATCCTTTGATAAAGTGGAATACGGGGCAGACCGCATAGTCCCTGAGATAAACCCTGACACAGGATATTATGAGATAAAAACAGACCGTGATCTTAATATCATGCAGCTTACGGATATCCACATCGGCGGCGGTTTTTATACCTACAAACGTGACAAGAAGACGATTTACGAAGTTATGACAATGCTTCAGAAGGAAAAGCCGGATTTTGTGGTGGCTACAGGAGACAACACCTTCTGCGTTCCTTTCCTTTGGGACGGCGGCAACACCTTCGATAATATTCTCGCTGCAAAGACCGTTATTGCCATGTTTGAGCACGCAGGAGTTTATTTTACCACCACCTTCGGAAATCATGATACCGAGGCCTTTGATTATTTCAGCAGGCAAAAAGTGGCAGAGGTTTACATGCGGGACAAGTACAAATACTGCTTCTTTAAACAGGATTTTAAAGACCCGGATGCAGATACGGTACCAAGTGCCACAAACCAGTGCATTCCTGTACGCGGCAAAGACGGAAAGATCATAAAAGTCATTATGCTGATCGATTCAAACGCATACATAGACACTTCCATCGGCGCTTCCCTTAACTGGGATTATGATGTTATACACGATGCACAGGTAGACTGGGCAAGAGATGTAATAAAGGACCTTTCAAAAAAAGAAGGGCTTCCCGAGGGGCAATATTTAAAATGCGTCACCTACATGCATATCCCAATTTCAGAGTATAAGTTGGCTTACGACGAACTGGTGGAAGAAAAAGAAAACCCAGACGGCACAGTTTCCTATACATATAAGGAAAGCGATATTGCTGAAAGACTTTTTGGCCACTGGGACGAAAAAGACGGTATCTGCCACGGCGGCTGGAACTCAGATGTGCCGCTTCCTGAAAAAGACAAATACTTTGAGGTAATGAAAGGCGAGCTTGACAGCCTTGAAGCAGTTTTCTGTGGACATGACCATGTAAACAACGTAAGTGTTAAATACAAAGATGTTATCCTTGCCTACGGCTACTCCATCGACAACACAGCCTACGCAGATATAAGAAACTTCGGCTACCAGAGAGGTGCCACCATCCTTAAGATGGGTACAGATGGAAGCCTTGATATCACTTACAAAAATGCTTACACAGATTACGGATGTGAAACAGATAAGTACTTTAATGTAGACGTCAAAGACCCATATTACGATGAATATTTAAGATAAGTCTAAGAGGCGTGGCCGTTACACGGTCACTCCTCTACTTGTATAATCGTTACTTTCTATCAGAAAAGACCATACAGTAATCTTTGTATCTTTTCTGCTTCTTTTTCGTCTACGGCAACATCAAATTCTCGAAATTTATTCTGTGCAAAATTACCGGTTAACATTCTGTACCAAACCAGTCCCAGAAGATATCTTCCGATTCCGTAGTCAGCATGAAATGAATCACGATACATCTTTCCAATTCCTTCATTACAAGCTATCATCATTGCCTGTCCTGAAGGAATGATTCCATCTGCATCAATCGCTTCAGCCGCTTTAATATATGCGAATCTTATCTTGTCATACATATCTTCCGATTTTTGAAACCCCAGTTCTTTTGTAAGACGATCGCTACCTTGTTCATATGCCCAGGTTTCATGCATTAAAATTTTCGATTTTGGAGAATATTTTCTTGCATGATCAGCAAGCCCGTTTAGATATGGCTGATAGGTTTCATAGTAAGGTGCCTTGTAACTCACTTGTTGAAGTGTTATAAAATCCCAATCGTCAGAAACCAGAGCCTGATTGATACTTACTTTTATTCCGGTCGACTCTCCCATAAACTCAAAGTCATATACTGGATAATTTTCAAGCATATTGATATAGTGCTTTTGAAGCGAGCATCCACCTATGTATAGATTTACACATTTTATATCCATACCCTCAACTTTGGCGATTCCATGAAGGTATCTTTGAGCATCCTGTGAAAAGCTGTTTCCAATCGATAATACTCTTAACAATTTATTTCCTCTCTATCTTTTCCCATAATATAAAAGATTATTGGTGTTGTCCATAAGGTATAAATGATCTGTATTGTTTAATCGTTTTACCGACAAACGAGAGATCGGTTTGCCGGAAGCAATAGATTCATACGTGTAAACCCCATTTTCTTTTATTGCAACATAGGCCCGATCCAATCCTGACGTAGTACAAAAATAGACTCTCTTTTCCGAACCTGTATAAGTGATATCAAGTGCTGCCATTGTATTTCCTTCTGCATAAACTGTTTCAGTGATCCAATTGTTACCGCTAACCCATGCAGACTTCACTTTAAAGATTCCATTTTCTGTCTCTCTTTGTCTATACACAACTCTTACCCTACCATCGGTCACGCACATCTTAGCAGATTGTACAGCAGGTCCAGTATAAGAATTATTATTTGACCATATTTCACCTGATACCATCCCTTGGATAATATCGGAATTATCTGAAGTTACAGGAAGAGAAAGCTGATCTCCTACCGAATTATAAAATAAGCCTGTAGAAGGAACATATTTCATATATGAAAGATTATGCCGATAAGTAGAAGATGGATACTTTGACCACTCATACAAAATATGAAGATTGCCTTCAGCATCAAATTGAAGATCATCAGGATATACATCTCTGTATCTCTGCTCACCTATTACTGCAATTACACTCCAGCTTTTAGCAGTATTATCCCATTTAAATAATTTTCCAAGCCTTTTTTCTCCGGCATCCGCTACAGAATCTGCTACTCTTGCAAAAAGGTATACATCTCCATTAGGCGCTGTTTGCAAAACCGGATATGTTACAAGAGTATCTCCCCCGGGAATGTCTTCCGAATGATTGTATAAATCTCCGCCGGGTACTTCTGAACGATAATAATGCCAGTTACTGTTATGCATTGATCCAAAAAGATGCAGATATCCATCACCATCTCGAGCAACCGACGGCTGATTGTGTCCATTATCATCCGGATAAACCATAATGGTTCCATCTGATTCTTTGCAATATAACTTTGACCAGGTCCCCGCGGCATTTTTTTTAGCCACCTCAATAGTATGACCACCTGATGCCGGTGCATCATATGCCAAATAAGATGTCCCTCCATAAATCTCTAATGGGCTCCACCAAGCAGATTGATTAGATGAATCAATTAAATAAGGGACCTGCGTCAGATTAACCGCTAACACTGTGAATGGTGAAGATATAACCATTACAAATGTTAACAAAACAGCTACTGCCTTAATCATGTTCTTTTTCTTCATTTTAACCTTCTCCTTTTGTTTTATAACTCTTCAAAAAACTTAAACCTGATATCTTCCGCTCCGTGTAGCTTTTCATGGTCATACTCCGGATATAATATCATCCTTTTTTGAGCAGTTATTTTATTATATGTAGCAAACTGTGTAGATGGCGGGCATGTATGATCTGACATACCGCAAAACCACAATACTTCAGCTCGTATCCTTGGGGCCAGATTTTGAATATCTATATATCCAAGTTTATAATACAGTTCATCTTCCCTTTCATGTCTTGGGTCACGCATACGAAAAAACTGTTTTAACTGAATATATGCTTCAGATGCAAAATCCAGATCTTCCATTCGTCGGAAATCTGACAGAAACGGATAAAAAGCACAGAGTTTTTTTATCTGTGGCTCAAGGGCAGCACAGGCCACAGCCAATCCACCTCCCTGAGATACACCTGTAGCACCTATCCTGTTTTTATCTATTTCCCCCATACTCATCAGTATCCTTGCCGCTTTCACCGTATCAAGATACACATTTCTGTAAAAAAGTTTTTGCGGATCATGCTCTAAAACACCTCTGGTAATATGACCATAGATTGTTTCCAATCCTCCTTCAAAGGAATCAATAGAACCACCTGCCTGCCCTCTGACATCCATTGCAAGAATTGCCGCATTTTGTGCAAGTGGATAAACAAGCTTTTCCGTCCACTCTCCGCTGTGAAATCTATAGCCATGAAACATCAGGATCCCTTTGCATTTTTCGCTTGGTTCCTCAGGAATAATAAATTTACTTTGAATAGTTGCGCCGCCAACGCCGGTAAATTTCAGCAGCTGACATTTAGTTCCTTTTGCGCTAAAATCAGCAGGATATACATCGTAATCAAGGTTGGACAGCTCGTGCTCGCCCAAAGCATCTTCCCAGAAATCATCAAAATCTTCCGGCTTAGGCGTCTTGCCCTTGTATTTTTGTAATTCCTCAAAACTCATTTCAAAAGCTGCCATTTCCCATTACTTCCTTTCTTTTGCTCATCCGAGTTCGTTCCTTCCTCGGCCTTTTGCAAATAAACTTAGTAGATTCTTACTTCAAAGACTGAAAATTCTTTAGCGCCCCATGTTGAATCAAACTTTATTTCCAATCTATCAGCCTTTATATTTTCAGGAACACTGATCTTATTGAGTCTTAAGTGATTATCATTTACTTTTTGAGAAAAAACCTTTGTCCCATGCAAAAACGCCACAATGCTGTAGTTTTTTACAAGAGTATCAGGAATTCCCGGTTTTTGAATTCTTCTTCTAACTCCTGATAATGTGATCATAATTTCTCTTGACAGATCAGAATCAAATTTTATTATGACCTCACTTAAGTTTGTCTCTTCAAAAGAAAAAGCAAGCCACTCTTCTATACCTATCCCCTCTGATTTCCAGCAGTTATTTCTCTCATGAACTACTCTTGAAACACCGTTAATAACATTTTCCGGCTCAAATCCACTCTTATGTGATGATGCTTCTACCTTGGCCTTCATGGCCAGATCTTTGGCGTCTCCGTTCTTAAATCCCGGAAGATAGCAATCATCTTTTAGCAGTTTTTGCTGTAGTCTTGCTATCTTCTTCCCTATATTTCGAGGGGAGCACCCTTCTTTTACCGCCATGGCAGCAGCAGTTCCCACCGCCTGTCCGCCTACAGCACACGTTGCCATAACCCTTACGGAACCAAAAGCCATATGTGTAGCACTGATATTTCTGCCTGCCATCATAAGGTTCTCAATGTTTTTTGAATAATAGCAACGATAGGGAATGGTGTATACATCCTTTAATTGAATATAATTAGTAGCCGCCTCCGAGAAGAACCCTTTCGGGGGATGCATATCCATAGGCCATCCGCCATAAGCCACAGTATCAGGAAATATTCTAGAGTCATAAAGATCCTGATATTTAAGGATATAATCTCCAACTATCCTTCTGCTTTCACGTTTTCCGGGCAAGAACTGAACCCACTCCAGTTCATAATTTTCCGCTCCGTGATCCCCCTTATTCTTTATATGATCCCAGATACCATACAAATACTTTAATAATTCATCCCTGATGGTTTCTCCATCGGTAATCACATCCTCCGTACCACCAAGTTCAAGCCACCAATAACCCGAGTCAACATCATACTGTTCCATTTTTTCTATCATATGACTGTGCCCACGGTTTTTAAGCAGTTCTTCTGAAACATCATATGCCCAGAATGGTTTGACAAATTTTGATGGTTTACCTGTATCTTTGGCGCAAAACATTAAAGTATTACCCATGGTATATCTATCTGCCTTTTCCGGCGCACCGGGCTCATCAAATTCTTTTTTGGCCTCTCGTCCCACTCGATACTCTGCCCCTGCCATATAAGCAATATTTCCGTCGCCTGTGCAATCAACAAAAATCTTTCCTCTAAAAACAAAGCTTTTTTCTGTGGTCCACTGGTGTGCATATACAGAGGTTATTTTTTCATTTTCCGTTACAACATCCAATACCTGGGTATTTAAAAACAATTCAAGATTTTCCTGAAATTTAACTTTCTCCCAAAGTACAGTATCAAATATGGAAAAAGAATGCTGAGGATTACGGCTTCTGTTTTCCAGCAATATTTCCTCAATAATTCCAGTTTCTCTTGCATTTTTACGGTTTTCATGTGCATCAGCACCACAAATATGCATACGTATTTCCGAGCTTGCATTGCCACCCAAAACGGCCCTATTCTGGATTAATGCTGTATTAGCTCCATTTCTGGCTGCAGAGATTGCAGTGCATATTCCGGCCATTCCTCCCCCCACCACAACTACATCAAAACTTAATTCCTCTTTAAATAATTCTTCACTGTCCATTTATTATCCTTTCACTGCTCCGGCCATCAAACCCTTTACAAAAAATTTCTGACCTGCCAAAAATACAACAAAAACAGGTATTAATGCGGAAGCTGATGCTGCCATTATCAGATTGTATTGCGTTGATGTTTCCTCTATAAAGTTTGTCAGAGAAACAGGAATAGTGTACAATCTCCAATCCGCCAAAAATACAAGCGCTTCCTGATAATTGTTCCAATTCCATAAAAATACGATCATCGCAAGGGATGCCATGGATGGTTTTGCAACAGGTACCATTATTCTCGCCCAAATCTGGAATTCGTTTGCTCCGTCTATATATGCAGATTCTTTTAGTTCTTCCGGGATCTGCATAAAATACTGTCGCATCAAAAATGTTCCGGTTACGGTAATAATTCCCGGAAGGATGAGAGTCAGATGTGTACCGATCAGGTTTAACTTACTGAACATAACAAATTTGGGAATAAGCGTTACCTGCTGAGGAATCATCATAGTGGCTAAATAACCTAAAAACAGTATATTTCTACCCTTAAAATTTATTTTTGCAAATGCATAACCTGCCATTGTACTGGTAAGTACGGCACCAAAAAGATTAATAAAAGCAATCTTAAGAGAATTAAAATATGACAGTCCAAAATGATAATCTCTTGCGGCACTCTTTCCAATATTCCACACGGCCTTATAATTATTGGGAGTAAAATGCTTTGGTATCCAACGAATAGGTAACTCCATAACTTCCGCCGAAATCTTAAATGATGCACTAAGCATCCATAAAAAAGGAATGATCATTGTAAATCCTACTATCGCTACTATTATGGTGATAAGGATTTTTACAAGTGTTTTTTTGTATTTTTGAGTATTTCTATGGTAGTTTTTCTTCACTACAGTTTCCATATTCTTGTTACCCTCCTAATAGCTAACCCATTTTTTCTGTTGTTTCCACTGGATCATAGTTACGATAAACAGCAAAATAAACAGTATCCATGACATGGCTGAAGCGTAACCCATCTTATAAAAACTGAATGCAGACTGATAAATATAATATACCAGTACAGAAGATGAAGATCCCGGACCTCCTCTAGTCATGAGCTGTATCGGTGCAAATACTTGAAATGACGAGATTAGCGTTGTAACCACCAAAAAAAATGTGGTCGGAGACAAGAACGGAACAGTAAGAGCAAAGAATTTACGTATCTCTCCTGCTCCATCTACCTCTGCTGCCTCATAAACATCCCTTGGCAATCCCTGAATAGCTGAAGTATAAATCATAACTGCATATCCGATGCCGCCCCAGATTGTCATGATGATGACCGAAGGTAAAGACCATTTATAATCTCCAAGCCATTGCGGTGGATTATCTACTCCAAGTTTCTTTACCATCTGTGTAAATGGTCCCCATGATGAATACATCATTACCCAAACTATAGCAACTGCCACAACATTTGAAATATATGGCATAAACAGTGCCAGACGTATAGGTGTTTTAGCATAGCAGAAACGATCGATCACAACTGCCAATACCAACGCAATGATCAATGTAAATACAACTACCACAACCGCAAAAACAATAGTGTTTTTTAAAGAGTCAACAAACCATTTATCGCTCCAGATATCCACAAAATTCTTAAACCCGACCCAGTTCCAGTTTCCGAATCCTTTTGTAAAATCCCAGTTTGTAAAACTGATGATAAGTGAATACACTATCGGAATAAAAGTAAACAGTATGACTCCGATAAGGTTTGGCAGGATAAATGTATAACCTGCCATATTCCTTTTTGCCTTTCGACTTAATTTCACATTACTACCTCCTATGTTTTTTCTTGGCATGAGTATACAAAAAAAGACCGTCTACCTCCATGAAGTAAACAGTCTTTTTCTTATACAAATCCGCTAAGGTTTTTTAGTTGTATCTTGGGATTTTTAATATTTTTAGAATTTATATCACTTTTTATTGAGCTGAAGCTAAAGCATCATCGCCTCGTCTTTTCGCATCTGCAAAGGCGGCATCAAGATCCTTTGCTCCTGTTAAATACGCTTCGGTTTCTTCTGCAAGAATCTTTTCAAGCATTGGAAGCTCTGTTGTAATGGTAGATAATGTAAGTTTTTCATTTTCTACCGGAAAGATTAACGGCTTTGCAGAATCCATGTCTATTAATTTTTCAGCTCCTTCTGAGAAAGCTGCTGCAAGAATATCTTTATCGAGAGTATTGCAAAGACCGATTCTTCCACCGCCTGCCATATAAGTTACACCTTCTGTTGCATACCACTTTACAAATTCCCAGGCAGCGTCTATGTGTTCAGACTTCGGATTAATGCTTATTTCATCTCCAAGTCCACCATAAGTATAATTTCTTTCTCCCTTTTCAATTACTGGATATGGAGCATAAGCAGTAACAAAATCATGAGGATATTCTTCAGTATTCTTTACACTTCGAATAGTCCAATTTCCTACTGTCATTGCTGAACGGCCCGAAAGAAACATTCCTTCCTGTGTCAGCTTCTCAGTTACGCTATCCACATGAGTAGGAGCAGTGCCATCAACATTCATAGTATTGTATATCAACTCTGCAGTTTTTTTGATTACATCATTATCGAAATCAGTTTCCAAACCGCCTTCCTTATAGTACAGATCTCCGCCGAGAGTCTGTTTTGCAAGATACAACCAGTATTCGGTCACATTCTGCTGTGTATTCCAAAACATACCATAAACCTTGTCCTGGCCCTCTCCATGTGTCAACTTTTTACATACATCACGGAATTCCTCAAAAGTCCACTCTGTAGGAATAGGAATACCGGCGGCATCAAACATATCTTTGTTTAAAAGAAGTGTTCCTTTTGTTAGTACTGTAGCTATAGAATATGGTTTCCCATCAAGATACTCTGATGTTACACTGGATCCAAACATTCCCTCATAATCAAACCCATCTTTCTCCATGAATTCAGAAAGATCAAGTGCCATACCTCCTCCAGCTCTTTTCAGCATCTTATATGCACCATATGAGATATACACATCAATATCATTTCCTGCCAAAAGACTTGTTTCAAGCTTAAGATTTCCCTGATCATCATTTACATAACGCTCATACTCAACTTGAATCCCTTTGTCCTTAAAAGCTTCATTAAAATGATCAACCACATCCTGTGGTCCCGATTCCTGTGGGACTCCTCCCCAGAATCTCAATGTTACCGTACCCTCTGACTTCTTTCCGTTGTTGTCCTCTGTCACTGATGCCTGTTTTTGGGCATCATCTCCCTGACCGCATCCTGTGAGCATTGTAGCGCACATAACTGCTGCCATAATCATTGCTAATAGTTTTCGTTTCATTTTTTCTCCTCCTTATGGATATTTATGATGTTCTGATTATATCCATTCAGGCAGTTTCACTCCATTAAGGAACTTGTTTTTTTCTTTTATAATCATGCAAAAATAATCGGTATCTTTTCTTCAAGTGAATATATATTATTCCATTTCTATGAAAAACTATTATTATTTTTATATTATCATTCTTCCGTCTCTTTTTGCTGTAATTCTAAGTTCTCCGAAATGCTCTTTTTGTAGGCATTTGGAGAAACACCCATAACCTTTTTAAAAAGGATACTAAAATAGTTATAATTTTCTATTCCAACCATATCTGCCACTTCATTGATCTTCATATCCTGTCTAGCCAGCAGTTCACATGCGCGCATGATCCTGGTTCGATTCACATAGTCTATAAATCCCATTTTCATGTTTTCTTTAAACACATGAGAAAAGTAACTTTGACTCATATTGGTTTCTTTTGCAGCAAGTTCAATAGTAAGATTTTCGTTAAGATGCAGATTAATGTATTCTTTAATTTCCTTTATCTCACTACGCATACTGTCATTGCTGTCATGAAGTTTTCCGCATTCATGCGGTAATCTTTTGCGAAGAATACTCTTACATTCATCAACTGCTCGGGAAATATCTTTAAGATTGTTATATTCTTTGCTGTAAACAGCAGTTATCGAAACATCAAAATAACGTTTGATATATTCATACATAACTGAAAATCTATTTTCAAGCTCGGTATGTATTTGGGAACCATCAAGTTCACTATCCCATGTAACAATGAAAAGGAGGTCCTCTGTATCATAATTGAACCCAAATACTTTAAATCTTTCTTCAAGTATTTCTGTTATCATATTCTCCATTGAAAACTTTAAGAGTTCAACTCCCGTAAGTTTCCCTTCAAGAACCTCTTTTCTATAGTTATCTATCCCAACCATAAAAACAAAATATGGTCTGTTGACTGGAAGTTCAACTCCTATTATCTCAAATTCTTTTACCAGATCATCAAAGTTCACATATCCCTTTTCTACTAGTCGCTTGATGAGGGTGCTTCTGATAGCATGTCGATTTTTACGTACAATATCAGAGAGGTCATTTTCTTTTGACTCACCCATCTTTTTTTCAACAAGATCGAGTACTTTTAATACATCTTCTTTTGTTACCGTCAGCTTAAAAATATAATCCAACGCTCCAAGTTGCATTGCTCTGCGCACATTATCAAAATCATTATAATTACTCAGAATAACAAACTGTATCTTTGGGTAATCAGCCTTACACTTTTCAATCAATTCAAACCCATCCATCTTGTCCATTACAAGATCCGTAAATATAAGATCCGGCTGAAGCTGTTCTATTTTTTCGTAAGCCTCAAGTCCGTTTTCAGCTTCTCCTACCACCTCATAACCCTGCTTCTCCCAGTCTATTATGGCTCGCATGCCAAACCTGACCATAATCTCATCATCAACGATCATTATCCTTCTCATACTGATTCCTTTTTATCCTTTCAATCTTTCTTAATGATAGGAAGCTCAATCTTTACACAGGTACCTCCTTTTGTACCGTGCTCGAATTTGAGTCCGTAGGCGTCTCCAAATCTTATTTTTATCTGTTCTTCCACATTAATAACGCCAATTTTGTTAAACTTTCTTTTCTCCAGTTTTTCTTCCGTAATATCAGCTATCTGTTTTTTACTGTTAAGCAAAATCAGTTCCTCGTCAGATATTCCTTTGCCATTATCTTCTATTCTGATACAAAGTTTTTCTTTAACTGACTCCTGATCATCTATTCTTTCTTTTTGTGCTGAAATGCTAAGTCTATTTTCAGTCTTATTATCTTCAAAACCGTGTACTATAGCATTTTCCACCAGTGGCTGCATAATAAATCTTATTATTTTTTCATGCATCAATTCTTCCGGAATCGCAATGGAAACCTCACATATATTCCCATAACGCATATTCTGTATTTTAACATAACCCTTTAAATTTTCTATCTCCTCCTCAAGAGTGACCAATTCTTCGCCTTTTCCCATACTGTATTTTAGCATATTTCCAAGAGCATCTATGGTCTCCACTATATTATCAGCTTTTCTGATGATTGCCATCCATCTGATCGTTCCAAGAGTATTAAATAGAAAATGCGGATTTAATTGAGCCTTCAAAAACTCAATTCTGTATTGTTCTTTTCGCTCCTGCTCATTGCGTACCTGTTCAAACAATTCTTTGATGTTTTCATTCATCTGATAAAATGATCTGTTTAAATCTCCTATCTCATCCTTCCTGTTAACATCAAGCAATTTTCTGTCAAGATCAAGGTTCATATCGTATTCGTTTAACTGTTTTGCCAAAAGTTTTATAGGTCTTACAAGCCATAGTGACAAGAAAAAAATCAATGCGATAAGAGCTGAAAAGGCCACAATAATAAGCAAATTCATCTGCTTTGAAAAAGCATAAAACTGAGACGTCACTTCCTGGTAGTCGGTAAAATATATAACATTCAGCTGTTTACCATTCATGGTCCATTTTTTATTTATACCGTAATTACATAGCAGATATTTACGTCCTTCTACCTGAACTACCTTATTTTCCCGAGCATCCTGAAAATAGGTTTCAGGAATAACACTTTCTCCTTCCGAAAAGATTCTATTCTCGTAATCCTTTCTAAGAATGATCTGACCGTCTTCATCACATACAAACACGCTATCCCCGATATTCACATATTTTTCCAGCACCTCACTTATCTCATCCTGCCTGATGCTAATGATTAGAGTTCCTACGTAATCACCGGATACTATATCATTTAAAATACTTCTTGCTAAACCCAGATATTTTTCATTTTCCGAGTCTTCCATGATAAAAGCATCTGAAAAAATAGCCCACTCCACATATCCTTTCCCTTTTTTACTGTTTTTTACAAATTCTTTTTCCTCTAAAAAAGAATAATCCTGATAATTTCGTTCCCAGTTGGTATAAATATTCCCATCCTGTCCAATTATTGTGATCTGTACCTCATTTTCTTTAAACAGGTTATTCAGCATCAATTGATAAATAACGCTATCAAATATCTTGTATTTTTCAAAATAGCTGGAATCTCCCTGCAGTACATCAATAAGCCCTTCATTTGATGCAATAACGCTGGACATATTTGATAATCTGTCAAAAGTATCGTATAAATCCTCTTCGCTTTTAGTAAGTGTAGTAACTGTTCTGGAATTTATCTCTGAAATAATATACTTTTCAAATCCGGACTTCATAAAGAATAAAATCAGATTCATAGGGATCACGGCAAAAATGATCAATAAAATAAAAAACTTCGCCGTTAAAGAAATTGATTTTTGCTTCACCGTCTCCTCCACCTACTTTCTTTCAGATAAACATTCATATTATAACACCCGGATATCTGTTCAAGCAATACTTTGATGTAGACGTCAAAGACCCCTATTACGATGAATATTTAAGATAAAACCTAAAAAACAACGCCGATGGTATTTCCCACCGGCGCTTTTATACTCTCTATACAAGCTTCTTTTTCATCGTAAAAATATTTTTCCCGTCTTTATACTCATAGGCCACCTCATCCATGGCTTTTTTTACCATAAGGATTCCAAAGCCGCCTATGGCATCTTCGTCAAAGGCCCTCATTTTATCGGGGTCTTCTTTTGCAAGAGGATCAAATGGGACTCCGCTGTCAATAAAGGTGATGACAGCTGCAAGCGGATCATCTTCTATCTTTAACACCACCTGTGCCTTGCCCTCTTTTCCTTCATAAGCATAACTTGCTATATTTACAAACATTTCTTCAGCAGAGATATTGATCTGGGTAACAGCTTTCATAGAGGCACCCGCCTCCTCAAGATTTTCCTCAAGAAAATCCGTTACTGTTGAAAGATTGTCTACATCTGCATTTACTTCTATCTCTTTTAAAAATCCCATAAAAATACCTCTCTAAAGGCCTGCCACAAACGCCGTAAACTCCGTTTCATTAACAGGCGGCACTATCTGTCCTTCCTTTATAAGGTCTGAAAGAGCCAGAACCTCGTCATAAACCTCGTCGGAATAATTGTCATGATTTTCGGGAATCCCCACAGCTCCTTCCGCAAGTCCAAAGCTTATGGTCTTTCCTCCTATCTCCCTTCCCTCAAGAAAGTCTGTAGACACAAGATAAATAGCTACGTCCACCAGCTTCATTCCTGAAGTAAGAATATTCTTTGGCGCCAGATATGACTGGTCTTTATCCACGCCTATTACAAACTTATCTGCTTCCTTAGCCTTTTCTATTACTCCAAGGCCTGCTCCGCCTGCTGCCGCGTAGATTATGTCTGCACCTTTATCGTAAATATCCGTGGCAAGAGCTTTGCCTTTTTCTGCATCATAGTAATTATCTACATATTCTACAAATACTTCAATTTCCTTGCCGTAAATGCTGCCCGCGTAGGCTGCGCCGGCTCTATATCCAAACTCAAACTGGTCTATTACATCACTCTTTACTCCGCCCACAAACCCAAGTTTTCCGGTCTTTGTGGTGGCACCCGCTATATAGCCTACCATAAAAGATGCTTCCTGGGCCCTGAACACTACGGAAGTTACATTTGAAGGCACAGTCTCGTAAGCATTATCTATTACGGCAAAATGGACACCGGCATACTTTTTTGAGGCATTTAACAGACCTTCGGCGCTGTCATAACCAAGTCCCCAGCAAAGGGAGTAGCCGTTTTCCGCAAATGAGGTAAACTTTTCCTCATACTCGTCGGCACCAGAAATTGCGTATTCCACAGTAGCCCCTGCAGTTTTTTCAAGTCTTTGCATGCCCTCCCAGGCACTCTGGTTAAAGCCCTGATCTTCCAATCCGCCGTCTCCCACTATAAGCGCCACTCTGCCTGCGGTCTTTTTTTTGCTCTGAGAAAACCCCGCGTCACCTTCTCCGCTCTCCCACTCTTTAAGCAGGATCTCTGAGCTTTCATTTCTCCCGCATCCTGTAAGCATAAGGGCAAATATTAAGATTGTCGTCAAGATAGCCGCAAATCTTCTCATCTTTACAAATCTACTTCCTGTTTTCCTGGTTCTTTTCTCTTACATTTATCCTGATGTGACCGTCACTTAGCCGGTACATCCAAAGGTAGTGTCTGAGTCTCATTTCGTCTTTATATATCATGGCTTTCCCGGGCATCACAGAGGTAATAAAGTGCACCTTGCCCCCTATGGTCACTTCCGTCATGCTGTTAAATTTGCGAAACATTGCCACAGCGTCCTGTACGCACATATCGTGGGTAATGGTAAGCAGCTCTTTTTTAGGTCTTTTCCAGTATTCTGTTACCACGCCCTGGGGCCTTCCCTTTTCCCAGGCGCCGTCAAGGTCCTTCATAAGCTCTTCAAGCATGATCTTTGCATTATTTGAGTTTTGAAGATAGACATCAACGCTGTCCATATCATCTTCTATCTTAACCTTTGCCTGCGCCAGTATATCTCCGCTGTCAAGAAGGTTTGTTATTTTATGCATGGTAACGCCGGTCTCGGGAAGTTCTTTTTCCATAGCGCACTCTATAGGATAATAACTACGCCCGTCGGGAAGCAGTGAGCTGTGAGTATTTATTCCCTTAAAATCCGGCAGATCCTCAGGCACCGGTATCTTTCTGTCATACTCCGCTATAAAAAAGAGCTTAACCCCTTCTTCTACCGCGTATCTTCTTACCTCTTCCTCGCTTATTGATTCGTAATGCACAGGGATGTTATGCTCTGCAGCCACATCGATGATGGTGTATTCGTGGATATAATCCTCGTCGTTGTGGTAGGTATATAGCGCAAGCACCTCATGATGTGCAAGAAAATATTCAAAGCATGGCAAAAAAACATCGGAACCAAAATAAACAACTTTCATAAAAATTATGTCATCCTTTCATGCCTTCAATGGATTGGCGGTTTTTGCTCTTTTTTAATATCAGGGTGTATCCGCCCATAAATGCCAGCATACCTATGCCAAATATGGAAAGCCCGAGGCCGCTTCCTAAGGAAAGTAAAAATCCGTACGCCACCGGCCCTGCTGTAGAGCCGACACTTTCAAATACCGTATATACTTCCATGGCCCTTGCCTCTCCGAATTTGGAAGAAGCCGGCAGTGCTCCAAAGAAGGTATACATACATCCATAGCAAAAGGATGTGGCAAGGGATAAAAGCACCATGCCGAAAAATGCCATGATCACCGTCGGCATTATCACATTAAGCAAAAGCGCTTCTGCCATAAGGAAAACGGCAAGACATATACCGCCAAACAGCCCGATATGCTTTATTATAAACCTTGTAAGTGCAGGCCCGAGGTATAAGAATATCAGACCGCATATAAGGTAAAACCGGCTTATATTTACTTCGCTTACATTGTATTCGCCTGCCCTAAGAGGCAGATAATACTCTCTATAGGCAAGTGACATCATAAACGGCAAAAGAATAAGGAAAAAGTAGAAGGTAACTGGAGCACTGCCCATAAATTCTCTTATGCCGCTCTTTTTTTCCTGTTTTGTTGTTTCTAAAGTCTTCGTCTCTACAACTTCCACCTTCTTTTCTCTTACTGAGAAAGCTACCGCAAATGCGATAAGAAGAAGGATCGCACCAACACCGTATACAAGTCTCCATCCGCCGAGAGATAAAAATACGGATGAAAGACCGGCGCCTATGGTTACGCCTGAAAGGCTTCCTGCTGAGATCTCGGTAAAGGCCGCTGCAGAAGACTCTTCGCTCTTGCCCTTTGCCGCTATAGCGTAGCAGTTTACATAAACAGTACCCATTCCTGCTCCTATCATCATCTTGCCAAGCAGGATACCCGCATAATTACCTGTAAGAAGGCAGGTAAGACAACCTGCGCCCTGCACTAAAAGCCCAAATCCCATAACCCTTGCCGGACCGTGCTTTTCTCCCACTGTTCCCATAAAGCTTGAGAAAAGGGCAAGGCAAAGAAGCTGGGCCGAAAGAGGAAGCGCTATGGCCACAGAATTTGGTATAGGAAGGCCGCCCATATATACCTTTTCGCAAAGCAGAGCCACAAATGCATCCTGAATGGAATCTGCCGCATTTGTAAAGAATATAAGGGTACGAAGAGGAGTAATATTCGTAATATCGCTTCTTTCCTCCCCGCTAAGCTTTTGCCTCTTTTCCATAAAGGAAAGAAGAAAAACTCCCTCAAGGATAAGCATCATAACTACTGCTGTAGTACAAAAAACATTAAAGACAGTGTTAAATACCGCCCTCTGTCTTTCTTTATTTATAAGGCTCATATCAAGGCTTACTTCAAGCAGAGCCGCCACTTTACCGTTTTCATAGATCGGTTCTATTATATTTAAAAATGTGCCAAGAGTAGTCTTTGTGCTAAGGGCATAAATACTGCCTGTGGCATAGCAGCGCAAAAAATAGTCTTTTTCTCTGTTGCCAAGAGGCTCTCCGCACATAACGTCATCACTGCTGTTAAGTACGTAATTTATCTTACCCTTTGATACCGTATAAATGGCATATTCATAGTTCTTACCTTCTACTCTGGCTTTCTTAGTCATCTCATCAAGAGGTTCCCTTAAAGCCTTATATGCCGACGAGCCATAAAAATGCTCATCAAAATTTTCGCTTATCAGCGCAGCATCTGTTCTTCCTCCAAGAATATCTGCATATAGCTTAATACTGTCTATAAGAGTTGCCTGTTCTTTGTCAAAATGCTCTGACATAAGTGAATATGCCACAAAGAAAGCCACCGCGATCACGGCAGATACAACTATGATTATCCTTATGGAATTCTCGCTGTTTAAAGCCTTTTTGGTACTTTTAAAAATGATCCTTAAGTAAAAGAAAATGCAAAGAATACCCGTGACAGCAACAAGCCAAAGGAGCAGTGTCTTAAAAAAACCTGCATATTTTATGCTGCTTATATAATTTTCTTTTCCGCCCTCTAAAATGTAAAATCCGCTCGCGCCTACAGCTATAAGCTTTTTACCGCTTTCGTCAGTTTCAATAAATACCGGTTTTTCATCTGCCGCCACAAGAGTTTTTACCCCGTAGCTGTTTTTAAGATTCATGGAATAGATCTTGTTTTCATAAAGCTCCGAAAAGTAAAGGTATTCTCCCTTTATCGCTACCCTGTTTGGCATAATGTGGTCGTTATAGACCTCAAGATTGTTCCATTTGCCGCTTTCAGGGTCATAGACCCTCAAATAACCTCTTTTTACGGCTATAGCCACGGCTCCGCTGTCAAGGTCTATACCTGCATCATTTATCTTATCGCCTACATAATAGCGGTTTAAGAGCTTAGGCCAGGGCACGTTCTTATTTATCACATAACTTTCAAGACCGTAATCAACACTTATCAAAAAGTAGATATTTCCGTTTTTTACCTGAATGTCAAATATCTCATTGCTGCTATCTACATCGGTGAGATCGTTTCTCTTTTCAAAATAAACATTGACCTTCTTGTCTGTTATGGTAAGCAGCCTTTTTGTTTCTATGTTGTTATTGTTTTCGTCATACTTTGTATCTGCCACATATAAGATGCCGTCAGCATAAAGAGCCCAGTCAGCGTAATAAAAACTGTTTTCACTCTCGCCCTTATATTCCTTTATAAGTCGCATTTTCTCATCAAGTATCTTTATGCTGCTTCTGCTGTCATCTATAAGCACCGTTTTCCCGTCTTTTGAAAAAGAAGCCGCGGAAGCCGTATGCAGATCGTAACGGGCTTTCATGAAAAGCTGATCCTTAAAAAAGACCATCACTACCATAGCCCCAAGTACAAAAAAACCGGGGATCAGATTTAAAAAAAGTGATCTGTTCTTCTTTTTCTTCTGGTCTTTTTCCATGTCAAACCGCCTTGTAAGCCTTTTTACAGTATCTTTATCGCAAGCATGGTAAGGTCGTCAAACTGCATAGCCTCGCCCACAAATTCATCTACCGAATCCTTCATGTTTGAAAGGAGCTTCTTTGGAAGGGCCTCAGGTTCTTTGTTAAGCGCTTCAAGTATCCTGTCCGTTCCAAACTGCTCATCATTTGTGTTCATAGCTTCAGCCACGCCGTCGGTGTATACAAAAAGGGAGCTTCCCTTCTCAAGTTCAAATTCATAGTCCGTATATTTTGAGCCTTCTATACCGCCCACAACAAAGCCGTGTTTATCTTTAAGGATCTCAAACTTTCCGTCTCCGTGCTTTATAAACGGATACTCATGACCTGCATTTGCCGCCACAACCTTGCCTGTGGAAATAGTAAGGATACCAAACCACACGGTAACAAACATGTCCTCTTCGTTGTTCTTGCAGATCTGGTTGTTTGCCATCTCAAGAACACCTGCAGGTGAAGTGGCACCAAGCATAGCGTAGTTTGCTATAAGGATCTTTGACATCATCATAAATAATGCAGCAGGAACGCCCTTACCTGAAACATCAGCTATTACCATACCAAGGTGATCGTTATCAAGCAGGAAGAAATCATAGAAATCTCCGCCTACCTCTTTTGCAGGGGTCATGGTAGCGTAAATATCAAATTCTTTTCGCTCAGGGAATGCAGGGAAAAGATTTGGGAGCATATTTGCCTGGATCTTTGTGGCAAGTTCAAGCTCTGCCCCGATCCTCTCTTTTTCCTTTGTTACGTCTGCAAAGTTTTTGATGTAAGTATCAAGTTCCTTTGTCATAACGGAAAAAGCATCTGCAATAGCCTCTATCTCATCACCCGTATGTATATCAAGATTAAACCCTGAAAGATTTTCCATATTCTCAGACACAAGGCCCGACACTGCAAGCTGGAGCTTTTTAAGCGGCCCTACAAGATGTCTTCTTGTGTAAAGGTAATAGATGAGCATACATATAAGAAATACGCCAACTATTATGGAAAGGATAAGCACGATAAAGCTGTTTATCTGGCTGTTTATCTTTTCCATGGAAATATCAACGGAAGAAAGTGCCGCAGGGTTCCCCTTAGAGTCAAGGATCGGAACATACGCAGATGCAAGATAGCCATACTCTTTGGAATTAGTAATGAGTATGGTTTCTTCGCCCACATTTTTAAAGGCATTCATCATTACTTCCTTACCGTCGTCGTAGTAAAGATCCGTATCGCCAAGGTCGCAGACGCCCTCTTCTCCTTCTACTCCCGCATCCCAGATATAAAACTGGTTCTCTTCATAAGGGATAACAACGTAAAAATAATCAAAGCCTTCTCTTTGCTTCATAAGAAGGAGCATCAGTCTTATTTTTTCATAGTATTCGTCCTTTATTTCAGTAGAAGCATATCTTTCAATGCTATCGCCGTCTATAAGGCCTGCCGCGATAGCTGCCGCGTTAAAGGCTTTTTCAGAGTATTCTTTTTCCATACGGCTTCTGTAGACCGTAGATATAACAGGCAGTAAGACTGCTGCCATAATGATCGATACAACGGCAAGAGCCAGCATATGTTTTTTGTTGATACTCTTATACTTCTTTTCTGCCATTTGAAATAATTCTCCTTCCGGTAGTTCACTCCGTAAAGCATTCCAAAGTGTGCACTAAAAAGGTCCTATTTAGCCGCAGCTTTCGGAGGTTCCATCTTCTTTTGTTTTTCTGCCTGTTTAGCCTGCTTTCTCTGCTGTTTTGTCATATTCTTCTCTATGAGGGCTCTGTTAAACTTTTTAGCTTCTCTTGTTACAGCCTTTGGATTTTCTGCAAGTATCTTGCAGTTTGCAGGGGTCAGCTTGCTGTCGGGGAATGATTTTTTAAATTCCTTTGATTCCGCTATGGTTTTGACAGCTGTCTCATATTCCTTCGGATTCTTTGCAAGAAGGCTCTTGAGTTTTTCCTGACCCGGCTGTTTTAAGCGCTCTTCTAAGATCTTTGCAGCGATAGCTTTTCTTGCCTGTTTCATCTCACGTCTTGTTAGAGTCTGTTTATCACCAAGGGATTTAAGCTTTTCATCAGCCTTAAGAGATGCCTTTGCCCCCATCTTCACAAGTCTGTCACCGGACCTTAAGTTTCTCTTATGAGCCTCAACTCTTCTTTCATTGATCTCTTTTTGAGCCTCTGCTTCCGCAAGTTTTTCTTTTTTCTCTGCTATCTCGATCTTCTGCAGACGTATATCAAGGTTCTTTTTGGCTTTTTCCATAGACTGAACACGTTTCTTTGTCTTTGGATTTTTGTCAAGATCCTTGTCTGCAGTACGTTTAAGGTATGCATCAATCTTCTTTTTTGCATCCTGAATGTCTTTTTTCTGAGCTTCTCTCTCCTCAGGAGTTATGCTGCCATCAAGCTCTTTTTTCTGGTATCTTTGCCAGTTAACATAGGTTTTATCGTAAGCCGCCTGAGCATTATTAAAGGCCCTGCTTCCGTTATGAACGCCTTTCTGTGCCTCTCTGATCTCTTTAGAGATATCCTTTGTCTCTTTTGTGATCTCCTCTTCTTTTACGGCTTCTGCTTCTTTTTCAAGCTCATCTTTGCGCTTTTTTAGACTAATCTTTGTAGCAGCAACATCATTTTTAACCTTTTGCATCACCCGGATCCTTGACCGGGTTTTTGGCGAAAGTTCCAATTCTTTGGATTTTTTGTCAAAGTACTTGTCAGAAGCTTTATCTAACCGATCATTAAGGTCCTCAAGTTCCTTAATGTCGTCCGCTGTCATCCGATAGCTTTTTCCTTTTTCTTTGATGATCAGAAGTTTTTCCTCTTTTTTCCTAAGAAGCCCTTTTACCTCCCTGTACTCAGCGCTGCCACGCACAACTCCCTCATCTGCCGCTTCTGCCTGCTTTCTGACAACAGAAGTATCCTCATACATAAGTGCATGATTTCTGTCTGCTTGTTTGCTCTCGTTGACCTTTTCCCAATCAGCAAGCTTTTTTTCCTGCATATCAAGGCTTTCTTTAAATCTATCAACTGCATTGATACGCCTTTCGGTCTTATCGGCAACCTTTGTTTTACCATCTTTTGTAGACAGATATGCATCTGCCTTTTCTCTTGCCGCTCTTATGTTTGACTTTAGGTCTGCTATTTCGCCCGGAGTCGGAATATAGTCCTTTTTATTTTTGGTAATGTCATCCCATTTTCTGTCAAGTTTAGAGGCCTCTGTCTTTACTGCAGCATATTCACTGCTTCCCATATGCACGCCTTCTTCGGCAGCTTCAAGACCTTTACTTGCCTTTATTCGTTCAGATTTAACCTTTTCATCTGCAGGAACAGGGCGCTCTTTACCGCGCTCAGCCGCCAGATCTCCCCACTTTTCTATAGCATCGTCAATGACTTCTTTACCATCGGTTGCCGCCTCAAGGCGGTACTGTGATGTTGCTGAAAGATTTGACTTTTCTGCTTCCGCATTCTTTTTATCTATATAGTTTTCAGTCTTTTCAGATGCATTCTCAAGCTTATTGCTTACATCTTCAAGCTCGTGATCCGTTACGGTATATTGAGGGTCTGCCTCAACCTTTTTTTGTATCTTGTCAAGTGACGTTAAGACATCTTCGTAGGATTTTAAGGTTTCCTTATACTCCTTGCTGCCCATCAATACGCCCACGTTTTCTTCCTGCAGCGCCTCATAGGCTTCTTTTACATCAGAATATAATTTGTTATAATCCATATGACTCACCTTTTACCTTTAAGCCTGATTCTTTGCATCTTCTGTCGTTTCTTTGATATCTTCTTTAACGTCTGCATCGACGTCTTCTTTAACGTCTTCTTTGTTGTCTTCTTTGACGTCTTCCGTTTTCTTCCCGGCTTTTTTGTTCTGCTTTTTAGCCATTTTCCGGGCTTTCTTTTCTTCTTTTGCCTCTTCCTTTTCTTTCCTTTTCAGGTCTTTTTCCGTCTCACTTGCAAATCTGCTAAGTTCCTCTGAAAGAGCTGTTTCAAAGGTAAATAAAGCCCTGTATACAGCTATCAGTCCAAACAGGCTTCTTCCCGAATATGCCGTAGCCGTAAGTTTATCTTTAATGCAGGTATAGGTAAGGATGGTAGGTATGCCAAGAAGGTATGAAATATATACACCTTCTCCGCTTTCAAGCTCTTTAAGATTAAGCATCCTGCCCATATCCTGCATAGTCTTAAGGCATCTTTCTTCAATATTTTTAGCTTTTTTATTTACATAAAACCAGCGTCTTTTCTTTAATACACCAAAAAACAGTACGCTGCCAAAACCGTCCCGCAGACCGTTTCGGAATATTACTCTGTTTTGTCCCGAGACTGCAAGTCTCTTTTCATCCGGCACCAGATCTCCAAGCAGTGCCTGTCTAATTTCTTTTTTCAAGTTGTCCATCTTATATGCCGGATCCTTTCCCCAAATAATTACGTAATTTATTAAGACTCTGCTTTATGTGAAACTATACTGAGTTTCTTGTTTGCATCTACCGCTACGTCTATAACGATCTTTTCGCTGCCGTCAGGTGAGACAAAGGTTACAGTTGCTTTTCCGCTTGCTTTTCCGCTTATAAGAAAACAGCTTTCGCTGCCGTAAAATCCGCTAAAGGAAACCTCCACTACCTTAACCTTTCCATCTTCGTCTGTTTCAGGCTCCTCCGCCTCCATGCCGTCATCAGGGTTACTGTCTTTTACAGGCTCATACTCCGAAGAAACCTCGAAAGTCCAAAGATCTTCGCTGTATGGAAGTCTTAATACGGCGCCTTCCGTATCGTCTTCCCAAAGTTTGTAAGCCACATCGCTGTCACCCTCAAGCACGCCCGCCATCTCAGCTTCTTTTACCGGTAAAACCTCAGTCTCAAGTTCATCGCCCTTCTCGTTTTTGGTAACGATAACTCTAAACTGTATCTCAGAGACCTTATCTTTAACGGTATAAAGCTGCGCGAAAGGATCATAGGAACTTTCAGGCTCCTGCGCCATTTCCGTGTCTTCAGGTGCTTCGGTGTCTTCAGGCTTTTCTGCCACAAAGTCATCTATCTTAACATCGGCTTCCAAAGGAGCGTCTTCTACTTCCTTTTCCCTTGTAAATGTGATGACTGCTTCGCCCTCAGCAAGAGGTTTTAAGATAAACGAGGTGATCCCCTTTTTTTCTTTACCTGACGGCGTTATAGTTATTACTTCTTCCGTATCGCAGGAATAGTTCCAGGAATACTCCTGATCGCCGTAATTTCCGTCAAGTTTTACAAGGACCTGCCCCTTGTTTTTATCTTCCCAGGAGTAGGGGAAGTTTGTATCTTCCCCTCCCCTGTTAACTTCTTTTTTACCGCAGGCGGCAAAAGCGAATATCAATAATAAAGTTGTAAAAAACAGTCCGGCAAATTTTGCCTTATTCATTCTTTGTCTCCTCTTCTCCGGATTTTTCTTCAGAAGTCTTATTTTCGGAAAGATTTCCGTTTTCACCTGCATTGTCTCCTGCAGACTCACCGGAATCCTCTTTCGGAGTCTCTTCCGTAGTCTCACCTGTAGTTACTTCTGTAGTTTTTTCTGTAGTCTCTTCCTGCTTTGGAGGCTCTACCCCAAGTACCTTTACAAATATCTCGATCCTTGCTGCTTCAACTTCACTTGAAGCTACCGAGATTTTGTAATTCTTGGTGGTCTCAGACTTAGGAGGTGTAAATGCCCATCTTCCGGCGCCCTGATCTTTAAGAAGATCGGTAAGCTCGCCTGATTCATAGCCATCATCCGTTACCTCTACAACTTTAACCACATGGCCAAGTTCCGAACCGTATACATAAGGAACGATAACAAACGGTACTTCAGGAAGTGCCACAAGTTTCTTTCCTGTTTCCTTTATCCTTTCCATCTCGGAAGTGGTCTTTTCGGCATCATATCTGTAGTAAACCTCCGCATTGATGGTAATATTGGATAAAGTTATAAGTTTCGGTGAACCCTCGTAAATACGCTCGTTAACGCTTCTGGTGATCGGATCGTCGTCTCCGAGTTTAACGGAAACAGAATCAAGACTCCAGCCCGCATTACCTAAACCGTTCTTGCTCTTTGGCTCAAGGATTATTCGTCTTAAGCTGCTTGCGCCCTTTACAAGGAACCTTATGGTCTGAACCTTATCTGTAACAAATGACTTGCTGCCATCTGTAAGGTATTTCTTAATATCCGGATAAATGTTGGTGTCATCTACAGCGCCTTCTGCATCAACGGTATAAAGCTGCATCCATACAGGATCTGAAGTACCGCTTTCAAAAACATTTGAAGCCGCAGATGTGCTGAATGTGATCTCTACAGGTTTTACTGCTTCCTTATCATCCTCGGTATTTGCTGTCCTTTTCATCGGAACTACCGTATTGGCAGCAACTTCCACCGGATTTCCGAAGCTGTAATAAGCAATAATGTCAGAGGAATTCTGCGAGTCTGTCCTGTAACATGCTACGCATGCCTTATCAATATTTGCTGAAACATCTCCCACAGAACCAATGTTAATACCTGTGATCTCTCCCACAAACATATTGTTAAACTTCAGGTCTATAAGCTGACCTGCTCTTATCTTTACAATATCCTGATCCGTAAAATAAGTATACGGAGAAAGATATTCTATGCCGCTCGGGTCATTTGCAACCTTGTACTTAAGCTGCAGTGCAAGATCGATCTTTTCTGCAAAAAGATTCTTTTCAAGGGTACCTTCACCAAGCTCGAAGGTAAGCACCTGCGTATCCTGATAGCCAAGACCTGCTGTATTTGAGGAAGGATACTCTCTTACCGTAGTAAATGCGTTGCCACCCTTTAAGTCTATGTAGTAGCTTGCCACCACAACGCCGCTTCGTACCTGCTGAACAATGGCATAATCAAGAATAGCCATGTTGATAAGCGCGCCTGCCGAATCGGCTGTTACCTCAATACTGTTAAGGTCTACCATTCCCGAAGCCTTAATACCGCTAAGGTAAAATACAGGTCTGTCTGTACTTCCCTCTCTCGGGATATATCTGTTAAGGGTTCCGCCTGTCTGGTAGATATTGCCGTATACATGTGCAAAATGCAGTAATACGTCAAGATCAAACTCTGTAAGAGCGTTGCTTTCTGCCACATTAGGGAATACAAATACGTTAAGTACGTCATCCTTAGAAGCAGGCTCTCTTGCTATGGCTGATATCTTAGTCTGCTGATTGTCGTATACCTCTATGGTATTATCCGTAAGAGGAATATTTAACTTTTGCTGTCCATCTTTTGTAAGCCACGGATGATAAGCGGGAACCGTCTCGCTTCGCTGTATGCAAAGAACTTCAGGTTCTTCTTCTCTCTGATACTCGTACTCATCAAAGTTATTTAATTTTAAGATACCTACATCCGTTATAAGTCTTACGGAAACGCCGCCTATATTCCAGGTATAAGGATCATCCTTTTGTACCATAGAAAAATCCATGGAAACAAGCTTTTTGGCGTCTTCTATCTCTATAAAGAAGCGGTCGGTATGATTTTCTCGGAACATGGTGGAGATCTGACTCACACTTCCACCGGAATCGCCTCCGCCCTTCTTTCTCATATAATCATACATAAGTGCCACAGCATCCTTGGCACCGGTATGTTCATGTTCGCCGTTACTCTTAATGTAGTTGATATCAACAGAAAGAGTACCTCTAAACTGGCTGGCTGCACCCTCCATCTGTGTACCTGAGATGGTACGGATGGCAACCTCAAGCTGGATCGCATTTGTTGTATAGTCGATGTTCATGGTTTTTGCGATCTCTGATTCTGTACGGCCCGGTCTTCCGCCCATACCGTTTTGTTCCATTTCTTCGGTATAGCCGATATCGATCCAGCCTACATTATCTACAACCCATACTGTATGAGTTCCTTGAACTCCAAGCTCGGAAATCCTTATGGAATCTATGTTAAGCTTATCGTACTTTTTATTGTTTTCCGAACTGTCATCAGGAATGATACGGATACCCATTATATTTCCGTAATCGGCGTTGGTGCTAATCTCAAAGTTTGCGGTGTCACCCGACATAAAGCAGTCACCTTTGATCTGCCTGTTGGCAAGTACATAGCCGCTGGTTCCGTTTTGGAAGATAAGCTGGAAATAAAACAGGTTCTCAGAACCCGAGTCTCCGTTACCGCCAAATACCGAGGCGTTGCCGTTTGCATCGGTGGTTACTGTATCATCAAAAACTTTAACAGCTATATTGTAGCTCTTACGAGCCTTTGTAAATCTGAAGTTTTGCGTTGCATCAGCGTAAGATACCGCATATGAGCCAAAGTCCCATGAAGTATCCACAATAGTTCCTATCTTTGCGGAAACAAAGTCTACAGGAAGTATATCGCCCTGCTGAATAAGTACTGTGTCGCTGATATCAAGTATGGCAAGCTTGTTTGGATCTACACTTGCCGCACTTCCTGAAGTGTTTTCAGTTGTAACAGGGATAGCGCTTTCTGCTGCAATTGCCGCTGCTGAAG
>JAEEOQ010000039.1 GCA_016284355.1 Lachnospiraceae bacterium
CCTTTAATGTGCATGCTCGCTTGAAACTTGTCAGATGGTATAAAAGATGATCTCACAGGTGGTCATGCGGTGCTTTCGCACCTAAAAAATTATGCATGTCACTCTTCAAGCTAGCTTGAGAGTAACATGCCTATTTTTTTACGCCCCGCAAAAGCGGGCCTATGACCACCTTAAATAAACGTTATAGCCCATCTGCCTTCGAACAAATCGCTCGCACGCACGTGAAAAGCTTTCCGGAACTTTAAGAAAATGGGGATTTTTCTCCAACCTCAAAACGGAAAAGTGATCGCGGCGCGGGGCGCCCTATATATACGGTAAATAATGCCTGCTGTGTAAGTAAATTTTTATCTGACTATTATTTGATATCCGGGCCAAATGTAAATGGCGCAAGCCATCTTACATTTGCTTAATTACCCAATATAACAACAGACTGATAATGTCAAGGCTGCGTAGCACCGCCGAAGGCGGCCCGGCCTTGATATTATCAGTCGATGTTATATTTATTTGAGACATTTAGTTAATCATATTTTTTAATGATATTTAAATATATGATCACAAGGATAGTACATATAGATATTTTTAAACTTGGTATTACGTATATTGTTATGGGGTATGGATAAGCTCCGGCGGCGTTTTTCATTTTGAGATTGGAGATAAATCCCCATTTTCTTAATGTGACGGGAAGCTTTTTACGTGCGTGCGAGCGACTTGTTCGAAGGCAGCCGGTGGCACATAAGTATATTTTTCAGGTGGGCAGGCGTTGCGAAGCAACGATAAAAAAAGCGGGAATACACCTAAAGCTCGCTTTAAGGGTGTATTCTTGCTTTTTTATAGTAAGCCCGTTTAGGGCGATGCCCGCCTGAAAGGAAAACAATAAATATCAAATCTCCGAGCTGCCAAGTTTCAAGCGAGCATGCACATTAAAAGAAAAGCAACGGAACATTTTAGAAAATACGGATTTATCGACTCGAAAAATGGAAAACGCCGCCGGAGCCCCTCCCCCAAAGCCCCCGGGGAGGAAAACCATGACTTAGTCTTTACCCTTAATAACCCACTCTTGAAGTTTTATGAAAATCATTTTATAATAGTGGCAAAAAATTACCCTTAAGAGGAGCTTTAAAATGAAACTTAAACCAATTATCACAAGCTTACTTGAGACAGACCTTTACAAATTCAGTATGGGACAGGCTATCTTTCACCAGTTTTCGGACTACAAGACCACATGGAGCTTTAAATGCAGAAATGAGGACGTGAAGTTCACTCCGGAGATGGTAGAAGAGATCAAGGCACAGATCAAAAGTTACTGTGACCTTAGATTTTCTGAGGAAGAGCTTACCTACCTTGATAACATAAAGTGGATCAAAGGAAGCTATGTTGATTTCTTAAGACTTTGGAAGCCAAATTATGATGATTTTACAATCACTACAGATGCAGAGTGCGGCCTTGCCATAGAGACAGGCGGAACCTGGCTTAATACCTCTATGTATGAGATCCCTACTCTTGCTATCGTAAATGAAGTATACTTCAGAATGCAGTACGATTACGACGAGCTTTATGCAGAATTCAGAAGAAAGCTTGAAGAAAAGGTTAAGCTTGTAAATGATGAGACATACCTTCTTTCAACCTTCAGTGAGTTCGGCCTTAGAAGAAGACTTTCTGCAGAGGCACAGGAACTTGCGGTAAAGAGTTTTGCAACCCGTCTTAAACCTGATTGCAAGTCTAGATTTATCGGTACATCAAATGTGTACCTTGCAAAGAAATTTGGCCTTACTCCTGTTGGAACCATGGCGCATGAATGGATAATGTGCGTAGGACAGGGCAATCACAAACACAATCCTGCCTACAGCAACTGGTATGCTCTTGAGGCCTGGGTACATGAGTACGGTGTGCTTAACGGTATCGCCCTTACAGATACCATTACCACAGATTGCTTCCTTCGTGATTTTCAGCTTACTTATGCCACACTTTTCTCAGGTGTTCGTCATGACTCAGGCGACCCTATCGTGTGGGGCGAAAAGATCCTTAAACATTACGCAGAGCTTGGCATAGACGCTAAGACAAAGTCGCTTCTCTTTAGCGACAGCCTTGATTTTGAAAGGGCTGATAAGATCTTCAGACATTTTGAGGGAAGATGTAAAGTGGCTTTTGGTATCGGAACATATATAGCAAATGACACCGATGTTCCGCCGCTTAACATCGTTATGAAGACCACAAGATGCAACGGAAATGATGTGGCAAAGATCTCTGATGTGGAAGGAAAGGGAATGTGCAACAACCCTGATTATATCAGATATCTTTTAAGCAGTATAAATTGGCGTATGGAAAATGAGGGAAAATAATATGGATGCAAAAAAGGTAAAGAAGGACATGATCGCCTGGGTACGGGACTACTTTAAAAAGACCATACCAAATGCCAGCGCAGTGCTTGGCATTTCAGGCGGAAAAGATTCAAGTATCAATTCTTCCATCCTTAAAGAAGCGCTTGGAAAGGACAAGGTAGTGGCTGTAATGATGCCGGACGGCGTTCAGGCTGATATCGCAGACAGCATCGAGCTTACAAAAGCAGTTGACCTTCAAAATATCACTGTCAACATCGGACCTGTTACCGAGGCCTTTAAAAAGCAGGTTAATGAAGGACTTAAAGATCTTGGCCTTGAGATGAGCCGTGATGCTGTAATAAACATGGCGCCACGTATCCGTATGGCAGTTCTTTACGCTGTAGCGCAGAGTCTTAAGGGCGGCGGACTTGTAGCAAATACATGTAATCTTTCTGAGGATTATGTGGGCTATTCAACAAAGTTTGGTGATGCCGCAGGAGATTTCTCCCTTTTTGCAAACCTTACGGTAGAAGACGTACTTAAGCTTGGAGACGAGTGCCCTGACGTACCACAGCACCTTGTACATAAGACACCTTCTGACGGTCTTAGCGGCATGAGCGATGAAGAAAAGATCGGCTTTACTTATGCTGAGCTTGA
>JAEEOQ010000040.1 GCA_016284355.1 Lachnospiraceae bacterium
TGTTACTCTCAAGCTAGCTTGAAGAGTGACATGCATAATTTTTTAGGTGCGAAAGCACCGCATGACCACCTGTGAGATCATCTTTTATACCATCTGACAAGTTTCAAGCGAGCATGCACATTAAAGGAAAAGCGACGGAACTTTCTAGAAAATACGGATTTATCGACTTTCAAAACGGAAAAGTGACTGCGGCTCCGGCGGGAAGCCCCTCAAAAAAGCCAAAAAAGACGGACCCCAAAAGGTCCGTCTCAAAACTGTCACTGCCTACGCAGTTAACTGTTTTTCTAGTCTTGAGTAAATCCAGCTTATACTAAAGCAAAGAATACCCGCCACAAAGAAGCCCACGGGCTTCATTATATTTGAATCATACTCAATATCAAAAAGCACCAGCTTAAAGATGCAAAGTATGGTCAGGACCAGTCCATATATTCGCGGTGCTCTGAAGTTAAACTTAAAGCCCGCCACAATAAACGCTATAGCTACAGCAATCAATATTACAGATACAAGATAAGAAACAGTCTCAAATCTTGCCATTATCACCCACGTTACCAAAGTGTATTTAAGACATGTATACACTCCCACCAAAGTCTTGTCGATCCATGAGTTAAAGAGATTCCTGATATTTACAAATGATAACGCAAGTACAGAAACAATAAGTACTGCCGTTGCGATATTATCCTTTAGCCAGCCGTCTTTTAGCATCAAAATACCACAGGTCAGGCATATTGCATTTACGATATATCCAATTATCCTGCCGGCTTTGTGGTCCTTTTCAGATACAAAGAACCTCGTATTCATAAATACGGAAATGGCAGAATAAACAAAGAACAGTAAATACCAGTCGCTAAAGAACTTTCTTGTTGTCACGTAAAGGTAGTCCGAATATGCCTCCAATATACCCCATGAATACAGCATCAGTGCAAAGCAAAGCACATACTTGTCAAGCCAGTTATATGAAAGCCTTAACACAGCCACTCCAAGGGCAGCATATATAACAAGAGTTATGGCGATTATCCATATATTCTCAGGAGAACCCACATCATCAAGCACCATTATAAGATGCACTCCCGACCAGAAATAGCCCGCATACCTTACAAGCTTATCTTTAAGCAATACTCCAAGCAATATAATAACAGGAAATACAGGAAGAAGCTTTACATACTCTGCAACCTCAAGACTTACAAATACCACCGGCAATGCCGCGATTACAGCGTATAGCCATATATTAAAAAGAACCTTGTTTTTCTTGAAATGTGCCAGATAATAAACAGCGCATCCTGCCAGCATAAAGCCGATGTACAGGATCGACGCTCCGTCAATGAACCACAAAGTATCATTTACAACACCTGTTTTTCTTGTGACGATCCCCTGCAGGTACCTGCTCGCATCATTATAAATAAAGCAAAGCACTATAGTAGATACGATCATTTCTACAGAGTATATGATACCAAGTATCTTAGCTGCTTTTTCCGTCTCCTCCTTGTAATAACTAAAGCTTACGAAGGCCAATACTCCGTAGGTTATCGCAAGCATTACAACAGGTATTACAGCTCCCACTTCCGCATGTCCGTGCATTACAGAAAGAATAATGCAGACTACAGGAAGCTGAAGAAAGTAAAAATAATCCCTGCTGTCATTGGTGTGTTTAACCACATATAACAGTAAAAGTACGGCCACGTATAAACATGTGGCAAGAATGTTGTCTTTCCACTGGGCTGCCGCCATAAATGCCGCCACGATAAGACCTATGTTGCATATGTAAACAAATACTTCGGATTTAAACTTTGCAAGCACAAGGGTAGCCACCAGCCAGACAAGTACAAATATCATAAGTGTCAACTGATTTATCATGCCAAATACAAAATGAGTCAGCATGCTGCTTATGTAAACCGCGCCAACGCCGCAACCGGCAAGTGATGTAAATAAGACATTATACTTTGCCTTATCACTCATCTTTACTATACCGACCACCGCTACGCATATGGAAACTGCAAACATCAGCCCTACCTTAGCGCCGTCAGGGATATACTTGTAGATCATCTTCGCAAAAAGAACAAGACTTACAAATATAAGAACCGAGGCAAGAATTCCCATAACAGTCTTTCCGACTTTTCCTTCTATGTCCCGTTTTCTCTCGTAATTAGCCGCCGCCAATCTTCTTTCTTCAGAAGCCGGCTTTTCTTTGTTTTTATATTCATCCTCATGCCTTTTTATCGGTTCTAAGGACTTTATCTGTGAAGTCCTTTCTCCGATAGGATCTGAAAGATTCCTTGATACGTGCGGCTTAGCTTCCGCCATGTTCATGGCAGTTTTCATCCGTTGAACTTCATTTTCAAGGTCTTCAACTCTTCTAGCAAGTTCCCTTATCTGTTCCTGCTCGTCCATTATTCGTCCCCCATACGTTTCTCAATTGATAGCCCTTACAGGCAAAACTCCTTATAAAGGTGCTCTCTTTCCTCTTTGCTTTCAGCCGCTCTTGTAATGTCTTCAAGACGCCCTGCGCGAGTTAACAGAGCAACAAGTTTTCCAAACCGCTCTTCGCCCTGCTCAACGCCCTTTTCAATGCCTTTCTCAATGCCTTTTTCAATGCCCTTTTCAATGCCCTTTTCAATGCCATCTTCAACGCCCTGCATATAAACGCCTTCACTCAAATTACACATCCGGTTGATCCTCCCTTCATTTTCTCTCATATTTAAACCATATTTTTCTATCAGATCATTGATTTTCTCATTGATCGGTTGTTTCTTTACAAACAGATCATAAAGCATCTCATGCAGCTTTGAAGGCTTATTTGCAGCTTTTTCAGCATTTTTCTCGCTTGGCAAATTCACCATCACAACCTGCAAAAGATCGCTCCTTGCATCCTTATCATTCTCTCCGTAAACAGATTCTTTAACAATCTTGTACCTCGATGTTGTATTTGCAGTACTTACAGGTGAATTAAAACAGATCCAAATGCTGTATACTTTTTCAAGCGAATCATAATCTCTTCCTGTAAAATTCCGTCCTGCCTGTTCAGACAACATCCTTCCTCCATAGAAAATACCTCTTGTAACAAGGTCATAACCGGGATACGGGTCTTTTTGCGCTTCTACATCAACAATTATACGAAGGCTTCTTCTCCCGTCGGACAAAGGATTTCTTACAAAAAACCTGATGTCGTAATAAACAACCCCTTCACCGAGAATATTGCTTTCTGTCTGCATACCGGTAATTAAAGTACTTCCGGTATTAGAAAGTCCCGGATTAACGGAAACTCCTGAAACAGTTGGTTCTTCAATAAGTGGTATAATTTCACTTATCTGTAAATTACTATACTCTGATGCAGTTCCCTGCAATATCCATGCAAGCACCTGCTTATCAGAAAGAATATCTTTAACGGCAGCATCATATTCTGCCATATTTCCGGCCGCCATTACAGCCGTTTCCAAATCATTCACTATAACTATTTTATCTGCTGACCACCTTCATGATATAGCAAAGACAAGTCCATTGTCAACCATCTGAAGGTCACAGAATACACCCTTTCTTAAGTTTTTAAATGTCTGAAATAATCTTGAACAAAGATATAACGGCAAGGCCCCCGGGATTTATATATGCCTTTTTACGAAAAACTCCGTACCCGCTATACTGATCTAAGATAATAAGACTTTCGCCGACCGACGATAACATGGGAGATGATACAACAATAATATTTATCTGTCAACAAAAACGAAAAATATCGGCATTATGTATAAAAAAGATCCTCAAAAATATACAAAGTCAACAAAAGATGGAAAAGTCAATAAAGCCCTAAGGCAAATCGTTTATCATTTGGCAGTAGTGTCCCGAGTTGCCTTTGGCACAAATGTATCATTAGGCTTTTATGAACATGTTAACGAATATGTTCATCAGGAAAAATGTGCCAAATTTGTGTAAAAGCCGGGCTTGCATCGGATTTTTCTTGACACAAAGCGGGACGATAGGTTACAATGCCGGCATATTTTGCGCCGAGTTTCACTAATCTGTAACCAGTGAACCCCGACCTCTTTTATTTACTATTGTTTCCTGACTAGGAAAGGGATTTATACTATGGAAAAAAGAATATGGAAAAAACTTTTTGGTACGGTTATATTAGCCGTACTCTTATTAATTGCGCCCAATTTTAAAGCATTTGCAAAAGAAAAGACACCGGAAACCCCTGAATTAAAGCTAGAATACTCCGCAAATAAGGGATGTATAGTTCTTTCATGGAATCAGGTGAAATGTGATGGCTACATGGTCTTTAGAGATAATAGCGATGACGAGTATGAGCTTTTGGAAGAACTTGATAACAAAACATATGAATATACCGACGGAGTAAAGGACGGCAAAAAGCACAAATATGTTATAGTTTCTTTCTTTGAGTCTGATGGAGAATACTATTTTAGTGAGGATTCAAATGTAGTATCAGGCTACAGATATTGCCTTAATGAGTATTTTGCTCTTGACCAGAGGAAAGATGCTCCCAACGGATGTGAGCTTTATGCACTTGCCGCCCTTCTTCATTATAACGGGGTTGAAGTTGATCCTCTTACTCTTTGTGAAAAGATTCCTAAAGAATCAGCTCCTCATGGTGCCGTAGGCGGCAATCCAAACAGAGCATTTTTAGGAGATCCAACCAGTTATGCAGGATGGGGTGTTTATTCTGACCCTATAACCAAACTTGCAAAGAAATACAAGAATGATCCGCAAAACATCACCGGAACGTCTCTTGATGATGTACTTGATATAGTGGCAAAAGGTCACGCCGTTCAGGTTTGGACCACCATTGGCAATGGCAATTACAGGAATTATGGTAAGACATGGACAGATACAAAAACAGGGGAGAAACTTACCTGGAAGGTTGATAATCACTCTTTGGTTATTATAGGCTATACAAAGAATGATATAATCTGTTCCGATTCACTGGCCGCAGGCATAAGAGCCTACGACAGAGAAATCTTTGAAAAAAACTATAATTTTCACGGAAAACAGGCAGTCTATTACAAGTAAACAAATATCATATACTTAGTTTAAAAAAGTATTTATTGCTCCTTCATGAGCCTTTGGGAAATGTCTTTCCTAAATGGGCGCACCCGCGCCGACTTCTCTTATTTCGTTTTTTGATTGGAGGTAAATCCCCATTTTCTTAATGTTACGGTAAGCTTTTTACGTGCATGCGAGCGACTTGTCTGAGCCGGGAGGGGGGGTAATATTGAGGCTAATAAGTGGGCGGAGCGAGCATTTGCGAGCGAAAAAAAAGACAACCTGGAAAGCTCTTCAAACTTGTTTGAAAGAGTTTTCAGATTGTCTTTAAAAAGGTGCGCAGCACCTTCGACCACTTATTAGTGGTAACACTAAAAATCCCCGATCCGGCGAGTTTCAAGTGAGAATGCACATTAAATAAAAAGCGGCGGAACATTCTAGAAAATACGGATTTATCGACTTAAAAAACGGAAAAGAGAAGGAGGCAATATCGGGAAGCCCCCACCCAAAACAAAACCCCTTTGACGTCACAGCCAAAGGGGATAGATTCAAAATGTTCTATTATCTGAGTTCGTCTATAAACTCCGTTACTACCTTTTCGTAAAGTTTAGTGTTTACCAGGTAGCTTTCTGCATGGCCTGCGCCCTCTATGATCTGCAGTGTCTTCTTTGTAGAAGAGCAGGCATTATAGTTGCGGTAAACCATCTCGGTAGGTACAAAGTTGTCTTTGCTCCCGTGTATAAAAAGGAACGGAAGCCTTGTCTTTGCAAGTGCTTTAAGACTGTTACAGTCGTTAAAGTCAAATTTGGCAAGCTGAAGTGCAATGGTCCTTGCAGCCGCGATAAAAGGCTTGCCCCAGGTTATGCTAAATATGCTCTTAAGGACGTGGTCAAACTGTTCGTTAGCCGTGGTGTAACCACAGTCTTCAATAACGCCCTTTACCTGACGCGGAAGCTTCTCTCCCGCCACCATCATAACTGTGGCAGCTCCCATAGAAACACCGTGAAGAAAAATCTTCGCATTATCCGAATATCTCTCGCAAAGAAGATCGATCCACTTCATAACGTCAAAATGATCGTTCCAGCCATAGCAGATGTACTTTCCTTCACTTCTGCCGTGACCTCTGTCATCTACAAGAAGGATGTTAAGGCCAAGTCTGTGATAAAACTTAAGCATAGCACCAAAGTCCTTATAGCCCGAAGCTCTGAAACCGTGTACAAGGATAATGGTATCCTCTGTAGGAGTTTCGGCAGGGATAAGGTCTGCCACAAGCTTTAGCCCGTCGTAAGAGTCTACGGTAAGTGTCTCATGAGGAATATCTGAGACCCAGACTTTTGCTGTCTCGATTATAGCAGCTCTCTTCTTTTCTTTCTCAAGCTGCTCCTTGCTTTTCTTTCCTTCCGGCAGATTAACAGTGTTATGTCTGTTAACAGCCATATCGTAAAAAGTATACGCGCCGCCGCCAAGGGCAGCCACAATACCAAAACTCAGCCAACCCAGTTTACCCATAAGTCCGATCCCCCTTTTGCGCCAAACAATGATGCTAAAACTATTTAACCTTAAGCTCCAGGTTAATCTCTACAGCCTTATCTCCTTCGTATACAAGCGGAACAGCAATATTCTTGCCTGCGCCGCTAAAAGAAAGAGAATTACCGGAGCAATAGTTAGGCGGTGTGATATCGATAAGAACGTTCTGCCCCGAAAGAAGGGTAGAAGCATTTCCCATTATCATATTACCAAGCTCACTGATGGCACTGATACCAAGGTCATCTATCTCTGTCATAGGCATCATGGTCATCTTGGAAATAATGTCAAGTGCTACCGCATGCGGGAACACAAGCATAACATGGCCCATGATATCGCCCGTAAGACCTACTATAATAACTGATGTATCATCCGGAAACTTCGCTTCTTTAAGAGTAGGCTTTCCTACTTTGATCTCTGGGATCATGCACATCTGTGTAAGAAGTGAATGGGATGCCATAATAAATGCATTTACATACTCGGCTTTTATCTCGCCCATAAATATCCTCCGACTTAACTCATACTATACGTTCATTTTATCTTATAAGCCAGCAAATGTCAAACGCAGGTAGGTACTATAAGGGATATAGAAAAACCCGTCCCCGGTTCATTTATCATCTTTATCCTGCCGCCGATCTCCTCAATGTTGTTTCTGACCACGTCCATTCCGACGCCTCGGCCGGAGTACACTCCGGCAATTTCAAGAGTGGTAAACCCCGGAAGAAACAGCAGTCTTAAGATCTCTTCTTCCGAATACTCCCTCTTGTCTTTATTTAAAAGTCCGTGTTTTTCTGCTCTTTCAAGAACCTTGTCAAGATCGATGCCATTACCGTCATCTGTCACAGTAACCACAACCTCACTTCTTGCAGGGTCTCTGTCTATTTCAATACTAAGATGGCCGATCTCGCTTTTTCCTTTATAAGACCTTTCTTCTGCCGTTCCTATACCATGATCAACCGCATTTCTTACAATATGCACCATAGCTTCGGCTATGATAAGCGCTTTATACTTTTCTATCCTTATGTCTTCGCCCTTTATGGAAAACTCAACCTTTTTCCCGGTGCGTTTTTCCATTTCATCGATCACACGCTCTGTCTTAAGGCGGATAGGAACAAAATCGGAAATATATTCCTTGTCTATCCACTCTATAAATCTTCTGTAAACTGTGCCAAGCTTGCTGCCGCCGGCTATGTTAAACTCTCTTATGTAGCCCTCGAAATCTCTGCTTATTTCATAAAGGTCATGCATGCTTCCCTCACTGATGGCATAATTCTGACCATTACGCTGGACCATATCATAAAGAACAGCCCTTTTTCCGATCTTTCTTCTCTTTTCTTCTGCTTTTACGCCTGCGATCTCGTTTTCTTCTGCCGGCATATCATCAGACGAACTTTCTTCGTCATTTTCAGCTTTAGAGGCAATATAGTAGACCTGATCCACGTACGAATCTTTATGACCTGCATTTTTATCAATCTTTTTAACTTCGGCAAGATAGTCAAGTATCTCTTCACAAAGAGGCTTACTGTCAAGGTCAGGTTCTTTTCCTGCCGCCACTTTTGATACTTCACAGCCCACAAAGCTGCTTATCTTGTTTAGAAGAGATGTAAATTTATGCATCTCCGGCGCCTCCGGATCCTCATCTCTAAGGAAATAAAGAAGCTTTTCAAAAGTGCGCAAAAGCTCCGCGATATTCTCAAAAAGAACCATTGTGGCATCTGCTTTAATGGTGTGAGTGATCCTGAATATCTCAGCCACATCTTCCAACGTATATTTTCTGCGTTCTATAGCTGCCTGTTTAATTTTTTCAAGTTCTTCAAGTAAACCGTTTGTCTCTTCAATAAATAGTTCAATAATAGGTTCAAGACTGATGTTTCCCATCCGTTAGTCCCTTCTTAACCTGCCTTGTATCTTGTTGAGTACATCTACAATGCCCGGGTCGAATCTTTTGCCTGCGTCGTCGTTTATTGCTATCATGGCCTCTTCGTGTGTAAGTGCTTTCTTATATGTTTTTTCGCGGATGAGGGTGTCATACACGTCTACTACCGAAACTATCCGCGCCGAAAGCGGTATCTGGGAGCCCACAAGGCCCTTGGGATACCCCAGGCCATCCCATCTTTCGTGATGGTAAAAAGCAATGTCTATAGCCATCTTAATGTAATTACTGTATTCATTTTTGGAATAGATTTCCATAAGTGTCACGGCGCCCATTTCCGCATGAGTCTTTACAAGTGCCATCTCTTCTTCAGAAAGAGAATCCTGCTTTAAAAGTACCCTGTCGCTTATGGCAAGGTTTCCGATATCGTGAAGCGGTGCCGCGATCTCGATCTCTTCTATAAAGCTGTTGCTTATCTCTTTTTCGTAGTTTAATGAAAACTGAAGACTCTGAGCTAAAAGCCTTGCATTATAAGACACATTTTCAATGTGCATGCCGCTTGGATCTTCTCTGCTTTCAGCAAGCTTAACAAGTGAAAAGATAAGGTTCTTTTGATCGTCAGATACCTTCTTTACCTGTTCCATCATAGTCTTGTGAAGGCGCTTGTTGTAGTTTTCAAGCTCCTGCTTCATCTGGTAATTTTTCACCTGAGTATTGACTCTGATGCTTACCTCGTCAGGATCGAAAGGTTTGCTGATAAAATCCACAGCTCCGAGCGAAAAGCCCTTTTTCTTATCTTCAAGAGAAGTCATGGCTGTAACAAATATAACCGGGATATCCCTTGTTTTCGGGTCTGCCTTTAATATCTCGCAAAAATCAAAACCATTCATATCAGGCATAGAGATATCAAGCAGTATAAGCTGCGGTAACAGCTCTTTTATAGCTTCCTGGGCCTGAGCAACACTGGTTACGGTTCTTGCGATATACCCGTTACTTTTTACGATCTCTGCCAGGATCTCAAGATTGATAACCACATCGTCCACTACAAGGACATTTGGTTTGGAGTTGTTGTTTTCACTGATCACCATCGATTTCTACCTCTGCAAGTTTTTCTTTTACTATCTCGTATTGCATAAGGGTTCCCTCTTTGTCTGCCTTTCTGACAAGAAGTTCCATTCTGAATACTTCTCTTTTCAAGTCTCTGTTGTCAGCAGCCAGATTTTTTATTATCCCCGCAAAACTTTCTGCCTTCTCCCAATTATCCATATCGATGCAGATAATGAGTTTATCCATATTCTTCCTTATCTCATCCATATTGGCTCTTGTTCCGAAACGATATCTTTCATCATTGCCGTAAAGTTCCGGTTCAAGGGCTTTTTTCTTTTCGTTTCCTTCCGCCGTGAAATGACCGGTTCCTTCATATACGAAACGGCCACTCGGGAATTTAACGCCTTCATCATTGATGCTGTCGGCAACTCTTCTTAAGCGTACATTAAATGAAAAGGCGCTTCCTTTTCCTTCTTCAGACTCAACTTTAATGCTGCCACCCATCATCCTTACAAGCTCTGCGCAGATTGAAAGACCAAGGCCCGTTCCTCCAAATCTTCTTGTAATGGAGGCATCAACCTGTGAAAACCGCTTAAAGAGCTTATCCATATCACTCTTTGCTATACCGATACCCGTATCCATAACCACAAAGAAAAGCTCCACATAATCATCCTGCTCTAAAGTCTGCGTTACTTCTACGGTAATGTATCCAACTGATGTAAACTTTACAGCATTGCTGATAAGGTTGTTAAGTACCTGAGTAAGACGCAGCTCATCGCCAATGAGGTTCATAGGCACGTCATCAGCCACGTAAACCACCAGTTTAAGCCCTTTGTCATTTATAAGGGTAATATTTGCAGCAAGTGTTTTATCAAGGAAATTTCTAAAATTGAATTCATTGTTCTCAAGCTCGATCTTTCCGGATTCAAGTTTTGAAAAATCAAGGAAATCATTTATTATTTTTGACATATTTACACAGCTTCGCTCTATTACCTGAACCGTATCAAGCTGCATAGGCGAAAGATCCGTGTCGTATAAAGTTCTTGTAAGCCCCAGCATTCCGTTTACAGGAGTACGAAGCTCATGTGTTATGTTTGATATAAAATCCGTCTGAGTTGTGCTGGCAAGAGAAAGATTTTCCCTTGTCTTTGTAAGCTCTTTTTCCATATTTTTTCGGATAGAGTTATCTACGGCACAGATAAAATATTTTCCGTCATCCTGCTTTGTCACTCTTGCAATGACAGGAAAGCAGGTCTTGTTTGCCTTATACATCTCTGTTTCTATGTTTTTATTTAGCAGATCCTCTCTTTTTTCAAGAGCTCTTTCGTAAAGGACCGGGAAAATGTCGCGAGGACTGATAAGTGATATATCGCCTTTAATATTAAGCTTGTCAATGGCAGGCTTGTTGCAATACTCAAGTTTTCCGTCTTTTCCGACAATGAGGATATATTCAAGCAATAAGTCGAGAAGTGCACGGTCTCCCATTACATAGTACCTCCATTTTGTTGTTACCAATATAATATTTCACTTTTTATGAGTTGTCAATAAATTTTTGCTTTTTGACGCAAGTCTAATGAAACAAAATCATTTTTTGTGAAATAGTGTTTGACAAAAGCTATGTTCACGTTATATAATATTCCTCGAACACAGAACAAAATGGAGGCACGAAAGATGAATTTTAACGTAAGACTTAAATCACTTCGTCAGAAACGCAAACTCACGCAAAGTGAACTTGCAAGCATTCTTGGTCTTAAACCTACTGCTATCTCCAACTATGAATCAAAGCGTAATGAGCCATCCTTCGAGAAGCTTATTGCTTTGTCGAAGTATTTTGATGTCTCCTGTGACTATTTACTTGGAGTATCTGATGCTTACCTTCCTGTTGGAGGAGAAGTTCTTGATAAAGATATCGTAGAGTTTTTCAATCTTTATCAGCAGCTCGATGCAGAAAGTTCCAAAGAGATGCGCGAGTTCGCATCATATCTTCTGTATAAACAGGGTTTAACGGACGAGATCAAAGGAAGATAACTTACAAAAAGACGCCGAACAGATTTGTTCGGCGCCTTCTTTTTTTAGCGTATTCAGTTTTTACCTGTAGAACCAAAGCCTCCGCGGTCTTTTCCGTCAAGGTGATCCGTTTCTTCAAACTCTATCTCCGGCTGATGTTTCATTATGCGAAACTGACAGATACGATCGTTTATGTGAACTACCGTATCTCTCATTGCTATCATGGGAACAAACCACTGATCGTTATCTCCGCAGTAACTCTCATCCACCACACCCATATGATTTGCCTGGATAAGTCCAAAGTTTTTGTAAGTACTGCTCCTTGGCACGATATGCGCCTCATAGCCCTTAGGAAGCTCTATGCAGATACCAAGAGGTATAAGTTTATACTCTCCTTTTTTAAGTTCCACTTCTTCTGCTGCCCTAAGGTCTATCCAGTCTGATTTTCCGTCGATATATCTTAATTTATCTATCTTATCTGTAAGATACTTTATCCTGATCTTTTCCATTTTCTTTCTCCGCTTACGTTAATTTGTATATTCTTGCCTCATAAGGAGCAAGCATGTCGCCGTCGCTTCCCGTGGTATAGATAAGTTCCCATACCATGCCTACATTGTAGGCTTTTATAGGTTCTCCGGAAAGATTACAATCTATTATGTATTCCCTGCCCTCGTAGGAGCGCTTGTATACAAATTTATCTTTCTTTTTGCTGATGCAGTAAAAATCTCCGTATGCAAAAGCAAGATCGGAGCGCCTTAGGGCTATAAGATCCTTGTAACACTTTGTTACTGAAGGGTAAACAGGAACGTCAAGACCTTCATGCTCAGGAAGCCTTGTGCTGTTCCATGGCAGCAGCACTCTTGCATGCTCTCTTGTGCCCGATACCACTGTATGGAAAGCCTCACCTGCAGACATTTTAAGCAAAAGCTCAGCGTAGGTTCCCTTTCCTTCTACATCGGTTATCTGGTCCATAGAGGTAAATTCGTAGTTTGAAATACCCATTTCTTCGCCCTGATATACAAAAGGCGTGCCCTTTAATGTAAATTGCATAAGGGCAAGAAGCTTTGCCAGAGGCTCATATAATTCTTTATTGTGAGTTATCTTGCTTATCATACGAGGGTTGTCATGATTGTCGTAAAACAGAGCCATACGTCTGTTATCGCCATAATTTTCCGTCCAGTTTATTATAAAATCGCGGAAATAATTAAGGTCGTATTCGTAGTCCTCGTACTTGCCGTGGCCCGGTGTTTCAAGGTGATCAAAGCAAAATACCATATCAAGCTCTTTTCGTTCTTCTCCTGTAATAAGCTTGCACATTTCCATGCCAAGCCCCGGTGTTTCTCCTACAGAAAAAGCCCTGTGAGGGTCAAAGGCTCTTGCTCTTATCTCCCTTAAGTATTCGTGAAGATGAGGGCCGTAATAATAGTTTTCTATACCTGTTATTCCCATCATCTCGCCGATCTTCTCGTCGCCTTCAGGAAGTTCCGGCTTTTTGGAAATGAGGCTGATAACATCCATTCTAAAACCGTCTACGCCCTTATCAAGCCACCAGTTTATCATATCTATTACATCGTTACGAACGTTTTCATTGTCCCAGTTAAGGTCCATCTGTTTCTTTGAAAACAGGTGAAGAGCCCAGATATCTTCATTTTTATAATAATTCCAGGCAGACCCTGCAAAGAAGGAACGCCAGTTATTTGGAGGCAGGTTCTTTCCGTTTTCGGTCTTTGTGCCTTTCCTGAAGAAATAGTAATCTCTGTATTTGGAGTTTTCGTCCCGCAGAGCCTCCTTAAACCACTCGTGCTCATCTGAAGTATGATTTACCACAAGGTCCATGATAAGCTTCATATCTTTTTCGTGAAGCTTTTTAAGAAGCTCATCAAAATCTTCCATTGTACCAAATTCTGCCATGATCTTGCGATAATCCCTGATATCGTAGCCATTGTCATCATTTGGCGAATCATATACCGGCGAAAGCCAGATAGCGTCAACTCCAAGGTCTTTAAGATAGTCCACCTTTTCTATGATGCCCCGAAGGTCTCCTATGCCGTCTCCGTTTGTGTCAAGAAAGCTTCTTGGGTAGATCTGATAAAAGACAGCTTCTTTCCACCATCTTTTGCTGATCTTGCCGCGCTGCATAACAGGAATATCTTCTTCCGCATTTACAAGTTCCATGACCTTTTCGGCAAAGTCATAGCTTATCTTATCCCCTGCAAGTTTAACGAGGGTCTCAAGCTTCATATTGGAAACTATTGGATTTTTAACAAGAAATGAACTTTTCCCCATGGTAAGCAGCAGTTTTTCTATAATGTCGTGCCCTACGGGATTTTTATATAGATCCTTGACTTTGTCATCTAAAGTAAGCATATCTTCCCCTTCTTTTCTTTTATGTGATAACTATATAATAACACGATAGGCAGTATTTTTTAAGATAAATTTGTTTTATGGCTTAATATCTATCCAAAATCTGTACTTATGCCCCTTATAAATTTATAATATGCTCAAGATTGCTTGAATATAGCGTCTCAAGCAGGTATAATTAAATTGTTTGAAAAAAATATAACAAAAGGAAGGATAAAGTATAATGGAAAGAAGAGTCGGAACAGTTTCCAGAGGAATCAGAGGCCCTATTATCCGTGAAGGAGACGATCTTGTTAAGATCACCGTAGACAGTGTGCTTGGCGCCGCTGAAAGCGAAGGTTTTTCCCTTCGTGACCGCGACGTAATAGCTCTTACAGAATCAATAGTTGCAAGATCTCAGGGCAATTACGCAACTGTAGATGACATAGCAAAAGATGTTAAAGCAAAACTTGGCGGACAGACAGTGGGAGTTATTTTCCCTATTCTTTCCCGTAACCGTTTTGCCATCAACCTTAAAGGTATCGCAAGAGGCTGCAGGAAAGTTGTTCTTATGTTAAGCTATCCAAGCGATGAAGTCGGAAATGCACTTATCACCTACGATCAGCTTGATGCTGCCGGTGTTAATCCTTATTCTGATGTTCTTTCTCTTGAAAAATACAGAGAACTTTTCGGAGAGAACAAGCACGAGTTTACCGGCGTTGACTATGTTCAGTACTACTCCGATATAGTAAAAGGTGAAGGCGCTGAGGTTGAGATCGTATTTGCAAATCAGGCAAAGACCATACTTAATTACACAGACTGCGTTCTTACCTGCGATATTCACACAAGAGCCCGCACAAAGAGAATACTTAAAGAAGCAGGTGCCAAGGCTGTTTGTGGTCTTGATGACATCCTTACCTCATCGGTGGACGGAAGCGGTTATAACGAAAGATATGGTCTTCTTGGATCAAACAAATCAACAGAAGACAAGATCAAACTCTTCCCTAAGGAAAAAGAAAGTAAAGAACTTGTACTTGCCATTCAGAAAGAGATACTTGATAAATGCGGCAAGCATGTAGAAGTTATGGTATACGGCGACGGTGCTTTTAAAGACCCACAGGGAAAGATATGGGAGCTTGCAGACCCTGTTGTTTCTCCTGCATTTACAGACGGTCTTATCGGTACTCCAAACGAGCTTAAGCTTAAATACCTTGCCGATAACGATTTTGCAAATCTTTCAGGCGAAGCTCTTAAAGAAGCCATAAGCAACAGTATCAAAGCAAAGAGCGGCAGCCTTGTAGGCAACATGGCATCCCAGGGTACCACTCCTCGTCAGCTTACAGACCTTATCGGATCGCTTTGCGACCTTACAAGCGGCTCAGGCGATAAAGGAACACCAATTATCCTTATCCAGGGCTATTTTGATAATTATACAAATAATTAACCAGCGAAAATAGCCAAAAGGGACAGTCCCTCCCGGTCAAAGCGCTCGCGCTTCGACCGGGAGGGACTGTCCCTTTTGGCTATTTTCGTTATTATTTCACAACATTCACTGTTCTTGCATTGCTCTTTCCGGAAGGATCGATCTCTCCTGCCTTTGTAAGAGCTATCTTTGTAATAGTAGGTCCTACAAGCTCATATACAAGTACCGAGAAAAGTACCACATTTCTAAGGATTGCTCCATCTGAAAGCTCGGCAGCCTGGATAGTCATACCAAGGGCAACGCCGGCCTGCGGTAAAAGTGTAGGTCCAAGGTGCTTTGTGGTTTCCTCTGATGCATGGGAAGCCTTGCAGCTTACATAAGAACCGATCATCTTTCCTGCAGATCTTGAAATGATATAAACACATCCGATAAGAAGGATAAGCGGATCTCCAAGTATGTTAAGGTTAAGTTCTGCGCCGCTAAGCACAAAGAAAAGAATATTAAGCGGTGAAGTCCATCTGTCTACTCTGTCCATAAGCTCGTCGCTGGTCTCACAGATATTGCAAAATACAGTTCCTGTCATCATACATACAAGCAGAAGCGAAAAACCACAGGTAACTCCGCCGATCTTAAACTCAGTCATAGATACAGCAACTGTAAGTACTACAAAGCCGATGGAAAGTGCCATACGCTTACTTCTTGAATGGAAATACTTCTCAAGCTGATTAAGAAGTACTCCCGCCACTGCACCAAGTGCAAGAGAAAGAATGATCTCGATTATAGGCTCTACGATAACGCTTACCACGTTAAGGTGTCCTGCTTCGATAGCTGTTGCAATACCAAATGACACTGAAAAAAGCACAAGACCGACCGCATCATCGATAGCAACTACCATAAGAAGAAGCTTTGTAAGGGGTCCGTTTGCCTTATACTGCTTTACTACCATAAGTGTTGCCGCAGGGGCCGTAGCTGCTGCGATAGCACCAAGTGTAATTGCTGCAGGAAGTGTGATGATGGTTGGTTCTATGAAATAAACCACGATCATGATCGCATCAACTATAACAGTTGTAATAACCGCCTGGAAAATACCTACCGTAATGGCCTGTTTTCCCATAGTCTTAAGCGAAGAAACTCTAAATTCATTTCCTATTGCAAATGCAATAAAGCCAAGTGCTGTCTGTGAAATGATCTTAAAGCCTTCCACCTGTTCAAGTGAATTAAATCCAATACCCGAAAGCCCAAGTCTTCCAAGCACGAAAGGTCCAAGTATAAGGCCTCCGATAAGATACGCCGTAACGGCAGGAAGATTTATAAGCTTAGCAAACCTTGACATGATAAGCCCGAAAATAAGGGCTATCGCAAGGCAAAGCAACATAGTCTCCATAATATTTTTGCCTCCATTTTTTACTTAAAAATAGCTGAACAAAAGTCATTATAATACTTTCATTAAAAAAAGCAATACCAACTTTTATGGCTACGCCTTCCTCTTTTTGAATCATTTCCGGTTTTTCATATCCGACAAACCCGCATTTTCTAGTAAATGTTACGCAGCTTTTCTTTTATTATGCATACTCGCTTGAAACTTGTCAGCTCGGTGGATTTGATGTTTTGTGATTTTTCAGATGGGCACCGCCCGCTTATGCGGGCATTCAAAAAAGAAAAGAACGTCACCCTTAAAGCAAGCTTTAGGTAACGTTCTTCTCTTTTTCTCTCGTTGCTTCGCAACTTATGCCCACCTAAAGCATCCACTTCTATGCCCCTCCGGCTGACTTCGGACAAGTCTCTCGCATGCAACAGAAAATCTGCCTGTACCATTTAAGAAAATGGCGTTTGTCTCTAAATCAAAACCGGATAATGATTCCTTTCGGAAGGCTAGTGGTAGGGAGAACTTAAGCCCCTTGGCACAAATCGTATTTACTCAACAGGAAAGCAGGCTTCTGTTACATACTCATCAGGATTCTGTGTCTGTGCCGGACTCACATGATAGATATTGAACATTGGTCCGTTCATTTTGTATCCGTTTTCCTTGATCCATGACGCCACAGTCGCATATGCCTCACCCATCTGGTCGTAGCTGCCTTTAATGATACAACTTGCAACCTTTACTGCAGGAAGATTTCTAAACTTTACATGTTCCGTATCATTATAAGAACCACTCACGGTCATCCACGCAATGATCTCAACATTTTCTTCCTTGTAATCGGGATCAAGAAACTCAGCCGCCGCAAGGCACGGGTCAGCCGGCACAAGATTCCTGCACTCGCTCATCATCGTATTCCAAAGCATTCCTTCATCCTCATAGTGAGGAACCACCATCTGAACCGTGGCAGCATATCTCTCCGGTATCGTTTTTACTGTTACATCAAAACTCATATTCTGCTCCTTTCTCAGCCTCTTTCTGGCTGTTTCCAGAAGCATCAGTTTGTACTCAGTTTCCTTGGAAAGCTTTGATAGTTCCTTCTGCCTCTCTGACAGAAAGGCATCCATCTTTTCTTTATCATCATAGCTGTCAAGGATCTTGATAATATCTGCAAGGGCAAAGCCCATATCCTTGAGTGATGTGATCCTTCCGATGACAAAAAGCTGTTCCTCGCGATAATAGCGGTACCCGGTAAAATCATCGATTTCAGCCGGTTTCAAAAGTCCGATATCATCATAGTGACGTAACATCCTGATGCTTACTCTGGATAGTTTTGAAAATTCGCCTATTTTAAGCATTTGTTCCTACCTCCATGGATGT
>JAEEOQ010000041.1 GCA_016284355.1 Lachnospiraceae bacterium
AGGCATGGTTTACAACTCTCTCGATCTTTTTGAGCAGGGTAGATACGATGATGCGCTAAAGTCCTGGACAGACGTGTTAAGACTCAATCAGATGTCTCTTCTTGCCCATGACGGTATCGGGAAGGCATACCTTTACAACAGAGAGTACGAAAATGCCATGGAGCATTTTAAAGTATCAGCTAACAGAGTATCTTACTCGGATGCCTTCTGGGAAGTAAGAAATACCTGGCTTCAGCATTATCTTTCATACGTGATGCTTGGAATACTGGGGCTGTTCATTCTTTCAAAGATCGTGTCTGCTATAGATAAAAAGCATAAGATAAAGCAGGCAAAGGCCGTACTAAAAGCTAAGCTTTCTTCTCTTCCTGTTATCGGAGAGATCATGTATGCCTGCAGGATCCCGTTCCATCCTTTTGACAGATATTACGATATCAGAGTTGAAAAGAACGGTGATGCTGTTACCGCAAGTATCCTTTATGTGGCATTCTTTGGGGCTTATATGCTCTTTACAGTTGGCAAAGGCTACATTTACCAGGTAACAAAAGTCGAGAATATGGACATAAACGCCATAGTACTTGGATTCTTTGCTATCTCAGGTCTTTTCGTCCTTTGTAACTGGCTTGTAAGCTCTATAAACGACGGTGAAGGTACACTTAAGAAAGTTTATATCCTTGTGGCTTACGGAAGCGTACCCGCAGGTTTGTCACTTCTTGCTGTAACAGGTCTTTCATACGTAATGACCTTAAATGAGACCTTTATCTTAAGCCTTATACTTTTTGTAGGCATTGCATGGAGCCTTATCCTTATATTTATCGGACTTCAGGTAATACATGATTATTCAGGCAAGGAAACTGTAAGAAGTATTCTTATAACCTTCCTTTTCATGCTGATAATAGCGGTTGTTTTACTTGTTGTCATCATCATGTGGGATCAGGTATGGAAATTTATAGAATCTGTATGGAAGGAGCTGATCAGAAATGTCATCAGGTAAACTTAAAAAGATCGGGGCATTTACGCTTGCGGCTCTTTGCATAGGAGCGCTTGCGGGAGGAGCCGTAAGAGCAGCGTACATATCGACTTCCCGTGATACTCTTCCTGCCCCTGATAAGGCAGAAAGCTGCATTACAGATGTAAGCGAATTTGAAAAGCTCTACGAATCAGGGAAGTATATTTACTACTTTAAAGAAGACAGAGATATACTTGCCATTGAAAATAAAGAAACCGGTTATATCATGAAGACCGGTATCGACGAAGAATTTTCAAGTGTTATTGAAAATGAGGCAGTCACAAAAGATACCTTTGAGGAAAAGCTTGAGGTTGGAAGCTACATTGAAAATAACATGAACGATACTTTTATGGGTATCGCAAATTCCCTTGTTACCGTAGAATACAGAGAGCCTGATGCTCCTGACACGGTAAAGAATATAAGCTCTGCCTCAAAAAAAGGAGCAAAATCAGAGCTTAAGATATTAAATGACAATCCTGCCACAAGAAGACTTGATGTCAAGATGACCACCATCGACCTTAAGTTTCACGTATATATCACTTTTGGCGAAGATGAGATAACTTACCGAGTTCCCTTTGATGAGATCGAAGGAGAAGGTAAGGCTTATATGTGCTCCATCAACATAAGTCCATTCTTTGGAAGCAGCGGCGGCGAGCACCTTCTCTTAAATGAGGAGAGCGAGATGTACGATATTCCTGAGCCGCAGTATATGGTGCCGGGATACATTTTCGTACCGGACGGAAGCGGAGCCCTTATCAGATTTGCAGATAACGATATGGCATTTACAGAATATGTAGGTTCCGTATACGGACAGGACCCGGGTGCAGGCCAGTACTACAGCAATACTCTTGGCGATGCGGTTCCTCTTAAAGATCCCTCTATGCCTGTATTTGGCGTAGCCCACGGAGACAGACAGGCCGGTTTTGTTGCTTATGCCACAAGCGGCGAGGAATACATGCAGATCGTTGCAAGACCTGAAGGAAACAAGTCTACAAACTACAACTGGGTATATCCAAGATTTACTTACAATGATATTTATTATCAGGTATACAACCAGAACGGTGACGGTTTCTTTACATTAAACGACGTAGTAAATGATTTTGATCTTGAGATCACATACAAGCTTCTTAGCGGAGACGGCAGCAAAGACGGCTATCCTGCCGACTATGTGGGTATGGCAAAGGCTTACAGAGATCACCTTATAAGCGAAGGTATACTTACTCCTGTAAATAAAGGCGAGGGCAACATTCCTGTAAGAGTTGACTTTATCATGTCTGATGTTAAGAGCGGAGTAGTTGGAAACACAAGCGTTTCCGTTACTACAGCAGAGGATGTAAAAAATATCCTAAAGGGCCTTAAAGAAGACGGCGTTAACAATATCAATACCGGACTTATAGGCTGGCAAAAGGGCGGCACTATCCTTGCAAGAGCAGATAAAGCAAAATACAATCCGCTGCTTGGAAGCAAAAAAGATTTTGAAAGCCTTATGAAAGATATGTCAGATGAAGGCGTTGATGTTTCTCTTGTAAATAACTACGTTACCATCAATAAAGAGATGATCAGTTATTACAGAAACGCCGTAAAACATATCAACTCATGGTATGTAAACGAAAACAGAGAATATATCCTTGCGCATAACGTACCTGTTATGGACTATGGATTTGCACTTCCTGAAAGGTCTGCAGGCTGGCTTAAAAAGGCAGCAGACAGATTTGACGGAATATCTGAAAGCCTTAGTATAGAAGGCATCGGAAGTATTCTTTCAAGCAACTTTGATGACGAAAGAAGCACATCAAGAAGCAGGGCAAAAGAAATCATCCAAGAAGCCGTAAAAGAAGCGGGAGAAAACTTTGTTTTAAATATAGACAGACCGGGGACCTATCTCTGGCAGTATACAGACAGATATTTAAACAGCCCTATAGGACATTCCCAGTATGTATATGAGACAGACTCAGTGCCATTCCTTCAGATGGTACTTAACGGAACAATGGAAGTTTATGCTCCTTACAGCAACTTCTCCTTCTATACCGATAAAGACCTTTTAAAGATGATAGATTATAACCTTTATCCTTCATTTATACTTTCTGAGGATCCTTCGTACAAGCTTGCTCCGACAGCAAGCGGAAGCTTATATTCTACGGAATATGATCTTTATAAAGATGTTATCCCTGAAAGCTATAACAAGGTAAATGAGGTGCTTTCAAAAGTGTCCGGATACACCTGGACAGACAGAACAGTTCCTTATCACGGTGTTGTGGTAAACACTTACGAGAAGG
>JAEEOQ010000042.1 GCA_016284355.1 Lachnospiraceae bacterium
TTGCAAGGCCGATGGCCATGTAGCTATAGCCCGAAAAATCATAGTAAACATAAAGCAGATAGGCAAGCCCTTCTGCCCAGGAAAGCAGCATCCCGCCCTCAGATACACTGCCTGCTGACGTGCAAAAAGCAAAAAGCCTGTCAGCTATAAGCACCTTTTTTGCAAGACCTATGCAAAACCTTAAAATGCCGCTTTCAAAGCCTTCAAGCGAATGCTTTCTCTCTCTTAAATCTTCTCTTACAGTTTCAAACCTTACGATAGGGCCTGCTATAAGCTGCGGAAAGAAGGACACGTAGAGAGCCAGATTTAAAAAGTTCTTTTCAGCAGGGTACTTTCTTCTGTATACGTCAATTCCGTAGCCGGCGCTTTGAAATACATAAAAGCTTATACCTATAGGAAGTGGCAGGTGTAAAAGATCTGCATACTTAAAAAATCCCAAAAGGCCAAAGCTTAATATAAGAAATATAACAAGTATTGCTTTTTTGATTCTTCCTTTGCTTTTTTCCATAAGACGCCCGGAAACGTATGTCAGGGTTATCTCAAAAAGCATAAGGAGTAAATAAAGCTGCTCGCCGCAAAAATAAAAAATAAGGCTTGCACCTAAAAGTACTGCGTTCCTGTACTTAACAGGAACGCAGAAATAAATGAGCATTGTAAGCGGCAAAAACAGATAGGTAAAGATAAGACTTGAAAAAACCATATTTTTCCCTGTTACTGAGTGTCTTCCTGACACATCATGAAAAGAACGTACTCTCCGTCTGTTTCTGTAATAATGGTGTTAGCTACCATACAGATATTCCAGCCAAGATTTGCATTTTCTTCAAGCATCTTTGCAAAGCTTTCTGCATTTTCAGGAGCATCCACCTTAAATACATATCCGATAAAAAGATTTGGTGTCATAAGAGGCACAAAACCTGCACCTTCGGTAAATCCTGTTATCTCTACTTCATTGTCAAAGTCTCCAAAGCCTGTGATACGTCCCGGAACCACACTGTTTGCATTAAGAGCGGTAAACTTCTGGTGACTTCTAAAATATTCAGCTATGTCAAGTGTAGAAGCGCCGGGATTTTCTGCAATAAAATCATGGAACATTTCCACAAAATCTCTGGCGTTTTCTGCTATTTTCCCCTCTACAGGCTGCATGTTCGCATTATAAAGCGCAAAATAAACTCTTCCGTCTATAACTGTGCCTGCCATACTGTCGGTTCCCTTTTCAAAATCCATCCACTTAGGGTCTGAGTTAGCCTTAAACCCTTCAAGGATGCTTAGTGGATCGGTTCCTTCTTCAGGGTCGATAACATAAATGATAGCGCCCGAATTTGTTATATAGTCTGCCACACAAATACTGTCTGCTATACCTTCGGGTGTATATTCGTAGTTAAGCGCCGGGTAATAATATTCAGGATCCATTCCCTCATATTCAAACTTTGTATCCTGATGAGTAAAAAGCACAAAATATGGATCTGCAAGGATCGCATCCTCAATTGTCTTAAGGTCTGCACCGGGATTTTTTGAAGCTATCTCGTTAAAGAAAGCTTCCATATCAAACTCTGCCCCGCTTTCAGCCTTATCATTGCTTTCATCTGAAGTTTCACTGTCAGGTTCTTTAGCAGTTGCGTTACCCTCCTCATTTACAGGTGTCTCAACTACATTTTGCCCCTCATTTCCTTTGCCGGCATTTTCTTTTCCGCAGGCGGCAAGGCATGATATTGCCATGGTTAAAACAAGTAAAATACTGATGATCTTTTTCATTTTCTTTTCCTTTCAATTATAAATCCGTAATCATTTGCTGCAGGCACCATATATTACATCAAAGACCTCAGAAGGGATCTTTACGCAGTACCCGTCAAGCCCGTCATAGCCCATGTATCCACCGGGTGTAAGGAAAAAAGAATAAACGCTTCCATCAGACATATAAAGCACAAGGTGAGCAATTTTCGCTTTTTCAGCTTCTCCTGTCGTATGATGCAAAAAGATTTCAAATACGCCGCTGTCTGCTGCCGCAAGGAAATCATTCCAGTCTTTAAGGGAAATATCCGCCTGCTCATAGGGCAGATTTCCCCGCAGGTAATCCTCATCAGATATCCATGCAAAGGAACTGACACCATCAGAGAGATGAAGTTTTTCCTCAAAAAGTTCATAGCCTTTGGTTGTACCTGCTATCGGCAGAAAATCAGCTAATGCATCGGCATAATTCTCGTCGGCGCTCTCATCTGCAGTCGCAATGGACATATCGCTGCCCGGCTCAGATAAGATCTGCACTGCATCATCATTTTGCGGTTCATTTTCAGTTTCTGACATTATACGCATATCACCTGATTTATCAGAAAGCATCTGCGGTATAAAAACGCCGCTTGCGGCAGCAAGAATTATACATGCCGCAGCCACCGGAAAGAAGGTGCTGTAGTTAATTTTACGCACCTTCACCAGGGTTTTTGCATTTTCAATGAATTTTTCATCAATACCGCCGATAGCTTCAAGAAGATCATGATTTTTCATAACGTATAACCTCCTCGTTCCAGTTGCTTTTTTAGTTCACCGCGAAGCCTGAAGAGTGTGGTCTTTACCTTACTTACGGAAAAGCCGTAAGCCTTTGCGATATCTTCTACTCTGTCAAAATAAAAGTATCTTCTTACAAAAATCTTCTGCTGCTCATCGCTGCAGCCGGAAAGAAATTCATTGATAAGCTCAGTAAGATACTTTGACAAAGCTTCACCTTCCGTATTGCTTTCTGCAGGGATACATTCCTGCATTTCTTCCGTAAGTTCCACATACTTGGCATATCGCTTTATAGTACTGTTTTTCTTGCATACATTAAGCGCTATATGCCTTATGATCCTTCCTGTAAACGGGAAAAGATAAGTACGGGGCTCATGTGGCGGAATAAGATTCCAGGTCTGAAGGTAAGTGTCATTTTCACACTCTTTTACGGTCTCTTCATCATTTAATATACCAAATGCGATCTTTCTTAATGCAGAGCCGTATTTTTTTGCTGTCTGATCGATTGCTTCTTCGTTTCTGGATAAGTAGAGCTCTACGATTTCGTTATCATCCATGCGAAGAATTCCTCCTTTTTATGGGCCTCATACTATAAAGCAACTTTTTGGTACGATTGGTTACAATTATTTTTAATTTTTTTTTTTTTAAGATTTTAGATCATATTATTCCAAGGGGGATCAGGACTGCAAGAAGCACTGCAACAAGTCCCCATTCACAGATAAGGAAATTGCGGCGTTTACGCGGTTCCATATCCGGCACATAATTGCTGGCAAGGAAGAAAGGAATGTAAGTTGTGATAAATACAGGAATAACGCCCCACCACTTGTATACCCAGATAAATGAATGATTGCTGGTGCCTGCAAGGAATGACTCAAAGAGAGCAAAAAGCAGCGCCATTTCGATAGCCCCCACTAATTTACAGGAAATCCCGCCCTTGCCGTTCTTCGTAAAATATCTTTTTGTTCTGTCCTTTGGAAGCATCTTAAATGAGATCATACCGGCAAGTGAAAACATCATGGAAAGTTCCCAGCACACACCAATAAGCAGGATAAATGTGGTTGACTCGTTTGATACAGACCAGAGCGGATATCCGAAAATGTGGCCGATGATCGCATTGCAGATCTCATAGAGCCAGTGTACGCCGTAAAGTGCAAATCCGGCGCAAAGCACTTCCGTCTCTTTCTTGTGAAATTCGCTCCAGTACACATAAAACACTACTGAAAGAATAAAGATAAATGTCCAGTTGAAATTTTCCGTACTTCTGACATTAATGGCCTTAACAAGGTCCATTGCGGCCTGTGAGCCGTCACCCCAAAACTTAAACATAAAAAATACCTCCTATAAAAATAATAAGCCCCAAGAAAAACATATCACAGTTTTCCATACACTTTTACCTTATCACTCTTACAGAAGAATTACAATAAAAAAGAAATTACCTTTTAGCCGTCAAATGGTATAATTAGCATTAAGGAGGATTACCGGCATGAGCCTTACTTCTTATATTTTGAAATTTGCTGCCCCCGCTCCGGATCTGCTTAAATTCAATAAATACCTTTTTATAGGTCCACATCCAGATGACATAGAGATCGGTGCAGGGGCTACCATAGCAAAGCTTACATCATTGGGAAAGCGGGTGTCTTTCCTCATTTGCCTTGATGGGCGCTTTGGCCTTGATTTTGCTCCGGAAGGAACCACTCCATCGGAACTCATTGAAATAAGAAAAGCAGAATGTATTGAGGCTGCTAAGGAGCTTGACGTTACCGACGTACATTTCCTTGGACTTAGCGACGGAGGTCTTTATGCAAAAGAAGATCTGCTCTCTGCCATGGCTGTCGCCATAGGAAAAATACAGCCTGACATCATTTTTGCTCCGGATCCTGACGTATCAAGTGAGTGCCATATGGACCATTTAAACGTTGGGAATTGCGCCAAGAATCTTGCATTTTTTGCCCCCTTTAAGGAAATAATGGCAGCTCATAATGCCTCTCCCGCAAATGTACAGGCCATAGGCTTTTATATGACCGCAAAGCCAAACAAATACGTAAAAACCGGAAAATATAAAAAGAAACAGCTATCCGCCATACTTTGCCACAAAAGCCAGTTTCCTGCTGATTCAGAAGCCTTTTCTTCTGTAAAGACATACCTAACCCTCCGCTCCATAGATTTTGGCATCCGCAGCTTCAAGGGCCGTGCCGAAGGCTTTAGAGTCCTCTCCCGCACCCATATGCATTGCCTGCCTGAGGCAGGAAAATAAAAAATCAAATACAGAACAAACGTATTGACAAGAATGGCAAATGATTGTAATATAAAGATACAAAGAGGTACCGCCTGGTAGACGGTTTGCCTTAGTTATGTGTTACGAGAACAGCATCAACCTTTGGCGGGGCGGTTGCTGTTCTTGTTTTTTATCAATTTTAATAGCAACTCTGCTAAGGCTATTACAGTCCTTAGTATCTGAGTTATCGCTGCTATTATTGCAAACAATACTATGCACTACCTTTCTTAAATACTTTCCCATAATAAAGCACCTCCTTGCAAAGGGAAGCGCGTACGGTAATCGTACGCCGAAAGGCAAACCGTCCACCGTCTTGCGGTACCATGTTTATATTATACTATGCGGCGCGCAAACAATCAAGAACGAATGTTTGCTGTTTTGTTGCGAATTGTCTAAAAATAGGTATGTATGCTTTAAATAGCATCAACAATTATGATTCATTAATCATAAAAAAAGAAGCCTGTCAAAATGATAAGGCTTCTTATTATTTTACTCTCAATAATAGCAGCAATTACTCAGCTTATAAGGACAATAGTCGCTATAGCTGAATTTGCATATAAGCTAATAAAAGACAAGAACAGCAACCGATCCGACCAAGGTTAATTGCTGTTCTTCTAGCTATTAATTAGGCAAACTGTCTACTAAGCGGTACCTTTTTATATATTAATAATACAATCCATATTCATATTTGTCAATAGAGTATGCTCTAAAAGGCAAACATTTTTTCGCCATCATTCTTTCTTCCAAACCAGCTTATACATTGCAAAGAGAGCGCAGTTTGTAAGGTTGTTTCCGATCATGCAGCCCCAGGCTGATATGAGGCCGAGTCCAAAGATATTGATGCAAAGGAAGGTTCCGAAGATCCTTATGATCCACATAGTGGAAACGCTAAAGAGGAACGGCACCTTAGTTTCTCCGGCTCCAAAAAGCATACCTTCAATAACGATGGCTATGCCGTAGAATGGCTCAGATAGCGAAACCATGCGAAGCACTTTGCTGCAAAGCGCTATAACCGCAGGGTCTTTTGAAAAGACGGATACCATATCAGGCGCAAAGGCAAATAAAAGAGCGCCTGAAACAACCATCATAGATGTTTCTATAAGGCAGATGGCTTTAAAGAGCCTCTTTTCCCTCTCTTTATCTCCTGCCCCAACCGCATTACCCGTAAGTGTAGCTGCGGCTGTCTGCATTCCAAAGCCCGGTATATAAAAGGCTGACTCTACTGTATTTGCAATGGTGTGAGCTGCTGTAGAGAGCTCTCCAAGAGAGTTTATCATAGAAGCAAACACCACGTAACCAAGGGATGTGCAAAATCTCTGGAACATATTTGGAAACGCTACTCTAAGACAAGGCTTTAAGATTTCTCCGTCCGGCATTAGCTTAACACCCTTTGGAGAAATATCCTTTGATTTAAAGAAAGCAACCGCCATCATAACGCCTCCGGCTATAAACGAAAGGGCCGTTGCAAAAGCCGCGCCCATTACTCCCATTCCGGCGCCCGGTATAAGAAGACTTAGGCCAAAAAGGCTCACTTTCCTTGTCTCATATATAAGGAAAAAGTTTGATACTATGTTTATACCATTTACCGCAATTCCCACCTGCATAGGTGTCTTCGTATCTCCAGCCGCCCTAAGGCAGGTTCCAAAGATAATGGACGCCGTTCGGAAAAGGGATGGTGCATATATAACAAAGAAGTACCTGGAAGAAAGGTCTCTGATGCTCTCGTCTACATTCATCCAGGCAGGTACAAGCCTGCTTATGGAAAGCGTAACAAGAGTAAAGAAAAGACCTACGGCAAAAACCATAAATACTGCCTGTCCGCCGGCTCTTCTTGCTCTCTTTTCGTCTTTAGCCCCAAGAGCCTGGGAAATATACGCAAGGAAACCTACTCCAAAAGCAGAAATAGAACTACCAAAAAGCCAGTTAAACGTAGAGGTAGAGCCAACCGCCGCCGTAGCAAAGGTACCAAGAAGCCCCACCATAGCTGTATCAATGTATTGCACCGCAGTGCCAAGAAATTGCTCTGCCATGGTAGGCAGAGCAAGTGTAAATATTTCTTTATAAAGTGTCTTGTCGGTATTATTACTCATTCAAATGATCCCTTAATAAAATTTCTTTTGCTGTAACCACAGCCATGAAGAATTTTACCACATCTGGTTCATTTTTCAAGTATTTTGAATAATACAATTAATATATGCTTGAAAATTCTGTATTATCAGGGGACGCGGCGGCACGCAATTCATGAATGTGCCATGACAGTCCCCGTCACTTAGTCCTTCACCCCAAAATTACTTTTCGTATAAAAATTCCTCAGGAAGTGTTACATTAAAATCTTTTGCAAGATCCCTGAAATTATCAGCTGTTATGGTCTGAAGCTTGTCAGGTCGCATGGAAAGCATCTTGACAAGGATCTCTGCCGCCTTTTCAGCCGTATGCATAAGGCCGAAAGTAAGGTCAAAGTCAAAGCCTGCGGCAAACATGCCGTGGTGCGCCCATATAGCAAGGTCGTATTTTTCCATAAGTTTGCTGGTAGCTACAGCTATATCTCTGCCACCCGGAACCATCCAAGGCACTACGCCGATACCGTCAGGGAAAACTACAGGACACTCGGTCGCCATCTCCCAAAGCTCTCTTGTAAAAACTTTATCTTCAAGAGGAAGCACAAAGGTAAGCGCGATAATATTTGTGGTGTGTGCATGATAAACCACTCTGTAGCGCTCATCCTTAAGCTTCTTAACCTCAAGGTTCATAAGGTGGGAAGGAAGCTCGCTTGTAGGCCTGCCCCCGTTTACAAGGCCCCAGACTATGCGGTAATTCTCGCCCTTATCGTCAAGTTCTATCATGCAGATTGAATCCTCAGGGTTTATTATAACATTTCTAAAGAACTTTCCGCTTCCCGTCACAAGGAAATACTCGCCTGCAAGGTTTGGTACGCTTGTGCCGATAGGCTGCCACTCTCGTGCCTTAAAGTTTTCTTTAACCTCTTCAACCTCAGAAGGCTTTACGCGGTAAGAAAGATTGCCGCCGTTTCTCTCATGCCAGCCCTGCTCCCATCCATCGTTAGCCATTCTTATAAACCCCTGTACAAACTGTGCATCTAAAAATTTCATCTTAAAAATCTCCTAAATCTATCTTTTGCTTAATACTTCTTTTTCGTATTTTTCGATCTCATCGTAAAAATCAAGATCGCTTACCTTGCCGCACCTTGCAAGATACTCTTCCCACACATCGCCAAGAGGCATCATCTTCATAGCCTCCTGCATAGCCATAAGTCTGCCAAGCTTTCCCTCATCCTGAAGCTTTTTAAGCTTGTCGTTTGGCATACACATAGCATTAAGAAGAGCCTTCTGCCAGTTTCTAAAGCCCGTTGCCCAAGCAGAAATACGGTTAATGCTGGCATCAAAATAATCAAGAGCCATATATACTCTGTCAAGCGCATCATTTCTTACGATCTCTTTAGCCATCTCTCTTGTCTCGTCATCAAAAAGCACCACATGGTCTGAATCCCAGCGAACAGGACGGGTTATGTGGAGCGCGATCTCAGGGAAGAAACAAAGCAGCGCAGGGATCTTGTCTGAAACCACCTCTGTAGGGTGATAATGACCGTTGTCCATTAGAGGCATGCATTTTTCGTGGGTAGCAGCAAAACTTAAAGTAAACTCAGCAGAGCCCACAGTATAAGACTCAACGCCGATACCAAATACCTTAGACTCAACGCAAGGCTTTACAAGGTCATAATCATAAGGCTCCGATAATATCTGCTCGATAGAGTCCTTATAGCGCATACGCGGGCCCATGCGGTCTGCAGGAATATCTTTAAAGCCGTCGCCTGTCCATATATTCATAACGCAAGGAATACCGGTTTCTTTTGCAAAATACTCGGAAATGCGGATGCAGGCCTTGCCGTGATTTATCCAAAAACGTCTTATCTCAGGATCGGGGCTTGAAAGTGTAAGACCGCTCTCTGCCTTTTCATGAGAGAAAAACGTAGGGTTAAAATCAATGCCCATGTTGTGCTTTTTAGCAAGCTCCACCCATTTTTTAAAGTGGCGTGGTTCTAAGGCGTCTCTGTCTACAAAGCCGTCCTCTTCAAAAATAGCATAGCTTGCATGTACGTTAAGCTTAGCCTTGCCCGGGATAAGTTCAAGTACTTTTTCCATATCGGCAAAAAGCTCTGTAGGATTTGTAGCCTTACCGGGGTAATTGCCTGTAGTCTGAATACCACCTGTAAGGCCTCCGTCGTTATCAAAGCCTATAACATCATCACCCTGCCAGCAGTGAAGGGCAACAGGTATATTAGACAGTTTTTCTATGACTGCATCGGTATCTACCCCAAGGGCAGCGTACTTTTCTTTTGCAAAAAGGTATCTTTCTTCTCTTGTCATGTTATTGCTCCTTTATGGCGATTTTTCTTAATTGTACGCCCGGGAAGGCAAATAAAAAAGAACACCTTTTGCTTATAAAGGTGTTCTTTTTTGTTAGAAGTCATCCTGTTTGGGGGATGAGAAATGAACTAATTAACCAAGAGCCTTTCGTATGGACTCAAGCACTCTTTCAGGCTGAAAAGGCTTTACGATAAAGTCTCTAGCGCCGTTTTCCATAGCTTCTACCACAAGAGCCTGCTGGCCCATGGCAGAACACATAACGCAGATAGCCTTTGGATCTATCTCTTTTATACCCTTAAGGGCAAAAATACCGTTTGTCTCAGGCATGGTAATATCAAGGGTAACGATATCAGGCTTAAACTCTTTATATTTATTAACCGCATCTATTCCGTTTTCTGCTTCGCAGACTACCTGATGTCCGTCTTTTTCAAGAATATTTCTAAGCGTAAGTCTAACAAACGCTGCATCATCAACAACCATAACTCTAGCCATAATGTCTGTCTCCTTTAAATTTTATGTATTCCCTTGTGTTTTATTATACCACAAAATCATGATTTTGCAACAAAAATATAAAAAATGCGTTTTTGTGTGTTTATTACGCAAAAACGCATTCTTATAAAAAAGTTTCCCAAAAACCAAAAACTATTGGTTTCACCAAATTGATAAGCTAGAAGCTTCTTCCGCCACCGGAATAACTTCTTCCGCCGCTGCTGTGATAAGAGCCGCCGCTGCTTCCGCCGCTGCTGCTGCTTGATTCGCGGCGTACTTTTCTGACTGTCTTATATAGGAATATATCTCTTTGTTTTGTAAGGTTAAAGGAATTTGGAACAACGTAATGCTCTGCCTCAATCTGTGTTGCTATCGACCTCATCTTTGCTTTCTGGATCGCGAGGGCTATTGCAGCCCAGATAAGTGCTACAAATGCTGCTCCTATAGTTGCTGCTTTCCAGGGGAAAGGCGTAGGGCCAAAATCTCCTGTATAAGCGTTATATATAGGTCTGTCTTCGCCCTGATAATAGTCAGCAATATCAGAAGGCTCTGATCTGCCGGTTTCTTCAGACTGCTTTTCCGGCATGCCGTAAAGACCGTAAACATTGTTAATATAGTCAATAACGCCCTCGCCGTAATCGCCGTTTCTCATATAAGGCTCAAGCCTGTCATCAAGGTAATTGATAATATCCATATTGGCATACATACCCTCGATACTTCCTGTTGCCGCCGTAAACCAGCCTCTGTTACCCTCTTCCATACAGATAAAAAGCACAGAACCTGTAAAATCGTCACCAAACCCGTAGCCGTTAAACTGGTGGAAGTCTGCCGCATAGATATGTCTTTCAAGGCCGTAGGAGCTCACATCCGTAAATACCACAAGATCGATGTTAAAGTCATCCTGAATGCTCTTTATGCCCTCAAGCATCCTTTCTTCTTCTTCATCTGTAAAAATGTCTGCCACGTCAACCACGCGCGGCGCATCGTAATCATTAAAATCTTCAAACGATGAAATATCTTCAGGATACCAGTAAGGCTTGCCGGTATCAGGGTTTACATCATATTTCCCTTCTGCTTTTACCGCTCCATGCCCTAATATAATTACCATAAAGCAAAGAGCCAGGCAGGAAAGCTTTAATGTCTTAAATATATTCTTCATCATGCTTTCCTCCTACCATGCAAAATATCCGGCCGCTACTATGGCCATTAATACTGCAAATACGATACCAAAGGTCTTCCAGAAGTAGATTCGGCACTTTGCCTTGCTTATAGGAAGCTCGCCAACCATCTTTCCTGTCTGGCCGTTTACCGCATATCTGTACTCTTTGTCTTTATACTTGCAGGCAAAAGTATATACTGGTAAAAACACATAATTAACTCCTGCATTAAAGACCTTTAAAGCCTGGGTTCGCATGGTAACTCCGCTGTAGCCTCCTGTTGTGGCGCGAAGGTGATCTGCAATGCTCTGTTTCATACGTGCATCTGCCCTTGGAAGCTCGTTATCGGGATCCGAGTCAAACCTGTCTGCCACATATCCTGCAAGAAATGCGCCGTTATAAGCCGTAAGCTCTGAGTAGTCAAAAGGCTCGATCGAATCCATAATGTCGTTATCCATCTTAAGGCTGGCATCTACAGGTATCTTTGTAAAGCTCATATTTCCTTCGCGCTCAAGCATATAATGTGAAGTTTCCGTAACATTATAGCTGCCGCTTGTATAATACCTTGATTTTGTACCGTTAAAAGTCATGAAACCGTCGGCATCTGCATCAAAAAGCCAGAAAGGAACGTAGATACCCTGAACCTTACCTATCTTGTTAAGGTCAAAAAAGTCATTTGGCAAAAGCTTTTTATTCTTGTAAAACTCTTTTGCAATTCCCGGAAGATCCTCTTTTTTGATCTTAAAAGGAATGATGGCGTTAGGTTTTAGCGAGCCGCCTGCTCTTTCGCTTATAACAATGTTGTTGCCGCAATACGGACACTGGGTGGCAACAGTATTTTCATCGGACTCAACTATGGCTCCGCAGCTTTCGCAGTTATAGATCGCCATATTTTCAAGAGTCTCACCTGTAAGGTTTTTCTTATAATCTCCCCAGTCAAAAGCCGCATCCCCAAGAGCATCGGCATTTACAAGTGCTTCAAGGGCTTCTGCTTCAAATTCGCTGTCGCAGGCTTCGCACTTAACAGTGCCGCCTTCAGGAGAAAAAGCAAGAGGCGCCCCGCACTTAGGACATTTATATTCAATAAGTGACATCATTCTCCTCCATATTCCGCCAAAAATGAAAATCCTGCTATATTCTAGCAGGATAAGTTCTTTTTCACATCACTATATTTGGTATATTGATAAGTTTTTCTTTTCCATAAAAGGGGCGGAGCCCCGCATGCTTGCAAAAGCAAACACACAGGGCTCCTCTTGGGAAACTATATTATACATCAACTTGTCAGCAAAATTAAATAAGGCGGCCGGGAGTATACACACCCACGACCTTGTAGGAAGCACAGGCTTTTTTAAGTGCTTTAAGGGCCGTCTGCCCGTCTTCGCAGTCAAATACTCCTTCTACTTCGGTATAAAAGTAATAGTGCCAGTTAACATCTCTAAGAGGTCTGCTCCTTATTACCTTCATGTTATATCCGAATACTCCAAGGATAGAAAGTACCTTTGCAAGAGCTCCGGCCACATCCTGTGTGGTAAACATAAGGATCGAGTGGTCTCCTTTGCAAAAACTCTTTTTGTCGTCTTTTTTCTTAAAAACCGCAAACCTTGTGGTGTTTGCGTTGCTTTCGTTTATACCCTGCCTTAGGACTTTTAATCCGTAAAGATCAGCTGTCTCAATACTGGCAATGGCCGCAACCTTTGTGTCGCCTTTTTCTGCAACCTTTTTTGCGGCAACGGCTGTATTTTCACATACAGTGCTTTTAAGTCCGTTACTTTCTATATACCCGCGGCACTGTTCAAGGGCCTGAGGGTGGCTGATCACCTTTTTGACAGAACCTTCGCTGCTGCCCTCACAGCCTAAAAGGCAGTGAACAACAGGAAGCTCGTAAATACCGTCTATAACAAGATCTCCGTAAAACATAAGATCCGTTACCTGACTGACTTCGCCCGCATAGCTGTTTTCTATAGGAAGAACGGCAAGTTTGCACTCTCCTTCTTCTACTGCTTTGTAAGCTTCTTTAAAGCTCCCGAAAGCAACCCTCTTTGCATTCGGTGAGATCTTTCCGGCGGCAATACTAGCAAAAGACCCTTCGATGCCGCTATAAGCTATTTTAATGATATCCTCCGGTTTTTTATTCATATCTCTCATACCTCATTTTAGGTGACATTATATCACAATACTGCTATAATAAACAAGGATATTTTAACAGGAGAATAAAATTTTTTATGAGAATATTAGGACTAGATTACGGTTCCAAAACAGTGGGCGTAGCCATTAGCGACCTGCTTGGCCTTACCGCCCAGGGGCTTGAGATAATAAGACGAGAAGAAGAAAATAAGCTTCGCCGCACCTACGCAAGGCTTGAAGCCATTATAGCTGAGTACGGTGTTACGGAGATAATACTTGGCTACCCTGTTATGCTCTCAGGCGACGAGGGCGAGCGCGTTGAAAAATGCAAGGTCTTTAAAGAGGGCCTTGAAAGGCGAACAGGGCTTCCGGTTACTTTCAGAGATGAGCGTCTTACCACTGTTGAGGCCTACGAGATAATGGATACCCTCGGCATCAGCAAAAAAGACAGATACAAATATGTAGATATGATAGCAGCCCAGATAATCCTTCAGGGGCATCTTGACGAGCTGTCAGACCAAAAAAAAACAAACTGATCTATATATAAAAAAGCACAGGTTACGTAAGCCTGTGCTTTTTTAGGATTAGGGTTTCTCTATATGAAAAGATATCTCAAAATCACTCTTTAACTCCGCCTATGGTAAGACCTGTAATAAAGTACCTTTGAAGGAACGGATACAGCATTACGATAGGGAGCATAGTTACTACTGTAGCCGCACTTCTTATGGTAACAGGAGTAATGGTGTTGGTGCTGTTTTTAGCTGATTCTGCGCTTCCGCTTTGCTGCATTACAGAAGCAAGCAGTTTCATAAGTTCGTATTGAAGCGTTGTGTACTCTGTTTTAAGTCTGTTGTAGATCATTGCATCAAACCAGCTGTTCCACTGCCATACGGCAACGAAAAGAGCTATTGTAGCAAATACCGGCTTACAAAGAGGAGCCGTGATCTTAAAGAAAATAGTCATATAACCTGCACCGTCAAGCTGAGCAGACTCTTCAAGAGATGCGGGAAGGCCTTCCATATATGTCCTCATTACAAGCATATTCCAGGCGCTTATAAGTCCCGGTACCACGTATACATAAAAGCTGTTTGTAAGGTGAAGGCTCTTATAAAGTACGAAAGTCGGGATAAGACCTCCGTTTACATACATTGTGATAACCCAGAAAAGTGAAAGTCCGCGCTTAAAAAGGAAACGCTCGCGGCTTACTACAAATGCAAGAAGCGCATTTATAAACAGCGAAGCAAGAGTTCCTATCACAGTACGAAGAACCGTTATCTTCGCACCTGTGAGAAGATTTTGCATTCCGAATACTGTCTGGTAATTCTTAAGCGAGAACTTACGAGGCCAAAGGTAGATACCTCCTCTTACCGCATCTATACCGTCGTTAAAGCCCTTAGCCACGGTATTTATAACAGGGTACAGGGTAACTACCACAAATACAGTCATAAAGATTACAAGCACAATGGCAAAGACAAGATCTCCGCCGTGTAATTTCTTAGTTTTCATCTTTCCTGCCCTCCTAGAATAACCTTGACTCGCCACGGCGTTTAGCCCATGTGTTGAAGATCACGATAAGGGCGATACTGACTGCGCTCTTAAAAATACCTGCTGCCGTACCAAGTGAGTAGTCGTTCTGAGAGATTCCCCACTTAAGTACATAAATGTCTATAGTCTCGGAAACACTCTTTATAAGGCCGTTTCCAAGAAGATACTGAACCTCGAATCCTGCATTAAGTACGTTACCTATGTTGATAAGAAGTATGATCATGATAGTCGGCTTGATGCACGGAAGAGTGATATATTTCATCTTTTGGAATCTGCCTGCACCGTCAATTGCTGCTGCCTCATAAAGACAAGGGTCGATGGCGGTAATGGCAGAAAGATATACGATCGCGCCCCAGCCTGTTTCCTTCCATACATTTGCAAATGCAACTATAGGCCAGAAATAGATCGGTTTTGCGAAAAAGTTTATTGCCTGATCGACAATATTTCCCCTAAGCAGAAGGTCATTAACTATACCTGATGCAGAAAGAGCATCATGTAAAATACCTGTAACTATGATCCATGAAAGGAAATGCGGCAGGTATGAAATTGTCTGAATTACCTTTTTAACTCCCCTTTGTCTGACTTCATTAAGAAGAAGTGCAAAAAGAATAGACATAACGGTTCCCGTCACAAGGTTTATAACACCCATTGCGAAGGTGTTTCTTATGACTCTAAGGAAAGTGACATCCGAAAACAGGAACTTGAACTTGGCAAGTCCCACAAACTGGGAATGAAAAATGCCTTTCGCCGGTTTGTAATTTTCAAATGCCATTAACCATCCCGCAAGAGGAAGATAGTAAAAGATAACTCCGTATACAACAACGATAAAAGAGATTATAAGCAAAGCTTTCTGCCTTTTTATCTCTTTCCAGGTTATTTTCTTATCCTTTTTTACGCTGACAGCGTTAGCTTTTGCCATAACTATATAACTCCTAAATTTTTATAAATAAGGCAGCAAGGAAGTTTACCCGTGCTGCCTTATTTTTAGTCTTTTAAAGCGGATGCTTACTTGAATGTATCAAGTATCTGCTGCATTTCGCCAAGGAAATCCTCAGGCTTGCAAGCGTTGTACTTCTCCATATATTCGTTCCAGCCCTGCTCAAAATCAGGAGCCATAACTACCTTAGGAAGCCACTCATGCTTGCACTCACCCATAAGTGCCCATGCAAGTCCGCCCGGAGTCTCTGTAGTAAAGTTATTTGAATAGCTGTACATTGGGAACCATGGTCCGTTGTTCTCTACGATCGAACCTATCATGCCTGGGTATGTTGTAACACCGTAAGCGTTGAAGCAATCGATAAGAGGCTGAGCCATACCGTTCATAAACTCTGATGGCTGCTCTGTAGGCTGCATAGCGTTCTTTCCGTCTCTATGAGTACCGCTCCACTGTGGGAAGTATGAGTAATCACACTTGTGTGAAGCCTTGTAAGAAGTATCAGCCCATCTTTCTCTCTGCTCCTGGGTTCTGTAGTAGAGACCGTCTGCATCTACTTCATAGTCAACGCCCTCAACGCCCCAGAAACGAAGATCATGAAGTTCCTGATCCATAGCACAGTCTACGATAAACTTGAATGCTTTTTCAGGATCTTTACAATCCTTTGTGATAGCGATACCTGATGCCTGGTTTACAGTATCATCATATGTATGCCATCTGTTAGCCATGCCCGGCTTTGTTGTAAGTCCAAGTGGAACATAGTTGTAACCCTTGTTCTCTGTTCCCTGTGACTTGAATACATCATTTACTGTGTATGCAAAATCCCACCACTGGTCAACCATACCAAGTACGCGGCCTGATGAAAGTTTTGCGATATACTCGTCATATGTCTGTGTAAAGCTCTCAGGATCAACCATACCCTTCTTGTACTCTTCGTTGAGTTTCTTAAGGTAAAGTCTTGTATCCTCAGAAGTATTGTAATCTTCGATAGTCATTGTTTCTTTATTTACGATAACTGAACCATCGTTTGGATATCCTGCAAGGAACTGTCCTGCATTCTCAAGACAGAAGTATCTCCAGTCCTCGCAAAGGATTGTGTATGGAATAACAGGTGTTCCGTCATCAAGTGTAGGATTTGCTGCTGCATAGCTTTCAAGAAGATCAAAATACTGATCCATAGTCTCGATCTTTGGATAGCCTGCCCACTCAAGTACTCTTACCTGGATCCAGAAAGCCTCATCATTATGTGTTGTGGCTTTGCTCTCGCCGTAGGTATTGCCAAATGGGTTGATCCAGTAGATATGGCCATCAGGCTGACGGAATTTCTCCCACTCTGTCTCTGTAAACCATGTCTCTTTAAACTCAGGATACTTGTCAATGTAATCATCAAGAGGAATAAGAGCGCCTGCATCAACAAGCATGTTCATTTCATCTGAATCGATGAAGTCAGGATACTCATCACCTGCGATAAGTGTACCTGTAGCTTCTGAAGCAGTCTGGCCTGTAAGCCATGTCTCTTTAACCTTTACGCCCCACTTGTCAGCGATCATCTGAGCGATCTCATTGTCATCGTTGATCTCAGGATTTGGCATTGTGATAAAGAATGTGAAGTTTGTAACTTCCTGCTTATCACTATCACTGTTTGTGTCGTTTGTTTTTGTGTCATTTGTTGTAGCAGTCTGTTTTGTGTCCCCTTTGCTGCTGTTGTCAGTTGTTGTTTTGCTGCCGCTCTTGCCGCAGGCTGCAAGGCAACCTATTACCATTGCAAGGCAAAGAGCAAGTGCAATCAATTTTTTCATTTATGGATCCTCCTTTTGTTTCTTTTGCGGCTTTTCCCCACCGCATTTTTATTGTATTTTAGAAAACCGTAATTAACAATGAGACAAAATATAGATTAAAAAGGGGTAAATTATAGTTTGTTTTTTACGACTATAATTTACCCTGTATCTCTTTATCTTTCTCCGTTTACCTGTTTGCGGAATTTGGCGGGAGTACAGCCCTTAAGGCTTATAAACTTGTCTATAAAATAGTCCACATCCCTATACCCCACTCTTTCTGCCACATCAACGATCTTTAAATCTGTGTGTATAAGCAGTTCTTCCGCGTTCTTTATCCTTACTTTGTTAAGGTAATCTTTAAAGGATTCACCATACTGCTTTTTAAAGGTCTGTCCAAGGTATGCCGCATTTATAAAGTATTTCTTTCCCATTTCCTTAAGAGTAAGGTTTTCTGCGAAATTCTTTTCAATGTCGTTTGCCACGTCTTTTAAAAGGCCGCCCGGTCTTCCTCTTCTAAGCTCCACAAGATAGTCGCTGTAATCGATCATCATCTTTGTCATCTTTGCGCCGCCATCGTCAATTGCCACCTTATCAAAGGTGTAGTCTGAAATAAACTCTAAGACCTCCTGCTGGTCAATAAGAGAATCGATGGCCATGGCAAGTTCGATAAGTCCGTACATAAGATAATCAAACTGCGGTCCTACCGTTCTTGTCTCGCTTCCTGTTAGTCCGCCGTAAAAGACGGCCGACTGCTTTTCTATCTCGGCATGATCGTTTGACTCAACAGCACGTATAAGAGCCTCGATGGTCTTTCTGCTAAGAGGTGTAACGTCCTTCTTAAACCCGTCGCCTTCAAACTCCTTTTCCCTTTCGCCTCCGATAAAATGGAAAGACTGGGCAAGAAGTACGGGTCTTGAAGACTCTGAAAGATGGGAAAGGTCAGCAACTGCAGGTCCTGCAAGGACTCTTATCCTAAAATCCACAGATTCAATAAGTCTTTCTTTCTGTTCTTCAAAAAACCGTTCTTCATCCGTTACTCCCGGCGGCAGCATCTCTTTACTGTAAATGATGCCCACATCATAATTGTCGCTGTTAAGAGATACATCAAAAATGTATCTGAACTCATTTCCCGCAAAAAGATTTAAGCATTTGCCGTAAAGGATCTTCTGAAGCTCTCTCTTTTTTTCATCATCAAGTACTCTTATGCTCTTTCTTGCAGTATCAAGCTCAACGCTAACATATCTGATCCCTGTACATTCTCCAAGGTATTTTTTCATCATCCTTATGTTTTCATTATCGAATTTACCAAGGATAACAGGTATGGCATTTCTTGCAAAAAGAGCAAGGAGCTTCTGCTTTTCTTCACGGGTTTTTATTATGTTGCTCTCGTATTTTTCTCTTACTCTTTCCATAATGCCAAGAAGATCGTCTTTGTCTATGGGCTTTAACATATAGTCAAAGCAGCCTGAAAGCAACGCTCTTCTTGCATACTCAAAATCATTGTAACCGGAAAGGATAACATAGCTGATATCGTCAAAATCCTTTTCGTTTCTGATGGTTTCAAGAAGCTCAAGGCCGTTCATGACAGGCATTCTGATATCCGCTATAACAAGCTGCGGGTGCTCTGCCTTTATAAGCTCTAAAGCCTCTGCTCCGTTTCCTGCCATCCCCACTATCTCAAAGCCGTTTTCTTCCCAGTCTACTAACTTTGCAAGTCCCTGCATTATAAAATATTCGTCATCAACAAGCAGTACTTTTATCATTTCTCCTCCTGATTGTCTCCCCTTGAGTTGTCTATGATGATGGTGCAGATCGTACCTGAGCCCTCTTCGCTCTCAAGTTCAAACTTTACGTTGCCACCTGTAAATATCTTAAGGCGGAGGGCAGCGTTAAGCATACCTACACCGTGTTCCGTCTCGGTTATCATCTTCATGGAAACGTTGTTCATTTTTTCTGTTATGGACTTTACATCGTCCTCTTTAATACCGTTTCCCGTATCTTCTATCTCAAGTATGAGGTTGTTACTATTCTCATACACTCTTACAAATATATAACAGGTGGTTGTTTTGTTTTCCATGCCGTGTACGCATGCATTTTCAACAAAAGTAACAAGAGAAAGCTTTGGGATCAGCATCTTTCTAACAAAATCATCCACCTCGATCTCGTATTTAAGTCTGTCTCCAAATCTGTATTTTTGAAGTTCAAGATAAGCTTCTACAAGTTTTACTTCCTCAGAAACCGGCGTGGTATCCTGACTCCAGTCTATATTCTGCCTTTGCATGACCGCGAGTTTTTCAACCATCTGGGCCGTCTCAAACTCATTTTTAAGGACAGAGTGCATCCTTATACTCTCAAGAGCATTAAAAAGAAAATGCGGATTTATCTGGCTGTGGAGTGCGTGCAGTTCCGCCTGCTGCTTTGCAAGGCTCATATCCTGCCTTCTTATCATCTCTTTGTACTCTCTGTTAAAAAGATTTAGCATAACGTATGTTACAAGCACGTTAAGTATAAAAAGAAGTGCGATGATAGGAAATGAGTTTTTAAGCGTATTTACAGCTATATTGCCGTTTGACATAACATATATGTCCCAGGTTGCATCGTTGATATTTATGGTGTTATGGGCTGCCGCATTTTTCTTTACTTCCTCCGGCAGTTTCTTATAATCATCATACACACCGCCATCAGAGGTGTTGGTAAAGATTATGTTATCACCGTTGCAGACATATACATCGGAAGAATACCTTGCTCCTGTTATATTTGCCTTAAGGTTGCTGTAGTCAAAATCAAGACGGCATACTGTCCTTGATCCCCTGTTATAATAGTTCATCTTCATAACAAGGAACATATACCTTCGCTCCTGCCAGTTTACTTTCTCATATCTTGTAAGGAGCATGGTATCTTTCCCGGAGTTAAGAAATGTGTTGTACCACTCAAGGTCTTTTATGTCATCAAGCTGATGGAAACTTCCGCCGCTTATAATACCCTCTTTATCGGAAAAAAGGGTGGCCTGCACTCTTCCCGCACCGATACTTAAGGCAAACATAGGGCTTCTTACTATGTCAAGATGATTGTTATAATAATCAAGGGGGTCTACATATCTGCTTGATACAAAATCGTTAAGCTGCTTGTTTATGTAGATCTCCTGCATAACAAGAGATGCCACCTCATTTGCGGAGGAAAGGATATATTTTACGGAGTCGCTGATATTTACCACTTCTCTGTAGTCTTCCTTTTTCTCCGCATTTATGATGTTGCTAAGGATCACTCCGTCTGTAACAAAAAGGGGCAAAACCACGCAAAAAAGCTCGAGAAGAAGGATCTTTCTCGTTTCTTTAAAAATATGTGGTATGCCCTTAAAAAACCGTCTTTTTTTCACTTGTTAACCCCTTGTTTCTATAGTGTGTATTACCCTCTCCGCTGCATTTCCATTTTCGTAGGTATGGAATTTGGCCTGAAAAGCTTCTCTCTTTTCCTTAAAATCGTCGCTGCATATAATGCCATACTTCTTTATATCTGCCACAAGCTCTGTTGTTGTCCTGCTTACAGGCCCCGGCGCTTCTAAAAGGAAGTCAAAATAAAACCCTCGAAGCTCATCTCTGTAGCTTTCAAGGTCATATGCATAAAAATACATAGGCCTTTCCAAAATGCTGTAATCAAACATAACAGAAGAATAATCAGTTATTAGAGCGTCTGCAATAAGATAAAGCTCGCTTATCTCGTCTTTTCCCGTAAACGGATAAACAAAGCCCTTATAAGGTTCAAAGTCAACCTTATCGCAAATGAGGTAATGATACTTTACAAGAACAATGTATTCGCCCGAAAGTTCCTTTTGTAAAAGATCAAAATCAAGCTTTGGAGTAAACTTGTACTCTCTGCCCTTGCCGTACTCGTTATCTCTGAAGGTAGGCGCGTAAAGAAGCACCTTTTTGCCTTTAGGTATGCCGTATTTTTCTTTTAGAGCGGCGATATCCTTCTCATTATCCTTTTCAAAAAGCACGTCATTTCTGGGGTATCCGACTTTTAACATCTCTCCCTTAAAGGCAAAACATCTCCTGAAAGCTTCTGCTGAAAAGTCGTTTTGAGCAATGAGGTAATCCCAGCTTGCAGCATTTTTTGCAAAGCTTTCTTTGTAAGCTGCAATGTCGTTTTCACCTGCCATGCTCACATCTTCCATATCTAGAGCAAGCTTTTTTAGAGGGGTTCCGTGCCAGGTCTGAATATAGGTCTGATCCGGCTTTTTAACAAGGAACTCGGGCTGTCTTGTATCAAAGATCCAGACTCCCGCTTTCATCATAGCTTTAAGATAGCCCCATCTTCCAAAAGTTACGATTTTGGCTCTTCCGGGTAGATGATCCGGCCTGTCTCCCTTTTTAAAGAACCAGACGCATTTGTATTTTTTATCAAGCCCGGTTTTAACCATCTTTTCGTAGATGGCTCTCGGGCTTCCCGTATAATTTGTGCCTGTGCTTGAGTCAAAGACGATCATGTTTTTATCTGTCTTAACCTTATTTACGCGGCTTTTATATGCATTTATAACTGTTTTTTTAATAATATCTCTTACAGATGACATAACTTCTCTCTCTTTAAAAAAATGTCCACCTTCTATATATGATAAAAGGTGGACATATAAAAATCAAGAAATCTTTTTTATTTTATGGACTTACTTTACGATACCCTTATCTGTCTTTTTAACATGTTTAAATACATTTTCAAATCTGTTAAGAGCTTCGTCAATGATCTCAGGTGTATCCGCAAGTGAAGTATAAAGTCTTGAACCTGCAAGGGTAACGATACCGTTTGCCATATAGGCAGCACCCATGCGCTCCATAGAATCTTTTCTTGTATACATCATATCTTTGTGCTTTAAGATGTTAAGCGCTGACTTTATAAAGCTGAGTGATGAGAAGTCAAAGCTCATGGCACCGGTACACTCAAGATGGCATATCGAGCCCTGGTTATAAGCCACAAACGGAAGTCCGTATTTATCAATAAGTTCTTTAAGACCGTCTGTAAGTCTGTCACCCATACGTCCTGCAACTTCGCAGGCATTTGTGCGCTCTATCTCCTGAATAGCTGCAACTCCGGCTACGCAGGAAAGAGGGTTGGCTGCGAGGGTTCCGCCTACGTATGCTCTGTGCTTTCCTGTAGCAAGTCCTGCCGCCATAAGTCCCGCATACTCTTTCTTTCCGCCTACGCCACCTGCTGCAGGGTATCCGCCTGCAACGATCTTTCCAAATATAGTAAGATCCGGCACAACGTTAAAGTAGCCTTGCGCTCCGCTAAGAGCCACACGGAAACCTGTAACTACCTCATCAAAAATAAGGAGCGCGCCGTACTTGTCGCAAAGTGCTCTAACACCCTTATTATAGTCATGAGCCACAGGTCTTGTACCGCTTTCAGGGCCTACAGGCTCTACCATAACTGCTGCCGTGCCGCCCTTAAGTCTGTTTCTTCTAAGAAGTGTCTCAAGCATATTAAGATCGTTTGGTCTGCACTCATCAGTAAGACCGTAATCCTGGCCCGGAATTCCGTGAGACTCAAGAAGTCCGCGGCTTCCCGGTATCTTAAGGCCGTATACGAGCTGATCTGACCAGCCGTGGTAAGCACCGCCCATCTTTATTACACGTTTCTTGCCTGTAGCAATACGGGCGATACGAAGGGAAGCCATACATGCCTCTGTACCTGAGCCAAGCATACGGAACATCTCAACGTTTGGCATATGCTTGTTGATCTCTTTTGCCATCATAAGCTCTGATTCATGAAGGAGACCTGTTACAGGGCCGCATTCTTCAAGAAGTTCAAGAACCTTCTTTCTTACCGGCTCGTAATTGCTTCCAAGGATAGTCGGGCCGCCTGCCTGAAGGAAATCGATATACTGGTTTCCGTCTTTATCGTAAAGATAAGCGCCGTTTGCTTTTGTCATACACATAGGGAAAGGCTTGTTGAAGGCAAGGTTATGCTGAACACCGCCCGGTATATAGTTTTTAGCCTCTTCAAACACTGCCTTTGAAGCCTTGCATTTTTCATCGAAATACTTCATTATCTCGCCGTTGTAGTATTCGTCGTCAACCTCCCAGATTGGCTGACTAGTAAGTTTTTTAAGTCTGGCATTGATCTCGTTTGGATCATCCCATCTGCTTATTGCACAGTTTTCCATAATTTTATCCGCCTTTCTTTTCTTTATTCCTCTTTGATAGCCTTAAAAGCTGTTTTTTCGCTTTCTGCTTTTGCTGCCTCATTTGTGTCTATGCTATTTCCAAATACCACAAATCTGTCAAAAAGATATTCGGTAACAAAGTTTAGTGCCATATTAAGTCCTGTTACAAGGTATTCGTTCCAAAGCAGGCTTTCTGCAAGATAGTTGCCAAGAAGCGTGCTAAGAGGAGTAAATACCGCGTAGTAGCCCGCTACTTTAAGCATTGCCACAGGAACATTGTTTGCCGATTTAAAGGTAAACTTTCTGTTTAATGTAAAATTCCA
>JAEEOQ010000043.1 GCA_016284355.1 Lachnospiraceae bacterium
GTCTTCGTCTGCAAGTTTTTTCTGTGTCTGGATACAAAGCAGGATATCATGAGCCGCAGCATCGCTCTCGTAGATATAATGAGAGTCGTTGGTACACACAAGGGGTAACCCCGTTTCTTCGTGCATACGAAGAAGACCCTGATTAACGGTCCGCTGTTCGGGTATACCGTGGTCCTGGAGCTCAAGAAAGAAATTACCCTCACCAAAGATACCGGCAAGCCTAAGTGCCTCTTCTTTGGCTTTGTCATAGAAACCTTTTGCAAGGTTAGAGGCAACAGCGCCCGCAAGACAAGCTGACAGCGCTATTATGCCTTCATGAAATTCTTCTAATATCTCGTAATCAACTCGGGGCTTGTAATAAAACCCTTCTGTAAAACCTCTTGAAACAAGTTTTACAAGGTTGGCATAACCAACGTTATTCTCTGCCAGAAGAACAAGATGGTGATACCTTTCGTCGCCGCTGCCGGTTTCCCTGTCAAACCTGCTGCCGGGTGCAACATATACCTCGCACCCGATGATAGGCTTGATACCTGCAGCATTTGCCGCCTTGTAAAAATCTATAACGCCATACATAACACCGTGGTCTGTAATGGCAATGCTATCCATACCGAGTTCCTTTACCCGCTCCACAAGCTCGCCTATCTTGCTTGAACCGTCAAGCAGACTGTATTCCGTATGAACATGTAAATGGGTAAATTTCATGGCTGTTTTCCTAGTTTCCTGTTAAATACTTCTCTATATTTTCCATCGCTACTTCTTCGTCTTCACCGTTTGCAGTGATGGTAACCTCATCGCCTGACTGAAGGCCCATACTCATCATTCCCATGATGGATTTGGCATTGACTTTTTTGTCACCTGTTTCAACGTAAATAGCACTTTCATAACGGCTGGCAACCTGAACTAAAAGTGCCACAGGTCTTGCTTCAAGACCACTTGGAATGTTGATAACAATGTTTTTAGCTAGCATAAATTCTCCTCCTTTTCGCCGCGCAGATCCTGCGCAATGCGACTTAACTTCTTCAATCTATGATTCATACCCGATTTCCCGATCGGAGAACCCAGCAATTTTGTAAGCTCGATAAGCGAGCTGTCGGGGTAGGCAAGTCTTAGATTTGCCACCTCTTCAAGACCTTCAGGAAGATTTTCAAAGCCCATATTATCGCGTATATATATAATATCTTCCACCTGGCGGGTAGCTGCTTTGACCGTTTTGCCAAGATTGGCCGTCTCACAATTAACCTGCCTGTTAACAGAATTTCTGACCTCTTTTAATATGCGGACATTTTCAAGTGCCATAAGTGAGACATGGGCACCCATGATATTAAGGATATCTGAGATCTGCTCACCTTCTTTAAGATATACGATGTGGTGATTCTTTCTTGGAGCCACCTTGGCATCAAGCTCAAAAGAAGCTATTATCTTTGCAACCTGTTCGGCTTTGGGCCTGTCAGGAGTAACTATCTCAAAATGATACCCTTTTTCGGGATCGCTTATTGACCCTGCAGCAAGAAAAGCACCTCGCAGGAAGGCTCTTTTGCAGCAGACCTGCTGGATAATGATGTTGCTTATAAGTGAAAGATCTTCTCTTATATCTCCGCTCTCATCAAGCAGTCTTGTGGCTTTAAGCACGCGCAGAGCTTCTTTTGCTTCTCCTACATATACCGTATAGAGGTTTGAATTTTTAAGTCTGCGTACAGAAACTTCACTACTAATATTAAATGCTTTTTGCAGGATTGTAAAGAATTTTCTTGCGACCGTAACGTTTTCCGTATGGATAAAGAGTCTGTATTCATCTGCGGCATTTATCTCTATCCTGCCGCAAAGGGAAACGATGGCCGAAAGCTCCGCGAGCATACAGTGTCTTGCAGAAGGCACGATCTCGCAAAGTTCTTCTTTAACATTTGAAGAAAATGACATTATCTTTTCACATCCCTATGTTCCATTTTGATGCTGTAAGGACTTCCGGAAAGACCGGATCTTAGTGCATTTGCTATGGTGACTGACCTGTGATGTCCGCCGGTACAGCCTATGCCAATAACAAGGCTGTTACGACCTTCTGCGATATAGCTTGGAATAAGGAATTCCAGCATATCTATAAGTTTTGAAAGAAATGCATCTGCCTGAGGAGATGCCATAACATAGTCATAAACCGCAGAATCATTTCCCGTAAGGTTTTTAAGCTCAGGTTCGTAGTATGGGTTTGGCAAAAACCTTACATCAAATACCAGATCGGCATCAGAAGGGATACCGTGTTTAAAACCGAATGACTGGATAGTTATGATAAAGTTTGCGTAGTCTTCTCCTCCCGCAAATATCTTATCTACCTCGCGGTTAAGCTCCCTTACAAGAAGGGTGCTTGAATCAATTATGTAATCTGCTCTTTCTTTAAGAAAAGCCATACTCTTTCTTTCAAGTTCTATACCTTCTTCAAGGCTTATACCAAGAGAAGCAGAAAGAGGATGTATACGTCTTGTTTCTTTGTATCGGCGCACTAAAGTCTCTGTACCCGCATCAAGAAACAGTATCTTTATATTACTGTTTTTAATATTTTCCAGCATGGGAAGAAGGCCCTCAAGACTCTTGCCGTTACGTATGTCAAGACCAAGGGCAACTCTTGCCCGTCCTTCTTTTTCATCAAAAACAAACTTTATAAACTTGTTTAAAAACGGAATGGGGAGGTTATCAACGCAAAAATAACCGTCATCCTCAAGTTTTTTAAGGACAGAACTTCTGCCTGCTCCCGACATACCCGTTACTATAACAAAAGAACGATCGTCTCCCATTTTATTCACCCAATACGCGAACTTCTCGCTCAAGCCTTACGCCAAATTTCGCGTATACTTTTTCCTGTACTTCTTCTATAAGTGCAAGGATATCCGATGCCGTGGCACCGCCCTTGTTTATAACAAAACCAGCGTGTTTTTCAGAAACTTCCGCTCCGCCTACGCTAAAGCCTTTAAGCCCTGCATCTTCAATAAGTTTTCCGGCAAAATAGCCTTCCGGCCTCTTAAATGTACTTCCCGCACTTGGGTACTCTAAAGGCTGCTTAGCGCGTCTTTGCTCATTAAGTTCCTTCATGCGGGCAAGTATGTCCTGAGGTTCATCTTCTTTAAGCTTGAATTTTGCTCCAAGGATTATCTCGCCTGTCTTCATAAATCTGGTGTCACGGTAAGCCATATGGCACTCTGACGCTGGGATTTCCTTCATAAACCCATCTTCGCCCAGGATCTGTACCGAATAAAGCAGGTCGCCCAGCGCTCCGCCGTATGCTCCTGCATTCATATAGACTCCGCCGCCGATGCTCCCGGGTATACCGCCTGAAAACTCAAGCCCCGAGTAGCCGGCATTAGCACATTCCAAGGCAAGAGTACTCATCTTTGCTCCGGCGCCTGCGTATGCAAGTCCGTCAAAAAGCACTCTGCCTGACAATATCTCGGAATTAAGCATAGAGAAAACAATACCTCTTATGCCCTTATCTTTAACAATAACATTTGATCCGTTGCCAAGGATCAGATAAGGGATATTGTTTGATCTTGCGTAGCGTACCATTGCCCCGAAGGACTCTACGTCGCCTGCTGTAACAAAATAATCCGCAGGTCCGCCTACCTTGAAGGTGCAATGTCTGTTCATAGGCTCATCTTTTGTAATGACTGCGTATTCGTCTGCAAGAGCCTTAAGATCTTCAAAAATCTTATCCATATTATTTACCAAGTACCATCTTGGCGCAGCCGTAAATTCCTGCGTCATTACCAAGGGTGGCAAGTTTGAATTCTTTATTCTTTACTGCTTTCATGCAAAAGCCCGGATAATATTTCTTAATGGCATCAAGGACCACTTCTCCCGCCTTGCTTACGCCGCCGCCTACAACAAAGGCCTGTACGTCTATAACATGTGCCACATGGGAGCATGCGATGGCAAGGTATCTGCCAAGTTCGTTAAGTACATATACTCCAACGGCATCATTCTCTTTAGCCGCATCAAGTACGTCTTTTGCTGTTAAATTCTCGATAAAGCGAAGTTTTGTGGCTGTATCGTTTGCCGCCATATATCTTTTTGCCACTCTTACTATACCGGTGGCACTGCAATACTGCTCAAGGCATCCGCATTTACCGCAGTTGCATTTTTCTGTCTCGTCGTAATTAACAAGCATATGGCCTATTTCGCCGCCGGCCCCATTAGAACCTGCCACGATCTGCCCGTCAAGTATGATACCGCCGCCAACGCCGGTTCCGAGGGTTATCATACAGATAGAGTTATAGCCCTTACCGCCGCCAAGCCACATCTCGCCAAGAGCTGCCGCATTTGCATCGTTTGCTATCTCGGTCTTAAGACCTGTAAGCTCTTCCATAACGTTTTTAGCCTTTACGGTATCCCAGTAAAGGTTAACTGCCTCGATAACTGTTCCGTCAGATAAAACAGGGCCCGGCACATCG
>JAEEOQ010000044.1 GCA_016284355.1 Lachnospiraceae bacterium
CTTCTCTCACTTGCAGTTATCCTTCAGAGTTTTGCCGGAAGCAAAGTAGTTAAAGCAGCTTCATATACCCCGGGTACTTATTCTGCTACCGAGATCGGTTTTGGCGGAGATGTTACCGTTACTATTACAGTTGATGAAACATCAATAACAGATGTAGTTATCGAAGCTCCCAGTGAGACTCCTGAGATCGGCGGCGCTGCTGCCGAAGAGCTCGCAGAGGCTATCAAAGCCAACGGAGTAAGCATTGACGGTGTTTCAGGCGCTACATTTACATCAGAAGCAGTTCTTGCTGCAGCAGCAGATGCCATTACTCAGGCAGGCGGCGAAGTAGCTATTGCTGAAGAAGAGACTGAAGAAGCAGTTGAAGAGGTTGCCGAAGAGGAAGCCCCTGAAGAGAAAAAGGTTACATTTAAGAGCCTTATCATCATCTTCATTTCAGCTATCCTTATTAATAACGTAGTACTTAGCCAGTTCCTTGGTATCTGTCCTTTCCTTGGAGTTTCAAAGAAAGTTGAGACAGCGGCAGGAATGGGCGCAGCGGTTATTTTCGTTATAACAATAGCTTCTATGTGTACATTCGGAATCCAGAAGCTTGTACTTGACAAGCTTGGACTTCAGTACATGCAGACTATCGTATTTATCCTTGTGATCGCTGCACTTGTACAGTTCGTTGAGATGGTACTTAAGAAACTCGTTCCAAGTCTTTACAAAGCACTTGGCGTTTACCTTCCGCTTATTACTACAAACTGTGCCGTACTTGGTGTTTCTATCAACAACATCACATACGGACATACATTCCTTGAGAGTATCTTCTACTCAGTAGGTATCTCTACAGGTTTTGCACTTGCTATCGTAATTATGGCAGGTATTCGTGAGCGTAACGAAGACAACGATGTTCCAAACGCATTTAAGGGTTCACCAATCGTACTTATTACGGCATGCCTTATGGCTATAGCATTTACAGGCTTTGCCGGACTTTTATAGGAGGTAATGAGAGATGGAAATGGATTTTAATCTTATTATTTCCGCAGTAGTGCTCACAGGCGTTGTGGCACTGCTTATCGGCCTTCTTCTCGGTATCGCAGGCAAGTTCTTTGCTGTAGAGGTAGATGAGAAAGAAGTAGCAGTAAGAAATGAATTACCGGGTAATAACTGCGGCGGTTGCGGCTTCCCGGGTTGTGACGGTCTTGCACACGCCATCGCATGCGGACAGGCTCCTGTTAACGGATGCCCTGTAGGCGGCGAGCCTGTTGCTGAAAAGATTGCAGCGATCATGGGCGTAGATGCAGGTGCAAGCGAGAAAATGGTTGCATTCGTAAGATGTGGCGGTACGTGTGACAAAGCAGGCGTTAAGAGCAATTATTATGGCGTTAACGACTGTGCTATGGCCATGACAGTTCCGGGACAGGGCTCAAAGACCTGTAATTACGGATGTATGGGCTTTGGTACTTGTGTAAAGGCTTGTCCTTTTGATGCTATCCATGTTGTAAACGGTGTAGCAGTTGTTGACAGAGAAGCCTGCAAGGCCTGCGGCAAGTGTGTTGCTGCCTGCCCTAAGAACCTTATCGAACTTATTCCTTACAAGGCACCTTATTTCGTAGGCTGCCAGAGCAAGGATAAAGGTAAAGATGTCAGATTTGCCTGTGATGCAGGTTGTATCGGCTGCGGTCTTTGTATGAAGAACTGCGAGGCCGGTGCTATCAAAGTTGAGGGTAATCTTGCTACTATCGATCCTAGCCTTTGTACAGGTTGTGGAACATGTTTTGAAAAATGTCCTACAAAAGCGATCAAGAAGATCGGTTAATAAAATAAGTAACTTTCCGGGCGCTTTAGGCGCCCGGGTTTACCAAATAACAGGCCGCTTTATTAGAAAGGCAGGTTGACTTTTGAGACTAATATCTACAGACATGATAACGTCTGAAATGACACTTGCAAAAACTATATATAAAGGCCGTCAGGTTTACCTTACGGCGGGGCAGGGAAACATTACAAAATACAAGGATAATCTGCGCCGAATCGGTATCGAGTATATCTATGTTGATGATGAAATATCAAAGGGAATTGAGATCCCTGATGTAGTTTCAGACGAAACAAGGATAAAATGCCGCGTGGCACTTCAAGATACCATCGAAAGATTTGCAGAGACCAGCATCCTTGATATTTCAGAAGTCGAGCCGGGACTCGACACTATGCTGGAAGAAATAGTTATCAATGAAGATGTTAAGCTCTCACTTAACGATATCTCCATAGTAGATGACTATACATTTTCTCACTCTGTCAGCGTTACTGTATACGGTGCGCTGCTTGCAAGAAAGCTTGGTTTTAATCAGGAAGATATACACAAGCTTGCGACAGGTCTGCTACTTCATGATGTGGGCAAGACCATGCTTGATCCTGATATCCTTTTCAAACAGGGCAAACTTGAGGAAGAAGAATTTGAATATGTCAAGTCACATACCACCCTTGGCTATGAGGCTTTAAGCAGATGCTTCTCCCTTACGGAAAGCAGCAGGATCATATCACTCAGCCATCATGAAAGGCTTAACGGTTCCGGATACCCAAGGGGTATCAGCGGAGAAAAGCTTTCCCCATTTGTTAGGATTGCGGGTATAGCCGATGTTTACGATGCACTTACTTCAGATCGTTGCTACAGACCAAAATGGCCTGCCAGCAAAGCTGTAGACTACCTTATCTCAAGGTGCGGAACTGAATTTGATACAGATATGGTAAGTACATTTGTTAAACAGATCGCGGTATATCCAAACGGTTCACTGGTGAAACTTGCAAACGGCTTTATTGCCATTGTTGTTTCGCAGAATGCCAGCGCTCCCCTTCGCCCTCGTATCAGAGTTATTACAGATCCTGAAGGAAAGATGATAGAACCATTTGAAGTAGACCTTATGGATGAACTTTCCATAGTAATTACGGAATCACAGCTTGAATTAAATAAATCAATAAATCAATAAAAATATGACCCAAAGGACTGACCTTTGGGTCATTATTTATTTAACGTATAGTTTAAACTTTGCTTTCATTCCGCCCGATGTCTTTACGGTAATGGTACAGCTTCCTTTTTTCTTTGCTGTTATAACGCCGTCTTTACTTACCGTAGCTATCTTTTTTGAACTTGAAGAAAAGCTAATGGTCTCTGTATTTACCTTTGGAACGATATGATATTTTATCTTGTAGATCCGACCCTTTCGCAGCATTTTTCTTGAATAGGTAGTGCTAAGCTCTGTAACCGGGTATTCTCTTGCATTTATTTCAAAAATCTCGTCATTTCCGGCATAATCACTTAAATAAACCGTATATGTTCCCTTTTTTGAAAGGATGTTTTCACCTTCTTTAAGGGGAAGCCCCACCATACCCCTGTGAAAAGCGTAAAGAGATTTGTGTCCGTAAAGATATTTGGCAACGCGAAGACCTGAAGAACCGATGTCTTCATATTTAACCGTAAGCCTGATATCCTTATCTATCTTAACGTCACTTTTTAGGCTTGGCGCCTCAAAGTCATCTGCAAGAAACTCGCTCATAGATGCTGCAAATGATGCATCCACTATGCCCGGGGTCTTAAGATAGTCTGAAAGAGCCGGTGTTTTTCTGGCTGTAGCTATAAGAGTTTCTTTGATGCTGGCGGCGTAGGTATAGTCTGAAGCGGCATAAAGGATAGCCGCAACGCCGCTTACAAAAGGCGCAGACATACTGGTACCACTCATGGTGTCATATGAACCTACAACAGTGCTTATTATCCGCTCTCCCGGTGCGGCAATATCAACAGAGTGAGGACCGTAATTTGAAAACTCTGAGATCTCACCCTTTTGTCCGGTGCTTGCTACCGATATAACGTTTGGAAGCTCATAAGAAGCAGGATACATAGGGATATCGTCATTATTGTCCGATGTATTTCCTGCAGCGGTAACAAAGAGCATATCTGAATCTTTGATAGCCTCGTAAAGACCCGAACTGTATACCGTATTGCCCCAGCTTAGGTTGCAGATATCAGCCCCCATTGAGGTGGCATATTCTATGGCTTTAATGGTATCGTACATGGAACCTTTGCCGGGAGTAAGATTACTTCCTCCTCCGAGGCACTTAAGCACCATGATCTTAACATTTACAAAAGGGGATGCGGCACCGTACACGCCAATGCCGTTATCAGGGATGGCTGCGATTATACCCGCCACATGGGTCCCGTGATTATCTGAATCCTTTGGATCACATTTTTTTTCGCCGGTGCCGGGGTTTGTTTCGTAGTGGCAAACCGTGGCATCGCCGTTATAAAAGTCCCAGCCGTTTACATCGTCAATAAAACCGTTGCCGTCATTGTCTTTGCCGTCATCAGGTATTTCACCCGGATTTACCCATATATTTTCCGAAAGGTCTTCGTGGTTTATATCAACTCCGGTGTCAATTACAGCAACAACAACTTCTCTTTGTGAAGTCTCTTTGCTGATATAATCTTTTACGTACGAAAGGTTGATGCCGCCGCTTGCACCGTTTACGGCCCATTCTCTTCCAAAATACCTGTCGGTCTCAAAAGCAGAAACGGGAAGATCTTCTTCTATAGAAACTGCGTTTAGATCTGCTTTAAGAAGTCTTTCTTCATTTTGAGATAATTTATAATAGGAAGAGGCAAGAATAAAACGTCCGGTGCGTTCAGTAAAAGCAAGGTTTTTGCATCCGTTTTTTGAAACAAAAATAGCCGCTTCCTCAGAGGGCATCGTTATTATATATTTATAACGATGCCTGTCCTCAGAGCGGTTAAAAAAGAAAGTACAAATGAATATGAAAAAAACTGTAAGATATATTTTCTTATTAAAGTGTCTCATGATAAGTATCGGCCTTAGTATCCTTAATTTTACAGGTAAGCGTTAAAGAGCATACCCGAATAAGCGGAAGAAGCATACGGCGAGAGCGGAGCCGGCTTTGCAATATTAGGATAAGCCACTATGACTTTATTTACAAACTGCACCGGATCTGTAGCCACTTTGCCGATCTCAGACTTAAACTGGTCTATAAAATCGGAATCGATGAAAAGATCTGGGATACTTCCGTTTACTATGTTGCTTTCAGCGTATTCTGAATCGATTGACATCTTACCGTCTGCATCTACATTTATGCCAAGAGCAGAAAGCTCGGTGGCATGGGCTTTAACTGGTGTAGTAAGATGCCTTAAAGCTGCGGAAGAATTGATCTTTGCGTCGTTTGTATTTTTGAATGACTCAAGAGCGTTATTGTAATCGGAAACAAAACTCTCAAGAGAGGTAAGCACCTGATCTGCATCACGCTCAAAAGACACAACTATATCTTCGTCAGACGGCTCTTTAAACTCAATCTTCATAACACGGTTAAGGGTTATGGTGTTGTTAAGAGATTCTTTTTCTTCGCCGTTTACCGAGAATTTGGCATTCTCAGGGAACCTTACCACATTGTTAAGGCCAAGGTATTCCGTAAGTCCCATACTGAAATTAGGGAATTCGGTATCTTCAAGGCTGAAGGTAAGCATG
>JAEEOQ010000045.1 GCA_016284355.1 Lachnospiraceae bacterium
TGAGATACAAGGAAAGACTGCATAATTGTTATATGATCATGCAGGATGTAAATCATCAGTTGTTTACAGAGAGTGTCATTGACGAGGTAATGCTTAGCATGACAGATAAGAGTCTTTCTGAAGAAGTGAAAAAAGAAAAAGCAGGGAAAATACTGGCAGAGCTTGACCTTGACGACAAGACTGAAACCCACCCGATGGCACTTTCCGGAGGACAGAAGCAAAGAACGGCCATTGCTTCAGGTATTGCCTCCGACAAACCTATCATTATCTTTGATGAACCTACAAGCGGGCTTGATCTTCATCACATGAAACAGGTCGCCGATCAGATGGAAAAATTGAAAAAACTCGGGAAAACGGTTTTGATCGTAACGCATGATCATGAATTTATATTAAGGTGCTGTGATCACATAATCCATATGGCCGGCGGAAGAATTAAAGAGACTTATGATCTGAATGAAAACACAATCGACAGACTGAACGATTTTATAAGTGTGAAAGACGGAGGAAACGAAAATGTTTAAAAAAGTTGCACCATATATCGGAGAATATAAAAAATACACTGTTTGGGCGGCTATTTTGATGTCTGTTGGAATAATAGCCAATGTTATCCCCTATTTTTTCCTTTACCAGATAATCGCGCCCCTGATACGCGGAGAAAGCGTCAGTGCATCATTCATCCTCATACGTGTGGCTTATGTTGCAGTGTGTGAAGTGGTCTATTCATTCAGTTATGTGCAGGGACTTACATTTTCTCATATCAGTGCATATAACACCCTTAAAAATCTTCGAGTGTCGCTACAGAGAAAGCTTGAAAAGCAACCGCTGGGCAATATAAAAGAACTTGGGACAGGGCGCATAAAGAAGGTATTTACAGATGATATAGACCAGGTGGAGTTGCTTCTTGCCCATGCGATCCCTGAGGGAATAGCAAACACCTTGATCCCGGCGATCATACTTGTTCTTATGTTCATTGTTGACTGGCGCCTGGGATTGTTATCGCTTGTTCCTCTTGTTATAGGAATGTTTGCCATGAGCATGATGATGAAATCCGGAATGGAGAAGATGAATTCTTACTACGAATCTGCAGCAAAGATGAACAATACTATCATCGAGTATATAAATGGGATGGAGGTTGTTAAGGTCTTTAATAAGGATGGAGATTCTTATAAGCGTTTCGGGGATGTGGTACGGAGCTACCGTGATTTTACCATAGACTGGTACAAGGTTTGCTGGCCATGGATGGCAATTTATACAAGCGTTCTTCCGTGTCTTGTGCTTCTTATGCTTCCTTTTGGTTCTATGATGGTACTTGGCGGAACTATAGCACTTGAAAAGATGGTTCTGGTATTTTGCATGTCATTTGCAGTAGGGCCTTCGGTACTTAAGGCGCTTAATTTCGCCGGAAAATTCCCTCAGCTTGATTATAAGATATCGGAACTTGAAAAGATGATGGATCATCCGCCTCTTAAAGAAGGAACATCGGGCTTTACGGGAAAGAACCTTGATGTGGAATTTAAGAATGTTCATTTTGCATATGATGAAACAGAGGTACTTCGCGGTGTGAATTTATCTTTGAAGCAGGGCACAACGACTGCGCTGGTAGGCGAATCCGGAAGCGGTAAATCGACGCTTGCCAAACTTCTGGTGCACTATTATGACATTGCAGCCGGAAACGTTACAATAGGCGGACAGGATATAACCGACATGTCACTTGAGGCGTTAAACGATCAGGTGGCGTTTGTTTCCCAGGAGCAGTTCCTGTTTAATACAACCCTATATGAAAATATCCTTATAGGAAGACCCGGCGCAACCAGAGAAGAAGTACTTGATGCTGCCAGAAGGGCACAGTGCAATGAGTTTATTGAAAGATTCCCGAATGGACTTGAAACTCAGGCCGGAGACGGAGGCAAACAGCTTTCCGGAGGAGAGAGGCAGAGAATATCCCTTGCACGAGCAATCCTTAAAAATGCGCCAATAATCGTGCTTGATGAGGCAACCGCATATATGGATCCGGAAAATGAGGAAAAGATGAATGCCGCTCTTAATGAGATCGTAAAAGACAAAACAGTACTTGTTATCGCACACAGACTTTCAACCATCAAGAATGCAGATAAGATATGCGTAATGAAGGAAGGCGAGTGTATTGCCGCCGATACGCATGATAAACTGCTTGAAGACTGCCCTGAATATAAGAAATTATGGAATGCATCAGTTTCGGCAAGTACATGGAAGATCAAGGAGGCTTAGGTTCATGTTAAAGATATTGCACAGAATTGTTGAGATGACCGGGAAGTATAAGGGACGTATCCGTGCCTCATATATAACAGCTTTTTTAAAGGGCCTTATGATGAGGGCACCGCTTATACTGTGTTTTTTTTGCATAAGCTTTTTTATGCAGGGGGAGATGGACAGGACAAAAGCTGTTTTCCTTGGCGTAGCGGCACTTGTGAGTGTCATACTTGAGGCATTGTTTGAGCATATTTCCAATGTTCTTCAGTCGGCAACAGGATATATGGTGTTCGCTGATATGAGGCTGAGGCTTGGCGACCATTTAAGAAAGCTTCCTATGGGGTATTTTACAGAAGGAAATATTGGAAAAGTAAGCTCTGTGCTTGCCACGGATATGGTGTTCATTGAAGAGAACTGCATGGGTGTTCTTTCGGAACTGATGACTTTTATCATTTCACAGGGACTTATGAATATCATGATGTTTATGATGGATATAAGACTGGGACTTCTTTCACTTTTTATCGTTGCTGTATTTATCCTGATCGGAAACCTGATGCTTAAGACCACTTTAAAACATTCGGTCATCAAGCAGGAGGACTGCGAGTCTCTTACGGAAGAAGTGCTTGATTTTGCGGAAGGTATCGGTATCATCAAGTCCTATAATATGCTTGGCGAAAAATCAAAAAGACTTACAGATGAATTTGAAAAAAGCTGTAAGGAAAGCATAGATTTTGAAGTGGCCTACGGGCCATGGGCAAGAGCCTTATATCTGACTTTTGGTATAGGCACTGCGCTTTTGCTTGCTTTATGTGCGTACCTGTTTAATGCGGAGAAAATATCGAATGTGTATATGGTCGGAATTGCCCTTTTCCTTTTTGATATGTTTGTTTCTATAAAGAGTTATTACGGACAGATGGCCAGACTTACGGTGACAAACGCAAGTATCGACAGGATAGAAGAGGTCTTTGCGGCAAAGGAATTAGTGGATGATGGCAAAAAGAAATTTGTGAATCAGCCTGATAAAGATGAGAAGACGGTTGAGATCGCTTATGATGATGTAAGTTTTGCATACACGGATAAAGATGTTTTGAAGAATGTTTCTTTTGAGGTGAGAAAAGGTGAGATGACGGCTCTTGTCGGACCATCCGGCGGAGGAAAGTCTACTATAGCCTCACTTCTTGCAAGGTTCTGGGATGTTAAGAGCGGGCGTATCCTTGTTAAAGGGGAAGATATAAGAAATGTTTCCTTAGGTGATCTTATGGATCAGATCAGTATGGTATTTCAGAGAGTATATCTTTTTCAGGATACTGTTTATAACAACATTGCCATAGGACGACCGAATGCTACAAAGGAAGAGGTTATAGAAGCAGCAAAGAAAGCCAGATGTTATGATTTTATCATGCAGCTTCCGGACGGTTTTGATACCGTTATCGGAGAAGGAGGAGCATCGCTGTCCGGAGGCGAGCAGCAAAGAATTTCCATTGCAAGATGTATTCTCAAGGATTCGCCGATAGTAATACTTGATGAGGCTACAGCAAGTGTGGATGCTGATAATGAAAGAGCTATTCAGGAGGCTATTTCCGAACTTTGCAAAGATAAAACCCTCTTAGTCATTGCGCACAGGCTAAAAACGATCAAGGATGCGGATCAGATCCTTGTGGTATCAGACGGTAAGATCATAGAGAGAGGAAATCACGAAACGCTTCTAAGTAAAAATGGTACTTATGCACATATGGTATCGTTACAGGCTTCGTAATTAATAATTTTAATAAGCGGTAAGTCGCAATGGCTTGCCGCTTTTATTGCCTGATTTTTGTGTTGAAAGAAAGTCCCTTCTGCGTTATCATATTTTCTCGGAGGGATTTTAACTATGAAAAAAGAGAATAAGACGATGCTGGGGAATGGCATCCTTTTGTTTACGGCATTTATCTGGGGCACCGCCTTTGTAGCACAGCGTGTGGGTATGGAAAGTATCGAGCCCATTACCTTTAATGCGGCAAGAATGATAGTTGCGGCTGTATTTGTAGGAGCGCTGGCATTTATACTAAGTAAAAGAAAAGGCAGCAGTGAAAGAAGCGAAAAGGAGCGTAAGGAGTACAGAAAAAACACCTTAATAGGCGGAATCTGCTGCGGCTGCTTTCTTACTTTTGGCAGTGTACTTCAGCAGATAGGACTTGTTTCCACATCTGCGGGCAAGGCAGGGTTTATCACTGCTATGTATATGCTTCTTGTGCCTATAATCAGTTTTGTTCTGTTCAGAAAGAAAAACACTCTGCTTGTGTGGAGCGCCGTTATACTTGGAGTTGTGGGAATGTACTTTCTTTGCATCTCGGGAGACTTTGCGCTGTCAAAAGGAGACGCGTTTATAGCTGTGTGCGCTGTATTTTTTGCGGGCCATATTCTTTGTTGCGATCATTTTGTAACAAAAGCAGACCCCATAGCTTTATCTGCCATACAGTTTTTTACTGCTACAGTGATCTCGGCTGTTGTGGCATTTATTACAGAAGAGCCAACGGTAGCCAAGCTTACTTCAGCAATCATACCGATACTTTATTGCGGCCTGATCTCAGGAGGCCTTGGGTATACGCTGCAGATAGTAGGTCAAAAATACACAGAGCCAACCATAGCATCTCTTCTTATGAGCATGGAATCAGTATTTGCGGTACTTGCAGGAACTGTGATCCTTAAAGAAAAGATGAGTATTCGTGAGGTATTTGGCTGCATTATCATGTTTGTAGCAATTGTTTTAGTACAGCTTCCGGCTAAAAAAGAACGTTAAAAACCGGGGATGTAGCGGTCATTTTTTGACCGCTACATCCCCGGCTTAAAGTGCTCATTTATTGCTACTCAATATTTCCATAGGCAGCCACAGCTTCGTCTGCAGTCATGTTTCCGTTGCTTACAAGCCAGCCTGCTTTGCTGACCTGTGAGGAGGCCGCATCTGCAAGACCAAGTTCGGTAAGGTTAATAAATCTGTCGGTTCCAAGCTTTCCAAAAGGCGCATACACGCTGTCGGGAGCAAGATTTACACATGGAGTCAGCATTCGCTTGGCTTTTGCCATACTGTTTAGTTCATCGGTCCTTATAAGGAAACGCATGAATTCGTTTGCCATATCAAGGTTTTTGCTGTTTTTATTTACACCAAAACCTACGGACACCGCATTAAGGAAGTATCCGCCCTCTTCTGTAGAAGGAACAGGGTAGAAGCTGTATTTAAACGGATTTGCTATAAACGCCTCGGATTTAGCTTCGCGTTTTTCTGTTCCCGAAACAGTATTTCCGGAGGCCAGCATCATCGGCACATCTCCTTCAAAGAAACGAAGGATAACCGCGTCGTAATTATCTTCAAGTTCATTGCATTTTTCAAGATCAATATACCCTTTACTTACAAAATCTTCCACAAGCTTTAAGGTAGAGCGCATATATTCGCCGGCGCCCGGTTCAAAGCCGTTCATTGCCTTAAGAGCGTCTTCATTGCCCTGTAAATTCGCGCAAAAGTAAGGGTAAAACATAGGATAGAGCAGGTCGCTGCCCTTATTGTACCCCATTATAGGGCATTCATAGCCCGCATCCTTAAAGGCTTTGCAGGCAGACAGAAGTTCGCTGTATGTTTCCGGAACATTTACACCGCATTTTTTAAAAAGGTCCTCATTTACCATCATTCCGTAGGTGGTAGTATAAAAAGGAACCGAAAGGATCTTTCCGTCTTCTTCGCTTACAAGAAGATTTGGCCTTATACAGGAAAGACCTATGTTAAGCGCAGGATCTGCAAGGTTTTCAGCCGAAGCAAAAATGATGCCGCCGTCTTCCCAGTCCCGCATCCAGGGGTATGTAAAGAAAATATCGGGAGCCTCGCTGCCGGAAAGTGCGGTAGAAAGGATTCCGCTCCCTGCCTTGCTGTAGCCATCCATGTAAGTGTAGGTAAGCGTTACGTTTGGATAGTACTTCGAAAAGCTGTTAAATTCAGCCTCAAGGGCTTCAAAGTTGTTATAGTGTCCTGCCACATTGACAGAGCAGTCTGTATTTGTATCAAGTCTGGGAGTAAACGCCTCTTCGCCTTTAGAAGCCGCAGGTGTTTCTTTTGCGGTGCAGGAAGCAAAAGAGAAAACAAGCGCGGGTATAAGCACCGCCATTACCAATAATTTTATCTGTTTTTTCATACTTTGGTCTCCTCCTTGATCCTCTTTATCTCTTTTAAAACCAGCTTCATATCAACAGGTTTTGCTATATGTCCGTTCATACCCGCCGCCAGACAGTCAGAGACGCTTTCTGAAAATGCGTCTGCGGTCATGGCGATGATAGGAATGCTTGAAGCCCATGGCTCGCCAAGAGAACGTATGGCGGCTGTCGCCTCAAATCCGTTCATAACAGGCATTTGAACATCCATGAAAATAAGATCAAATTCTCCTTCTTTTGCTCCTGCGATGCGCTGCAGAGCGATCTGACCATTTTCAGCTCTTTCTGCCTCAATGCCTTGCATCGAAAGTAGCATGGAAATGATCTCCCAGTTGATGTCATTATCTTCAGCCACAAGGATATGTGTTCCTTCTATATCTGAATAATCATCTTCCTGCCCGTTTGAGATGCTGTCATTTCCAAGAAGTTCATTGAGCTTGTTATAAAGAGTAGAGCGAAACATGGGTTTACCGATAAAGCCTTTTACGCCTGCTGCCTTTGCAGCATCTTCGATATCTGTCCCGTCGTAAGCAGATATAAGCACGGAAGTTTTATCTGATAAGTTTTTGCTGCGGATCTGCTCTGCTGTTTTTATGCCATCCGTATCTGTAAGCTTTTGACCAAGTATAACAGCCTTATAATCGGTCTTTGCCATCATATCCATAACTTCCACGCTACTTTTTGCAACGCCGGCATCAGCGCCAAGAGAAAGCAGCATATCTTTTGTGGTTTCAAGCGATGTCTCATCCTCATCTGCAAGCAGCACTCTCATTGAAGGAAGGCTAAGCTCCTCTTCCTGTCTGTCTGCAATAGGGATATCAAGCGTTACCGTAAATGTGGTTCCTTTTCCAAATTCACTCTCACAGTCGATGGTACCCTGCATCAGGTCTACCATTTGCTTTGTGATGGCAAGGCCAAGGCCGGTACCCTGGATAGTGTGTACTCTGCTGTCGGTCTGACGTGAAAACGGCTGATACATGCGGGCCATAAATTCGGGAGTCATGCCCATACCTGTATCTGCCACAATGTATGTAAGCTTAACGGAGCGCTCTAAGGCCCCGGGCTCTTCAAGCATCTTTACAGAAACCTTTCCGCCGTCTTCGGTGTATTTGATGGCATTAGAAAGAAGGTTTATGTAAACCTGGTTGAGCCTTAATTTATCTGCAAAAAGAAATTCATGATCAAATCTGTTTACATGGAAACTGAAATCAATATTCTTTGCCTTTACCATCGGCATAGAGATATTTACAAGGTTTTCTGCCGATTCCGCGATTGAAAAATTCACCGGGCTAAGATTCAGCTTGCCGCTTTCCACCTTGGAGATATCAAGGATATCATTTATAAGAGATAAAAGATGGTTGCTGGCAAGGCCGATCTTTCTGAGGTTTTCACGAACGGCAGGAGTATCGTCTATGTTTTTCCCCGCAATTGTGGTAAGGCCTATGATAGCATTCATAGGAGTACGGATATCGTGGGACATCATGGAAAGAAATTCGGTCTTTGCGCGGTTAGCACTGTCAGCAGAAGCCACTGCTACCTTAAGTTTACGGTTAAAGGTCATCATGGCAACGATGTTAAAGGCAAGAAGTACAAGAAGGCCTGCAGTAATGATGCCTACAGTTGTCCAGTCTATAAGCGCGTGATCAAGCTCTGAAACAGGGAGCATGGTTACGATGATCCAGTCGTCGGCCTGGCGGATCTTCGTATGCGCTATAAGACATCTTTTTCCTGTGGAGTCATTCATTTCCATAACACCCGGCTCGCCTTCTATTTCGGCTTGTAGCCTCACTAGCACATCCGGAGTCGAAACATTATATGATTTGTAAAACTCGTAGAAATTGGTGTTTTTAAAAGAACGTCCCTTGACAATGTAGTCTCCTGAGGTATTTATCAAAGATATCTCGGCATTTTTATATTCATCGGTTGGAAAAACCCACTTTGACTCAAAAGAAGAAACCGGAACAACGCGCAAAAGGGCAGCTAAAACAGGTGCCCCCGAGTCCTTGTCGCGGAGCGTTACAGGGCAGCAAAAAGCCACAGACTGGATGGCGTTTACGGGGTTTGTATATGCTCTTGTTACGTGGAGAGAGTTGTTTTTACTTAGCAGCGTTTCAAGACTGCTGCCTGATGCCGCGATATTGTCGTAAGAAACTGAGTAGTCGTCAGGCTTGCCGGCGCGCGGGGCGGTAGAAAGACCTGAAAGTTCATCCCCTCCGGTAAACAAAATATGAGCCGTGATGTCTGAAGAGAAAATAGAAGAGCGAATAAAATCAATGGCTTCATCTATTGTCATGTCGCCCGCATTGATATAGGTCGCCCAGCTATTGCAAATATGCTGCTCACCCAAAAGGTAATTGACAGTTACGCTTTCCATTGCCTGCGTCATATTATTAAATGCTTCTGTCTGCGTACGCACAAGTTTTCTGTGCTCGCCGCCTACATAAAAGATAGTCAGTCCAAGAATTAGCGCAACGATCAAGACATTGCCTAAAAACATCACGTTTT
>JAEEOQ010000046.1 GCA_016284355.1 Lachnospiraceae bacterium
CATCTTCGCGATGCCAAGTGGTCAAACGGTACTCCTGTTACAGCAGCAGACTTTGAGTATGCATGGAAGCTTGCTATGACAGCAAATGTGGAGTATAACTACATGTTTGATTCTTCAGTAGGTGCTGTTAAGAATGCAGACAACATCCTTTACGAGGGAGGAGATCCTTCTACTCTCGGTGTAACAGCAGTAGATGAGAAGACTCTTAAGGTTGAACTTGAAGTTCCTGTTTCCTTCTTCCCATCACTTATGTATTTCCCAACATTTTACCCAATTAACCAGGCTTTCTATGAGGGCCTTGAAGAGGGTACTTACGGAACAAGTCCGAAGACTTTCCTTAGTAATGGTGCTTTTGTTCTTGCTGACTATACCCCGGGTACTGCAAGCTTTTCTCTTAAGAAGAATGCAGATTACTGGGATGCTGCAAGGATCAAACTTGATGGTATCAACTATCAGGTAGTGGGTTCTTCAGATAACGCACTTATGGGATTTAAGAACAAATCTCTTGATATCGTTACTGTAGGCGGCGACCAGGTAGCAAGCGTTAAGGGCGATGCAGAGCTTTCAAAGAATATGAAGGTTACCGGTGCAGGCTACATGTGGTATCTCTCATTTAGCCAGACAGCTAACAACGCAAACGGATATCTTGCAAATGCAAACCTTAGACTTGCATTTACAAATGCTATAGACAGACAGTCACTTGTAGACAACTACGTTATGGACGGTTCTCTTGCTACATACACATGCGTACCTCCTCAGTTTGCTGCAAGCGCAACAACAGGTGATGATTTCTCAGCAGATCAGAACCGCTTTAAAAATGTATGTGACAACAATCCTGACGCTGCAAAGCAGTACCTTGAGGCTGCAAAGGCAGAGCTTGGTGTAGATACTTTTGATCTTACCATGATCTTTGGTAACAACGAGGGCGATGAGGTAACCAAGGTTGCTCAGGCTCTTAAGGAGCAGATCGAAGCAGTATTACCTGGCGTTACCATCACTCTTGCACCTATGACAAAGGCTGAGCGTCTTGACAAGATGCAGAATGATAACTACGAAGTTGCTCTTACCAGATGGGGACCTGACTACGCAGATCCTATGACATACCTTGGTATGTGGGTAACAAACAATGCCAACAACTACGGTTTCTGGAGCAATGCAGCTTACGATCAGCTTATTACTGACTGCACCACAGGACAGTATATAACTGATTACGATGCTCGTTGGAACGCACTTCTTGATGCAGAAAAGATCGTTATGGAAGAGGCTGTTATCGCACCGCTTTACACAAAGGCTAATGCAAACCTCATTAATTCATCTGTATCAAATGTAGAATTCCACCCTGTTGCCATCAACAGAGTATATAAGAATGCGGCAAAGACAAAATAAAGCAGATAAAGCAGGTCTTTTATGGCAAAATATATAATCAAACGAGTATTTATGGCGCTTGTTACACTTTTTATGATAACGTTCCTGCTGTTTTTACTGGTTCGTATCATGCCGGGAAATCCATTCCCTTCAGAGCGTATGAGCGCCGAAGCGATAGCCAAAAAGAGAGCCGAGATGGGACTTGACGATCCCATCTTGGTTCAGTTTGGCAATTATCTTAAAAATGTTATCGGTAAAGGGAGCTTTGGTAAAGGCAGCTCCCTTTATAACGGTGCGCCTATTTCAACGGTATTACCCGGATGTATGGCTAATTCCTTTAAGATAGGCGGACTTTCTATATTAATAGGCGTTGTTTTCGGGCTTATACTTGGTATAGGGGCGGCCCTAAACCGCGGGCATTTCTGGGACACATTCTGTACGGTGCTTTCAATCCTCGGAGTTTGCGTACCGTCTTATGTATTTATGATCTTTTTGCAGTATTTTCTGGCGTACAAAGTGACTATTTTCCCGTTTTACTTTGATATGTCAAGATTTATGGGCTCATCGATCATTCCGGCCCTTTCCCTCTCACTTTTTTCAATGTCTACCATTGCAAGGTTTACAAGAAATGAGATGGTGGAGGTCATGGATTCTGATTATGTGCTTCTTGCAGAAAGCAAGGGTATGTACGGAACAAAACTTGTAACAAAGCATATCCTTAGAAATGCGCTTATTCCTATCGTAACCGTTATAGCTCCGCTTATTGTGGATCTTCTTACAGGTGCTCTTGTAGTTGAAAAGATATACGGTATAAACGGTCTTGGCAAACTGATGGTAGATGCCATTTCAGGGGAAGGTATTGATTATAACTATGTTCTTGCACTTGGCATTATCTATTCTGCTCTTTATATAGGTATAATGCTTGTTCTTGATATCACTTACGGTCTGCTGGATCCAAGGATCCGTCTTGCAGGCAGAAAGGAGTCTTAAATGTCTAAAGAAATGATAGTAACAGACGAGGACTTCGTGCTTGACGTAAGCAGTGATATCACAACCGATAGAAACTTTGCGTCCCAAAGCTTCTGGAAAGGCGTGTTTACACGCTTTAAGAACAACAAGAGAGCGATGACGGGACTTGTTATCATAATCCTGATATTTATCCTTGCGGTCTTTGGACCGATGATATCAGGCTACGGATATAAGGAGATCATAACAAACGGACAGACCCAGGAGGTTGCAAAAAGCCTTGCTCCGCGTATCCCTGCGCTTCACAGACTGTTTACCGGCGCTGATTATCAGGACGCTTTTGCAGGTAAGGTTTTCCTTTTTGGTACCGATTCTCTTGGCAGAGACCTTTTTACAAGAGTGTGGTACGGAGCAAGAGTTTCGCTTATGATTGCTTTTGTGACCATCCTTATCGATATGCTCATCGGCATGAGCTACGGCCTTATTTCAGGGTATTTCGGTCAGGTATGTGACGGTATCATGCAAAGATTTGTAGAGATAGCAAACTCCATACCAAGACTTGTTATTGTGGGCGTTCTTGCTACTTTTATGCCAAAGGGCGTTTGGCTTGTTATCGTGGCGCTGCTCCTTACGGAGTGGATTGGCATGAGCAAGATAGCAAGAGCTGAGATGCTTAAGATAAAAGGACAGGAGTACATCATGGCAAGCCGTACTCTTGGAGCAAAAAGTTTTCGTATCATTTTTTCGGATGTGCTTCCAAACACCATAGGTCCTGTTATTACACAGGTTATGTTTTCAATTCCTACGGCGATATTTACAGAAGCCTTCCTTAGCTTTGTAGGTGTTGGTATCGTGCTTCCGCAGTGTTCCATAGGTTCGCTTATTGAAGACGGATTTAACAACATCACAACGCTTCCGTATCAGATCCTTCCGCCTATTATCGTGCTTGCTCTTTTGATGCTGGCATTTAACTTTGTGGGAGACGGTCTTCGCGAAGCGCTTGCGCCAAGAATAGAGGATATGTAAGGGGACAAAAAGTCATATGGCAGATAAAATCTTAGAAATAAAAAATCTCGATATCTCTTTTAAGACTACGGCCGGTATGGTGCACGCTATCCGCGGTGTCAATGTGGATCTTGAGCGCGGCGAGACTGTGGCTATAGTGGGCGAGTCAGGCTCCGGCAAATCCGTAGTAATGAAGACAGCCATGCGGCTTCTTGCAGGCAATGCCACCATAAACAGCGGCGAGATCATTTTCCGCTACAAGGATGATAAGGGCGACCTTCAGGAAGTGGATATCCTTAAAAAAGAAAAGCAGTGGGTAAGGCAGAACATCAACGGCCGCAAGATCGCCATGATCTTTCAGGACCCTATGACAAGCCTTGATCCTACCATGACCATCGGCAATCAGCTTATTGAGGGCATGATCATGCACCTTGGCCTTTCTAAAGAGGAGGCTAAAGCCAGAGCTATTGAACTTCTTGAAGAAGTTGGCATCACGGACGCAAAAAAACGCTACAAACAGTATCCTCATCAGCTTTCGGGCGGAATGAGGCAGCGTGTCGTTATCGCTATTGCGATTTCCTGTTACCCTGATCTTCTTATATGCGACGAGCCTACCACAGCCCTTGACGTAACCATACAGAGCAAGATCCTTGATCTTATCAAAAAGATCCAAAAAGACAGGGGCATTTCCGTTATCTACATAACCCACGACCTTGGTGTAGTGGCAAAAGTAGCTGATTACGTAAACGTTATGTATGCAGGCCGCATAGTAGAAGTAGGCAATGTGGACGAGATATTCTTTGATCCAAAGCACCCGTATACCTGGGGACTTCTTAGCGCTATGCCTGATCTTGACACGGATGATGACAGGCTGTATACGATCCCCGGCTCACCGCCTAATCTTTTAAATGAGATACAGGGCGATGCATTTGCGGCAAGAAACCGCTTTGCACTTAAAGCAGACAGGATAGAGCAGCCGCCTATGTTTAAGGTCAGCGAAACTCACTTTGCAGCCACATGGCTCCTTGATGAAAGAGCGCCAAAGATCGATATGCCGGAAGAGCTAAAGCGCAGGATCGAAAGAATGCGACGTAGCGCGGCAGAAAAACAGTGATCATATCAGGCAAATGAGGTAATTATGGCAGTTAATTATAATACGGATCCACTTTTACGTGTGGAGAAATTAAAACAGTATTTTAAATACGGCGGATATATCCTTAAGGCTGTGGACGATGTAAGCTTTGAGATATATCCCGGTGAGACCTATGGCCTGGTGGGAGAGTCTGGTTCGGGTAAGACCACTATAGGGCGCGGTATAATAAGGCTCTATGACCCGACGGGCGGCAAGATCACTTTTAAGGACATGGATATCACCAAAAAACTTGATAAAAAGACAAATACAGAGCTTCGCACAAGGATGCAGATGATCTTCCAGGATCCTATGGCATCTTTAAACCCGCGAAAGAAGATAGGAGATATAATAGGAGAAGGTCTTGATATACATCATTCCTATGCCTCGCCGCAGGAGCGAAGAGAAAAGATTGATTCAATACTTGCTAAAGTGGGACTTGCAAAGGAACATTATGACAGGTATCCTTATCAGTTTTCGGGAGGTCAGAGGCAGAGAGTCGGCATCGCAAGGGCGCTTATCATGAACCCTGACCTTATCATAGCTGATGAGTGTATCTCGGCTCTTGATGTTTCAATCCAGGCCCAGGTAGTCAACCTTATGAAGGATATGCAGGAAGAGACGGGCTGCGCGTACCTTTTTATAGCCCACGACCTTTCTATGGTTAAATATATCTCTGACAGGATCGGCGTTTTGCATCTTGGAAGGCTCCTTGAAACAGGCACCACAGAAGAGATATTCTCAAACCCTGTTCACCCGTATACCGTGAGCCTGCTTTCGGCTATCCCTTTGCCAAACCCTGAGGCAGAACGCCGCAGAACGGCAATTTCCTACGACAGGGAAGCTCTTGGCATTGATTACGGCAAAGGAAGCATGCACC
>JAEEOQ010000047.1 GCA_016284355.1 Lachnospiraceae bacterium
AAGCACGGTGACGTGTGTAGCTGATCAATACTAATAGGTCGAGGGCTTATTCAAAGATAATCGAGTTTGACTTTTCAATGTGTAGTTTTGAATGTACAAAAAGAAATAGAAAGTGACTTGTATTTAGTCACTTTTTGTTATATAATAACAAAGTACGTTCGATATTCCTTGATAGCTCAATGGTAGAGCACACGGCTGTTAACCGTGGTGTTGCAGGTTCGAGCCCTGCTCAGGGAGTTTTTTACTACAAAAGTATTCTTTTATAGTATAAGGCGACATAGCCAAGTGGTAAGGCGTAGGTCTGCAACACCTTGATCATCGGTCCGAATCCGATTGTCGCCTCTTTTAAAACCTGTAAGATTTATCTTACAGGTTTTTCTTTTATCTTTTACGGTCTATTTCGTCCTACTCCAAAGCTTCGTTGTGATTGTACTACGGGAAATTTTATGTTATTATAAAAACAGAAAAATGGATACTACTATAGGTATTTTTAATTTGTTGATCAATATGGGGAGGCTACATATGAAGAGATTTTTGAAGAAAACGGCAGTATTGTTGGTATTATTGGCTCTTGTTATCGGCATGCTCCCTAAAGGCGCTGTTGAGGCGGCTTCCAAGAAGAGCAAGAAGAAGACTATTGTTGTTACAACGCAGGAAGAACTGGTTGCTGCTCTCAAAAAGTATGGTAGTTCGAACAGCAATGTCAAGATTAAAATTGAGACAAGCGAGGCTTCCACATTCACTCTGAACGCAAAATACAGTTCGGACAGTTTACAGATTGTTATTGATGCTCCAAATGCAACGATAAAAAGCAAGGCGACAGTCAGCAGTATCACTATTAATCAAGCTAAGTCCGTTAAGGAGTATGCTTCAGGCAATAAGATCACAGTAAATGATGAGAAACTTACCTTCACGGCAATGGTGACTGCATCTGTGGAGAAGCTTACTATCGCTTCGGAAACAGGTACCATTAAGCTGGTTAATAACGGGGGTATCGAAAAAGTTTCCGTAAAATCCGAGGTTAAAATTGATCTGACGCAGAACGGTGAAATAGGCCGTGTTTATATCGGCGCTGCAGCTGATATAAGTGTCAGCGGAACTTCCGAGGAGAGCCTTAAAGTTACGGTGCAGAAGGATGCTGTCGGAGCAGCGGTTAAGTCTGAGATTCCGGTCAGTGTCAATGCATATGCAGATGTAGAACTGAACCTTGAAAAAGGCGCGGAAAGTTCCAAGATCACTCTCAAGGAAGAATCAGCCGGCGTAAAGGTTAAGAACAACACTGAAGAGCCTGTCAGTGTAAAGGATACCGAAGGCAAGACCAGAAAGGTAGACACAGGCGAGAATCTGACCACCGATGATTTTGGCAAATCTGAGGAGGCCGATACATCGGAAGGCAAACAGGAAGAAGAACAGCCGGCGGAGGGTGAGAAGGAAGAAGAGAAAAAACAGGAAAACAGCAATACTGTTGTTGATTATCCTATTTATACTTATCCTGTTGTGATCGATCCTCCGGCAGATAACAATCCACCTGTAAACAATGACCAAAACAGGGCAACGATCATATTTGCACAGCCTACAGGTGGAACAATCACGGTAATGCAGGGATCTACAGCCTTATCGTCCGGAGATAGGGTTTTAAAGGGAAGCACGATCACGATCACACTTACAGCCGCTGAAAACTACGAGGCAGGTGAAGTCAGCATCGGCGAAGGTACAGGTGATCTTTCCGGAAGCGGAACTTCTTGGACTGTAAGTAATATAGCAAATGACGTGACTATTTCCGCATCCTTCATCGAACAGGAGGCAGCTTCTGCAGTTACTATGGAAGCGTACTTACGTACCTCGGATACTGTGGTAACCGGATGTGCGATAAGCACGGATGATGTTGTTATAGTTCTCAGTGTGGAAAGTGAATATGCAGCGATCATCTCTTTTGCGAGTGGGTCGAGCATAAGCACACTGCCTGATAACAGTATCCAGTTGGTTTCCGGTTATTCCGGACCTGTTCCTACAGAACTGTTTCTGGCAGAACTGCCGCTTGAATACAATACGCAGAGGATCGTAGATCTGATAATCACAAAGTTCCCGACGATCAACATAGTTTGCTATAGGGGATTAGAGGAACTTTCAAAAGACGGCGTAATTTTCGAGAAAATCCCTGAATGAGACAAAATAGTTGTCGCCTCTTTTAAAACCTGCAAGTTTTCTTGCAGGTTTTTCTTTTTATACCTTCTTGTAATTTTAACTTATAGAATTTATGTATTTTTGTAAAAACAACAGTTATTGACATTTACATGGCATGTACTTATAATAATAGTTGAGCGAGTTTCGGATATATGAGTGTTAAACACTTGACAAAAATGTCCGGTGTTTTCGTTCATGTAATATAGATAATGAGTTTTATAAACTCTTGCCCGGTGGATATAAAGCTTTTCGGGCAAAATAATAGTTTATCTAGGAAAGAAGAGGTAGAAAAATGGCAGTTGATTTAAGTGTTTATGGTATCACCGGTACCACAGAGATCGTGCACAATCCTTCTTACGAGATGTTATTCGAGGAAGAAACAAAAGCAGGACTTACAGGATATGAGGTTGGTAAAGTTACCGAGCTTGATACTGTAAACGTTATGACAGGTATTTTCACAGGACGTTCTCCTAAAGACAAGTATATCGTTATGGATGCAAATTCAAAGGATACTGTTTGGTGGACAACTGATGAGTACAAGAACGATAACCACCCAATGAGCGAAGAAGTTTGGGCTACAGTTAAGGATCTTGCAAAGAAAGAACTTTCAAACAAGAGACTTTTCGTAGTTGATGCTTTCTGCGGCGCTAACGAAGATACTCGTATGGCTATCCGTTTCATCGTTGAGGTTGCTTGGCAGGCTCATTTCGTAAAGAACATGTTTATCGCTCCTACAGATGAAGAGCTTAAGAACTTCAAGCCTGATTTCGTTGTTTACAACGCTTCAAAGGCTAAGATCGACAACTACAAAGAGCTTGGTCTTAATTCAGAGACTTGTGCTGCTTTCAACATTACAAGCAGAGAGCAGGTTATTCTTAATACCTGGTATGGCGGCGAGATGAAGAAGGGTATCTTCTCTATGATGAACTACTACCTTCCACTTAAGGGTATCGCTGCAATGCACTGCTCAG
>JAEEOQ010000048.1 GCA_016284355.1 Lachnospiraceae bacterium
CCCTTGAGGCAAGAGTTCCTTTCGGAGATCTTGATTTTGCAAGCTATTGCATGGCGATAGATCCTGAAAAGAAGCTAAATAAGTACGGCAAGGGTAAATATCTTTTAAGACATGCTTTTGAAGAAGACGGGCTTATCCCTGAGAGCATTCTTTGGAGAGAAAAAGCAGCATTTTCAGATGCAGTGGGGCACTCGCTTAAAGACGATCTTACGGAATATGCGGAAAACGTATACACCGACAGCGAGTTTGAAGAAGGTATTAAAAAATATACACATGCTACACCTTTTACAAAGGAATCTCTTTTATACAGAGATATCTTTGAAAAATATTATCCGGGGCAGTCAGAGATGGTAGTTGATTTCTGGATGCCGAACAAAAACTGGGAGGGTTGTAATGTAAACGATCCTTCAGCAAGAGTTCTTTCGAACTACGGAGAAAGTGGAAAATAAATATTAAACGGGAGGAAAAAATAAAATGGCAAAACAAGATGTACCTGAACTTTTTGGATCTATGGTCTTTGATGACAGAGTGATGAGAGCAAGACTTTCAGCGGATGTTTACGATTCTTTAAGAAAGACCATCGACGAGAATGAAAGACTTGATGTTAGCGTGGCAGAAGCAGTTGCAGCAGAAATGAGAGATTGGGCTGTTGAGAAGGGAGCTACTCATTTTACTCATTGGTTCCAGCCTCTTACCGGCGTTACCGCTGAAAAGCACGACAGTTTTATAGCACCATCACCTGATGGCGGCGTGATCATGGAGTTTTCGGGGAAAGAGCTTATAAAGGGCGAGCCTGATGCAAGTTCATTCCCAAGTGGCGGTCTTAGAGCTACATTCGAGGCAAGAGGCTATACAGCATGGGATCCGACTTCATATGCATTTATCAAAGATCACACCCTTTGCATTCCTACAGCATTCTGTTCATACTCAGGAGATGCGCTTGATAAAAAGACACCGCTCCTTCGTTCAATGGAAGCTCTTAACCGTCAGGCAAAGAGAATACTTAAGCTTTTCGGTAAGGATGTTAAGTACGTAAGAACCAGCGTTGGACCAGAGCAGGAGTACTTCCTTGTAGATAAGGAATGCTTCGAGAAGAGACCGGATCTTGTCTACACAGGTCGTACACTTTTCGGTGCTATGCCACCTAAGGGACAGGAACTTGACGATCACTACTTTGGCGTTATCAAGCCAAGAGTATCGGAGTTTATGGAAGAGCTTAACGAAGAGCTTTGGAAACACGGCATTCTTGCAAAGACAGAGCATAACGAGGTTGCACCTGCTCAGCACGAGCTTGCGCCTATCTACTCTACCACAAACGTTGCCACAGACAACAACCAGCTTACAATGGAGATCATGCAGAAGGTTGCAAGAAAGCACGGTATGGTTTGTCTCCTTCATGAAAAGCCTTTCGCAGGTGTTAACGGATCAGGTAAGCACAACAACTGGTCTATGGCAACAAACGACGGAGCAAACCTTCTTTCACCGGGAGAAACACCATATGAGAACGCACAGTTCCTTACTTTCCTTTGTGCAGTAATCCAGGCTGTTGATGATTATCAGGATCTTTTAAGACTTTCTGTTGCAACAGCAGGAAACGATCACAGACTTGGAGCAAACGAGGCACCACCTGCAATCATTTCAGTATTCCTCGGAGACGAGCTTACAGCCATCCTTGAGGCTATTAAAAATGATGCGCCTTATCAGGGTAAGGAAAAAGAGGTTATCAAGCTTGGAGTTCACGCACTTCCAAGATTTTCAAGAGATACAACAGATCGTAACAGAACTTCACCTTTCGCATTTACAGGTAATAAGTTCGAGTTCAGATCCCTTGGTTCTTCAAACAGCATTGCATGCTGCAACATCATGTTAAACGCAGCAGTTGCAGAGAGCTTAAAGCAGTATGCTGACAGACTTGAAGGCGCTAAGGATTTCGAAACAGAGCTTCACGATCTTATCAAAGAAGTTATTACAAAGCACGAGCGCATCCTCTTTAACGGAAACGGCTACGGCGAAGAGTGGATCAAGGAAGCTACTGAAGTCAGAGGCCTTTCAAATCTTAAGACCACAGCCGATGCAATGCCACATCTTCTTGATAAGAAGAACATGGACATGCTCATGAGCCACAAGGTATTTTCTGAGACAGAGCTTCATTCAAGATGCGAGATCATGCTTGAGAACTACTGCAAGACAGTAAATATCGAGGGTCACACAATGGTTGATATGGTAAGAAAGAATTATCTTCCTGCCATCGAAGGTTACCTCTTTAACCTTGCTCAGACCACATCACTTATGAAGTCTGTAAGCACAAAGGTTAAATGCAACTACGAGATCTCAACCATGGAAAGACTTTCAGAGCTTACAGATGACATACTTGAAAGCACTGTTGCTCTTGAGAAAGCGCTTGAAGATATCAAGAAATATGATGAGATCATCAAGACATCTGAGGCAGTAAGGGACGATCTTCTTCCAAAGATGGACACCTTAAGAAAGTACGTAGACGAGGCAGAAATGCTTACAGGCGAAGAGTACTGGCCATTCCCAAGCTATGGCAAGCTTCTCTTTTCCGTTTATTGATTTAAAAGAATAACATATGTACCAGGTACATATGTAAAAAAATGACATATGTACCTGGTACATGTGTAAATACAGGGTATCCCACAATGGCGTGGAAGCGAAAAATTAACGCCGGTGGGGTGCCCTTTTTTCTATAGATTCAGGGGTTAATTATAAGATCAAAAGAAAGGAAGAAAACTATTATGACTGAGGAGATTATGAAAATTCTTGACGGGGAAGTGTTCTCCGTATGGTTCCTTATCGGAGCCGCGCTGGTATTCTGGATGCAGGCCGGATTTGCAATGTGCGAGGCCGGATTTACAAGAGCAAAGAATGCCGGCAACATCATTATGAAGAACTTAATGGACTTTTGTATCGGTACTGTAATGTGGTTTATATGCGGTGCATCACTTATGCTTGGACCAAACATCTTAAAGGGGTTTGCGGGCGGTTTCAGCTTTGATGTATTTACAAACTACGGAAGTTTCGATTATTCCGGATTTGTATTTAACCTTGTTTTCTGTGCCACAACAGCAACCATAGTATCAGGCTCTATGGCAGAGAGAACCAAATTCTCAAGCTATTGTATTTATTCAGCCATCATTTCAGCAGTCATCTATCCAATCGAAGCTCACTGGACATGGGGCGGCGGATTCCTTGCTGAAATGGGATTCCATGATTATGCAGGTTCTAACTGTATTCATATGGTAGGCGGTATCTGCGCATTTATCGGCGCATGGATGCTTGGACCAAGAATCGGTAAGTTTGAAAGAAACAAAGCCGGCAAAGTAACAAAAGTAAATGCTTTCCCTGGCCACAACCTTGTTATTGCAGCACTTGGTGTATTTATCCTTTGGCTTGGCTGGTATGGCTTTAACGGCGCTGCAGCAACCGATGTTCCTACACTTGGTTCAGTATTTCTTACTACAACTGTAGCACCTGCGGTAGCAACCGTAGTTTGTATGATCTTTACATGGGTTAAATATGGCAAGCCTGATGTTTCAATGTGTCTTAACGCTTCACTTGCAGGTCTTGTAGCTATCACAGCTCCTTGTGATGTAACTGACTGTGCAGGCGCAGCTATAATCGGTGTTGTTTCAGGACTTTTAGTAGTATTTGGTGTATGGTTTAATGATAACGTAACTCATGTAGACGATCCTGTTGGTGCAGTTGCTGTTCATATGTTTAACGGTATCTGGGGAACACTTGCAGTTGGTCTTTTTGCAACAAGCTCTGCACCTGGATTTGCAAGTGCAGGCATCAGTGAAGGTCTTTTCTACGGTGGCGGCTTTGCTCAGCTCGGACTTCAGTGCATTGGCGTTCTTGTAACAGCTGCATGGACCATCGTTACCATAATCATCGCATTTACAATCATTAAAAAGACTGTTGGCCTTAGAGTTTCAGAAGAAGAAGAGATCACAGGTCTTGACGTTAAAGAGCATGGTCTTCCTTCAGCATATGCAGGCTTTTCTATCATGGATATTGCAAACACCATGACAATGACTCCAAACGAGAACACAAACCTTGGAGAAGAGAGCTACGAAGAAGCCTCAAAAGCAAAACGAGATGCCTCTGTACCTGTTGAAAGAGCAGATCTTTCACCGATCGCTTACAGCTCTACCGGTATCAACAAGGTTGTTATCATTGCCAAACTTTCAAGATACGATGCACTTCGTAAGGCTATGAACGAACTTGGTGTAACAGGTATGACAGTTACTCAGGTAATGGGCTGCGGCATTCAGAAGGGTGCCGGCGAGAAGTACCGCGGCGTTGAGATCGATGCCACCCTTCTTCCAAAGGTTAAGCTTGAAGTGGTTGTCAGCGCTATACCTGTAGATGATGTTATCGAGGTTGCCAAGAAGACACTTTACACAGGTCACATCGGCGACGGTAAGATCTTTGTATATCCTGTAAGCAGAGTCGTAAAGATCCGTACAGGCGAAGAAGATTTTGCGGCACTTCAGGATGTGGAATAACAGTGATAATTACAAGATATATATAAAATCAAAACTCTCTCTTGACTTTTTTGCTTTAGTGCATTAAAATACAATGCATATAAAGCAAAGGCGCTTTAGATCTTCGGGTCTAAAGCGCTTTTTTTGTGCATGAGCCTTAATGATGGCGTTCATAATTAATAAGGGGGCTGCTATGAATAATTTATTTGAAAAGCTGCAAAAGGAAGGAATGTATGATCCGGGTTTTGAGCACGATAACTGCGGTATAGGTGCGATCATAGACGTGAAGGGGAGAGCAAGTCATAAGATCGTCGCAGATGCCCTTTCTATCGTAGAAAACTTAGAGCACAGAGCAGGTAAAGATGCGGAAGGAAAGACGGGCGACGGTGTAGGTATCCTTACCCAGATTCCACATAAGTTCTTTGTAAAAAAACTTAAGAAAATGGGAGTTGACCTGCCCGGAGCCAGAAAGTACGGAGTCGGCATGTTCTTTTTTCCGCAGGATGAACTTGCAAAAAGACAGGCCATGGCCATGTTTGAGGTCATCGTAAAAAAGGCAGGTCTTAAGGTGCTGGCCTGGAGAAAGGTTGAGTGTGCGCCTGAAGTTCTTGGCAGCAGGGCAAGAGACTGTATGCCTGATATCAGGCAGGTGTTCATCGAAAGGCCTGAAGAAGCAAAAGAAGATATCGATTTTGACCGTATGCTCTATATAATCAGGCGTGAGTTTGAGCAAAGCAGCGAGAGCACCTATGTGCCGTCGCTTTCATGCCGTACTATAGTATATAAGGGTATGTTCCTTGTAGGACAGCTCCGTACATTTTTTACGGACCTTACAGACCCTGATTATGAATCTGCCATAGCTATGGTACATTCAAGATTTTCAACAAATACGAATCCAAGCTGGAACAGGGCTCACCCCAATAGGCTTATGGTACATAACGGCGAGATCAATACCATAAAGGGTAATGCAGATAAAATGCTGGCTCGTGAAGAGACTATGCATTCAGATAAATTTACTGAAGAAGACATGACAAAGGTTCTTCCTGTTATATCGCAAAGCGGTTCTGACTCAGCTATGCTTGATAATGTACTTGAGTTTCTTGTAATGAGCGGACTTGATCTTCCGCTGGCAGCAATGATCGCCATTCCTGAGCCTTGGGCGCATAACGAGACCTTAACTCAGGAAGAACGCGACTTTTACCAGTACTACGCAACTATGATGGAGCCTTGGGACGGCCCTGCGTCTATTCTTTTTTCAGACGGAGATGTAATGGGGGCAATACTTGACAGAAACGGTCTCAGACCTTCAAGATATTATGTTCTTGATGATGGCAGACTTATCCTTTCATCTGAGGTTGGCGTACTTGATCTTGATGAAAAACACATCATCAAAAAAGAACGTCTCCATCCGGGAAAGATCCTTCTTGTTGATACAAAGAAGAAAAAGATTTACGAAGATTCGGAGATAAAAGAAAGGTATGCTCTTGCCCACCCATTTGGCGAGTGGCTTGACGCCGGGCTCACCCTTCTTTCTGAGCTTAAGATACCAAACAGGAAAGTTCCTGCGGTAACGGGCGAATACAGGAAAAAGCTCCAGAAGGCCTTTGGCTACACATGGGAAAACTACCATGACAGCATTTTAAGCATGGCTCTTTCCGGAAATGAGGCTATCGGTTCTATGGGCGTTGATACCCCTATTGCAGCGCTTTCAGGTCAGTATCAGCCGCTGTTTTACTATTTTAAGCAGCAGTTTGCACAGGTAACAAACCCGCCGATAGATGCCCAGCGTGAAGAGATCGTAACATCAAGAACTGTTTATGTGGGAAAGAACGGAAATCTTCTTGAAGAAAAGAAGGAAAATTGCCATGTGCTTAAGATCAACAACCCGATCCTTACAGACCTTGACCTTCTTAAGATCGAGGATATAAAAAAGGACGGTTTTGCCGTAGCAAAGGTTTCAACCCTTTATTACAAAGGAACTCCTATGAACAGGGTTATCTCACACCTGTTTGTGGAGGTGGATAAGGCATATAAGGAAGGAGCAAACATCATCATCCTTTCAGACAGAGGCGTTGATGAAAACCACGTGGCTATCCCTTCTCTTCTTGCAGTTGCTTCTGTGCATAAGCATCTTGTAGACACCAAGAAGTGCACGGCGCTTTCGCTTATACTTGAATCCGGCGAGCCAAGAGAAGTACACCATTTTGCAACGCTCCTTGGCTACGGGGCATCGGCCATCAACCCGTACCTTGCCCATGCTACCATCGCCGAGCTTGTGGAGGAAGAGCTTCTTGATAAGGACTACTATGCAGCAGTAAACGATTACGACAACGCAGTACTTTTCGGCATTGTAAAGATCGCCTCAAAGATGGGGATCTCAACCATTCAGTCCTACCAGGGCAGTAAGATATTTGAGGCTATCGGTATAGCGCCATCTGTAATAGATGAGTATTTTACAGGAACAGTCAGCAGAGTGGGCGGAATTGACCTTGCAGATATTGCAAAAGCTGTGGATGCACAGCACAGCAAGGCTTTTGACCCTTTAGGACTTCCTGCATGCCTTGAGGTTTCCTCAATGGGAAGACATAAAGAGCGTAGCATGGGTGAAAAGCACAGATACAATCCGCAGACTATCCACATGCTACAGCAGTCCACAAGGAACGGAGACTACGAAAAATTCAAAGAATACACATCACTTGTAAATTCAGAAGGAACAGGATTTTTACGTTCGCTTCTTGATTTCAGGACAGACGTAAAACCTGTAAATATTGACAAGGTTGAAAGCGAAGATTCGATCGTAAAAAGATTTAAAACCGGTGCTATGAGCTACGGTTCCATCTCTGAGGAAGCTCATGAAACCCTTGCCATAGCCATGAACAGGCTCGGAGGCAAGTCAAACTCTGGCGAGGGCGGCGAGAGCGAGGAAAGACTCCTTTCCGCAGGAACCGCAGAGGATAGAAGCTCAGCCATAAAACAGGTGGCAAGCGGAAGATTCGGTGTAACCAGCAGATACCTTGTAAGCGCAAAAGAGATCCAGATAAAGATGGCTCAGGGTGCAAAACCCGGCGAAGGCGGACACCTGCCGGGCAAGAAGGTTTACCCATGGATCGCTAAGACCAGACAGGTAGCGCCGGGCGTATCGCTTATTTCCCCGCCTCCTCACCACGACATATACTCCATTGAAGACCTTGCACAGTTGATCTTTGACCTTAAAAATGCCAATAAAGATGCAAGGATTTCCGTAAAACTTGTGTCTGAGGCCGGAGTTGGAACCGTTGCAGCAGGCGTTGCAAAGGCAGGAGCAGGGGTTATCCTCATTTCAGGTTATGACGGCGGTACGGGAGCAGCACCTGTTTCATCCATCCACAATGCGGGCCTTCCCTGGGAGCTTGGCCTTGCGGAAACGCATCAGACCCTCATTGCAAACGGCCTTCGAAACAGGGTCGTACTTGAGGCAGACGGCAAGCTTATGAGCGGAAAAGATGTGGCTATCGCGGCTATACTTGGCGCTGAGGAGTTTGGATTTGCCACAGCTCCCCTTGTAACCCTTGGATGCGTCATGATGAGGGCGTGTCAGTCGGATACCTGTCCTATGGGTATTGCAACGCAGAACCCGGAGCTTAGAAAGAGGTTTGCCGGAAAGCCTGAGTACGTGGAAAACTTTATGCGTTTTATTGCAAGAGAGCTTCGCGAGATCATGGCAAGCCTGGGGGTAAAGAGCGTTGAAGAGCTGGTGGGAAGGACAGACCTTCTTAAGGTCAGGGACGAGCTTTCTGCAAAAGAGCAGAAACTTGATCTTAGCAGGATTATGCCGGACCTGTCGGACATTGACAGAGAGCTTGTTACTTACCACCCGAAGGCAGCTTATGATTTTAAGCTTAAAGAAACAATAGATGAAAAGAAGCTTCTTACCTCAAAGGCGGTTAAGAAGGCTATGGAAAACGGAGAAGCATGCACAGTAGAGATAAAGGTTGGCAACACAGACAGAGCTTTTGGAACCCTTCTTGGAGCTGAAGTTACAAGAAACCATCCTGAGGGTCTTCCTGAAGATACCCTTACCATCAGGTGCGACGGCGCAGGTGGACAGAGCTTTGGTGCATTTGTTCCTGCAGGTATCACCCTTAACCTTACGGGGGACAGCAACGATTACTTTGGAAAGGGGCTTTCCGGCGGTAAGCTTATAGTAAAAGCACCGGAGGAAACCGGCTATGATCCTGAGGAAAATATTATCGTCGGAAATGTGGCTCTATACGGCGCAACTTCTGGAAAAGCCTTTATTGCAGGTATGGCAGGAGAAAGATTTGCCATAAGAAATTCCGGTGCAACCGCAGTAGTTGAAGGCGTCGGTGAGCACGGCTGCGAATACATGACAGGCGGTGTGGTGGTAATACTTGGGCCTACAGGAAAGAACTTTGCAGCAGGTATGAGCGGCGGAGTAGCCTACGTACTTGACGAGGACAACAAGCTGTACCGAAACCTTAACAAGCAGCTTGTGACCATGGAAAATGTAGAACTTAAAAAGGATCTGGAAGAGCTGAAAAACATTATCGAAGAACACGTAAAATATACAGGCTCTGAGAAAGGGAAAAAAATCCTGGCATCATTTGATAAGTATGTATCGCAGTTTAAGAAGATCATCCCTACGGATTACCGCGAGATGTTAAGGCTCATAGCAAAGAGCGAGGAAAAAGGAGCCGATCCGGAGACCGCAAAGATAGAGGCCTTCTATCAGGTTGCAGGGATCCACGGAATGTAAGTGCGGGGAGCGAAAGGAGCGTATTAATAATGGGTAAAACAACAGGTTTTCTTGAATATGCGAGAAAAGACGGTCCGGTAAGAGAGGAATCGGAACGTGTAAATGATTTTTGCGAGTTCCACGGCGAGCTTGATATGGCTGAAAGAAGGAGACAGGCAGCAAGATGTATGGACTGCGGAGTTCCGTTTTGTCAGGCGGGAGCAAGCCTTTCGGGCATGACCACCGGGTGCCCTCTTCACAACCTCATTCCTGAAATAAATGATCTGGTATACAGAGGCAGGATGGCGGAAGCATACACCAGGCTTTCCGTTACCCACAGTTTCCCTGAGTTTACCGGAAGGGTGTGCCCTGCACTTTGCGAAGCAGCCTGTACAGCAGGCCTTCACAATGCAGCAGTTACCACAAAGGAAAACGAAAGGTCGGTTATAGAATATGCTTTTGAAAACGGCCTTGTAAATGAAGTGAAGCCTTCGGTACGCACAGGCAAAAAGGTTGCGGTAATAGGAAGCGGTCCGGCAGGCCTTGCGGCAGCAAAAGCGCTTAACAGCCGTGGGCATGAGGTGACGGTTTACGAGAAAAATGACCGCGTGGGAGGTCTTCTTCGCTACGGCATCCCAAACATGAAGCTTGATAAGTCTGTTATTGACAGGAGAGTAAAACTCCTTACCGAAGCCGGAGTTATATTTAAGACAGGGGAAAATGTGGGTAAGGACGTAGACGCAAAAAAGATCGTAGCTGAAAATGATGCGGTGATCCTTGCATGCGGAGCCGGAAAACCAAGAGATATTAAAGTTCCGGGAAGAGAAGCGAAAAACATCTTCTTTGCGGTGGATTTTCTTAAGGCTGTTACAAAGAGCGTGATCTATGAGGAAAACGAAGGAGTGAATCCTTCTGACCTTGTAAAAGGGAAAAGCGTGATAGTTATAGGCGGAGGCGACACCGGAAATGATTGCGTGGGAAGCTGCATAAGACTTGGGGCCACAGCGGTTACTCAGCTTGAGATGATGCCAAAGCCTGCACAAGAGCGACTTCCGTCTAATCCATGGCCTGAGTGGCCAAGAGTCCTTAAAACAGATTATGGCCAGGAAGAGGCTGCCTTCATGTTTGGAAGTGACCCGCGCGTGTACACAACCACGGTTTCTGAGTTCAAAAAAGACCCGAAGGGCAATGTGGTTGAGGCAGTGCTTGTTTCCTTAAAGCCGGAAAAGGACGAAAAAACAGGCAGAACAAGTATGGTACCCGTAGAAGGATCTGAAAGAAGTGTTCCCGCAGATCTTGTTCTCATTGCCGCAGGCTTTGTGGGAAGTGAAGAGTATATTGCAAAGAGCTTTGGGGTGGAGACGGACGCAAGAGGCAATATTAAAACAAGCGGAAGCTATGCCACCACTGATCCGAAGATCTACGCTGCGGGCGATGCAAGACGCGGCCAGTCCCTTGTGGTGTGGGCTATATCAGAAGGTCGCAGCGTGGCAAGAGAAGTTGATGAGGCACTTATGGGGTATACTAATTTATAAGGGCTTATTTATAAATAATCATACTATTGACAAGTGCTTAAAGTAGAAGTATCATTACTACGTTAAGAAGCAAGGGCGTTTCGAGAACATTCTCGAAGTGCCCTCTTTTTTTGCCCGCAAGCAGGTTTACGGGCAAAAAAAGGTATTAAGGAGGGTAAAATGGTAAAAGTTAATAAGGATTATCTTAAGCTTCCGGGAAACTATCTTTTCTCGGAGATAGCAAAAAGGGTTGCAGCGTACAAGGAAGCAAACCCTCAGGCAGATATCGTAAGGCTTGGAATAGGTGATGTAACAAGACCTCTTGTGCCGGCAGTTACAGATGCATTAAATAAAGCTGTAGCCGAAATGGGAAATGAGGCAACATTTAAGGGGTATGCCCCAGACCTTGGCTATGCTTTTCTTCGGGAGACCATCGCAAAGGCTGACTATGAAAGCAGAGGCTGCGCCATAGCTGCAGATGAGATCTTTGTATCAGACGGAGCTAAGAGCGACTGCGGCAATATTCAGGAAATCTTTGCAAAAGACAATGTAGTGGCGGTCTGCGACCCGGTGTACCCGGTTTATGTGGATTCAAATGTTATGGCGGGAAGATCCGGTGCATACAACAAAGAAACGGGAAGATATGAGGGCATGGTCTATATGCCTTGCAGCGGCGAGAACGGTTTTACACCGCAGCTTCCAAAGGAACATGCAGACCTTATCTATCTTTGCTTTCCAAACAACCCGACAGGAGCTGTTATGAAGAAAGACGAGCTTCAAAAGTGGGTTGACTATGCCATAAAAGAAGGCTCCGTTATCCTTTATGATGCCGCTTACGAGGCGTATATAGCAGAAAACGGAGTGCCGCACAGCATTTACGAGTGCGAGGGCGCAAGAAAATGTGCCATAGAGTTTAAGTCGTTTTCAAAGACCGCAGGCTTTACAGGTCTTAGACTTGGCTATACGGTTATCCCGAAGGACCTTGTATTTGACGGAGTAAGTCTCCATTCTCTCTGGGCAAGACGCCACGGAACAAAGTACAACGGAGCGCCTTATATCGTTCAAAGAGCCGGCGAAGCCGTATACAGCGCCGAA